>NZ_JBFAAD010000005.1:26243-339678 GCF_040639555.1 Streptomyces sp. NPDC023838
GCGGGGGACTTGAGGGGCGCGGGCCCGGCGGGCCGCGAGGTTGCCCCTGGCGGCACGATGACCCACAGCGGCGGCGGAGGTTGCGCACAGCGGGGGACTTGAGGGGCGCGGGCCCGGCGGGCCGCGAGGTTGCCCCTGGCGGCACGATGACCCACAGCGGCGGCGGAGGTTGCGCACGGCGGGGGGCCTTGAGGGGCGCGGGGAACTGCGCGACCAGCCCCCACCGGCCCGCGGCCGCGCGACGAACCGCAAGGGTCCAGGCGCAGCGCGGCGGCGCGCGGAGCGCAACGGCAGGACCGGGCCCCACCACGGAGCGGACCACGGCGCCGCGCGGAGCGCAACGGCAGGACCGGGCCCCACCACGGAGCGGACCACGGCGCCGCGCGGAGCGCAACGGCAGGACCGGGCCCCACCGCGAAGCGGACCGCGGCGGCGCGCGGAGCGCAACGGCAGGACCGGGCCCCACCGCGAAGCGGACCGCGGGCGGCGCGCAGCCCCGCCGCGGAGCGGTCGGGGCTACGGGAGTGTGGGGGTACGGAGTACCCCCCCACCGGTGAGGGCGGGCGGGTGGGGCAGGCCCCACCGCGGAGCGGGCATCAAGCCGCACGCAGCCCCGGCGCGCAGCGCCGGGGCTACCGGAGTGGGGGGTACGGAGTACCCCCCACCGAAAGGGCGGGCGGGCGGGGGCTCCGCCGCTACGCCAGGTACGCCCGGACCTCCGCCGCCGCCTCGTCCCCGTACGCCTTCGTGAAGCGGTCCATGAAGTGGGCCCGCCGCAGCTGGTACTCCTGGGTGCCCAGCGTCTCGATCACCAGCGTCGCCAGCATGCAGCCGACCTGCGCGGCCCGCTCGTGGCCGACGCCCCACGACAGCCCCGACAGGAAGCCCGCGCGGAACGCGTCGCCGACGCCGGTCGGGTCGACCTTCGCCTCCTCGTCCGGGCAGCCGACCTCGATCGCGTCCTCGCCGACGCGCTCGATGCGCACGCCCCGCGAGCCGAGGGTGGTGACCCGGTAGTCGACCTTCCCCAGGATCTCCGCGTCGCTCCAGCCGGTCTTGGACTCGATGAGCCCCTTCTCGTACTCGTTGGAGAAGAGGTACTTCGCGCCATCGAGGAGCGTACGGATGTCGTCGCCCGACATCCGGGCGATCTGCTGCGAGAAGTCCGCCGCGAACGGGATCCCGCGCGTCTTGCACTCCTCCGTGTGGCGGAGCATCGCCTCGGGGTCGTCGGCGCCGATGAGCACCAGGTCGAGGCCGCCCACGCGCTCGGCCACCGACTGGAGCTCGATCTGGCGGGCCTCGCTCATCGCGCCCGTGTAGAAGGAGCCGATCTGGTTGTGGTCGGCGTCCGTGGTGCACACGAAGCGGGCGGTGTGCAGGACCTCGGAGATGCGGACCGAGTTCGTGTCCACCCCGTGGCGGTCCAGCCAGGCCCGGTACTCGTCGAAGTCGGAGCCGGCGGCCCCGACGAGGATCGGCCGGGTGCCGAGCTGCCCCATTCCGAAGCAGATGTTCGCGCCCACACCGCCCCGGCGCACGTCGAGGTTGTCGACGAGGAAGGAGAGGGAGACCGTGTGCAGCTGATCGGCGACCAGCTGGTCGGCGAATCGGCCGGGGAAGGTCATGAGGTGGTCGGTGGCGATGGAGCCGGTGACAGCGATACGCACGGCTAGGACACTCCTGCGTGGAGGACTGTTGACAGTTAACGCTACCCGGTCCGGGGGACTCGTCTGAAGGGCTGAAACTACCCGATAGTAGGCCTTTTTTCGCTTGGCTCCCGATGCATACGGTGCGGAACATGGAAACCATGGAGCAGACCGGGAATGTCACGGCGTCCGAACCGGGCCTGGCGGCGCTGCGCGGCGCCTGTGCGCGGATGGCGCCCCACTGGGTGGTCCCGACGGAGCCCGGGCCCGCGCCCGTACCACCGTCCCGCATCCACGGGGTGTCCGTGCCGGACGACTCGGTCCGGCTCATCGCCACGATGTCCGAGTACGGCGACTGAGCGGGGCCGAAGGCGCGCCCGGGCCGGCCCGGGCGACGGGGCAGCGCGCGGAGGGAACCGTGCGCTCCCCCGCTCCGTCCAAGGCCTGTCCCCCGTAAAGGGGATGCGGGATACGACTGGACAGGAGCGATGCGGTGAGCAGCGAGCACACGCAGGAAGAGTCGCAACAGCGGCGGACGCGACGATCCCCCTTCGTCCTCGCCTCGGTCGCGGCGGCGGTGCTGGTCGCGGGCGGCGGCGGGGCGTACTGGGCGTCCACCGCCTCGGGCGGCTCGCCCGCCGCCGAGGGCGCCGCGGACGGAAAGGCCGGGGCGGGGGCGGACTCCACTCCGCCGCCGCTGGGCCTGGACAGCGGCAGGGAGGGCATCGCCCCCGGCGAACCGGACCCGAACGGAGTGGTCTACCGCGCCGGGGGGAAGCTTCCCGACGGCCCGACGAAGGCGGCGGTGTACCGCCCGGGCGGCACGGTCGGCGAGGCCGAGGTGGCGAAGCTGGCGAAGGCGCTCGGGATCGACGGCGCCCCCCGCCTCGAGGGGCCGGTCTGGAAGGCCGGGATCACCAAGGACGGCGGTGGTCCGGTCCTGACGGTTAATCAGAAGGCGCCGGGCGCCTGGACGTTCGCCCGGTACGGCGGCGGCGGCACGGACAACTGCCCCAAGGGCAGCAAGTGCCCCATGCACACCACCGGAGCGGACACCTCCACGACCTCGAACCCGGGCATCGCGCCGGGCGAGCACGACCCCACGGGAGGCGGCTCCCCGGTGAGCGAGCAGGCCGCGAAGGCCGCGGCCGCCCCCGTACTGAAGGCGCTCGGCCAGGACGACGCCAAGCTGGACGCGTCCCAGCTGATGGGCGCGGTCCGGGTGGTGAACGCGGACCCGGTGATCGGCGGCCTGCCCACGTACGGCTGGACGACCGGAGTCCAGATCGGCCCCGACGGCCAAGTGGTCGGCGGCAGCGGCCAGCTGAAGGCGCCGGAGAAGGGCGCCACGTACCCCGTGCTGAGCGGCGAGGAGACGCTGAAGCAGCTGAACGGTTCGGGCGGCGGGCGTCCGGCGAGCAAGGACTGCACGGGCCCGGTGCCGCTGGAGGACCAGCCGCAGGGCGAGCCCACCAGGGGCAGGCTGCCGAGCGACCCGCAGCGCAAGCTGCCCAGTGACCCGCAGGGCAACATCCAGCACCAGCCGTGCAAGCAGGGCACACCCTCGACGGTGACCATCGACAAGGCGGTGTTCGGGCTCTCCGCGCAGTACGTGGACGGGCGGCAGGCGCTCGTGCCGTCGTGGCTCTTCCAGGTGAGGCCGACCGGCGCCGCGCAGCCGGTCACCGTCACGGCCCCGGCGCTGGCCCCGAAGTACCTGGCGAAGCCGCCCGTGCCGCCGTCCGGGCCCGGCACTCCCCTGCCGACGCCGTCCGGGTCGTCACCGGTCGGCCACCAGGCCCTGGTCTCGTACGCGATCGACCAGGACGGCCGGACGCTGACCGTGACCTTCTGGGGCGGGATCTGCGACACCTACGCGGCGACCGCGGACGAGAGCGGCACGGAGGTCCGGGTCACGGTGGGCGTCGCGCACCACGACCCCAAGAAGATCTGCTCCATGATCGCCAAGAAGGAGACGGTCTCGGTGACGCTGCACCAGACGCTGGGTGAGCGTCAGGTGGTGGACGCCAACACCGGGAAGGCGCTGCCCAAGAGCTGAGCGGGCCCGGCGTACACAGACCGCCCGGCGCAGACAGACCGCCCGGCGTACACAGACGAGGAGGGCGGGCACCCCGTGGGGTGCCCGCCCTCCTCGTACGTACGAAGCGTCGCGGCTCGCGGAGCCGTACGCCTCAGCTGAAGGAGTCGCCGCAGGCGCAGGAGCCCGTCGCGTTCGGGTTGTCGATCGTGAAGCCCTGCTTCTCGATCGTGTCCACGAAGTCGATCGAGGCGCCGCCCAGGTACGGGGCGCTCATGCGGTCGGTGACGACCTTGACGCCGTCGAAGTCCTTGACGACATCGCCGTCGAGCGAGCGCTCGTCGAAGAAGAGCTGGTAGCGCAGGCCGGAGCAGCCGCCGGGCTGGACCGCGACGCGCAGCGCCAGGTCTTCCCGGCCTTCCTGGTCAAGGAGGGCCTTGACCTTGGCCGCGGCGGCGTCGGACAGGAGGATGCCGTCGCTCACAGTGGTGGTCTCGTCCGATACGGACATCTGCTTCTCTCCCGGGTTGTACGGAGACTGCTTGCCGACGGTTGCAACCGGCGGTGCCCCGGATTCATTCCGGGCCATGCGTGTGTCTTGGCTCCCCTTCATGCTCGCACACCCGGCACCCGGCCGGAAAAGACCTGTGGACAGAGTCGAAAGGGGATGTGTCACATCGACGCTATGGCCATCGTCAAACTGACGTGAAGCAGTTATGATAGATAGCGTCATTTAGACGAAAACTCGTCTGCGAAAGAGAAAGGGTGCGTGACGTGACCACCGCCCAGCCCCTGGACGTCCAGCCGACGCCGCTCGCCCTGCTGCTGCTCGGCCGCGAGGCCGACCCGAAGAGCGAGCGCGGCGTGGAGTGCCCCGGCGACCTGCCGTCCCCGTCCGACCCGGACCTGGTGGCGCGGGCCCGCGCGGCCAAGGAGAAGCTCGGGGACAAGGTCTTCGTGCTCGGCCACCACTACCAGCGCGACGAGGTCATCCAGTTCGCCGACGTCACCGGTGACTCCTTCAAGCTGGCCCGGGACGCCGCCGCGAAGCCGGAGGCCGAGTACATCGTCTTCTGCGGTGTGCACTTCATGGCCGAGTCCGCGGACATCCTGACCTCGGACGACCAGAAGGTCGTGCTGCCGGACCTGGCGGCCGGCTGCTCGATGGCCGACATGGCCACCGCCGAGCAGGTCGCCGAGTGCTGGGACGTGCTGACCGAGGCGGGGGTCGCCGAACAGGTCGTGCCCGTCTCTTACATGAACTCCTCCGCCGACATCAAGGCCTTCACGGGCAAGCACGGCGGCACGATCTGCACCTCGTCCAACGCCAAGAAGGCGCTGGAGTGGGCCTTCGAGCAGGGTGAGAAGGTGCTCTTCCTGCCGGACCAGCACCTGGGCCGCAACACCGCCGTCCGCGACATGGGGATGTCGCTGGAGGACTGCGTGCTCTACAACCCGCACAAGCCCAACGGCGGTCTGACCGCCGAGGAGCTGCGGAACGCCAAGATGATCCTGTGGCGCGGCCACTGCTCGGTGCACGGCCGGTTCTCGCTGGACTCGGTCAACGACGTACGGGAGCGCATCCCGGGCGTGAACGTGCTGGTGCACCCCGAGTGCAGGCACGAGGTCGTCGCCGCCGCGGACTACGTGGGTTCGACGGAGTACATCATCAAGGCGCTGGAGGCGGCGCCGCGCGGGTCGAAGTGGGCCATCGGCACGGAGCTGAACCTCGTCCGCCGTCTGGCGAATCGATTCGCCGCGGAGGACAAGGAGATCGTCTTCCTCGACAAGACGGTCTGCTTCTGCTCGACGATGAACCGGATCGACCTGCCGCACCTGGTGTGGACGCTGGAGTCCCTCGCGGACGGCAAGCTGATCAACCAGATCCAGGTGGACGCGGAGACGGAGAGCTTCGCGAAGCTGGCGCTGGAGCGGATGCTGGCGCTTCCGTAGGAAGCAGGTACGTATGTGTAAGGGCCGCTCCCCCATGGGGAGCGGCCCTTACACATACAGCGCGCGCCAGTCGGCTACTCGACCCTCGGGCGCACCAGCCCCGACTCGTACGCGATCACCACCAGCTGGGCCCGGTCGCGGGCGCCCAGTTTGGCCATCGCGCGGTTGACGTGGGTCTTGACCGTGAGAGGGCTGACTACCAGGCGCTCGGCGATCTCGTCGTTGGAGAGGCCGCCCGCGACCTGGACGAGGACTTCGCGTTCGCGGCCGGTGAGGGCCGCCAGGCGTTCGGCGTGGGCGCCGGGCGGGTCGCCGGAGCCGTCCCAGCTGCCGCCCTGGGCGAGGAAGCTGGCGATGAGGCCCTTGGTCGCCAGCGGCGAGAGCAGGGCCTCGCCGGCCGCCGCGATCCGGATGGCGTTCAGGAGCTCCTCCGGCTCGGCGCCCTTGCCCAGGAAACCCGAGGCGCCCGCCCGCAGCGACTGCACCACGTACTCGTCGACCTCGAAGGTCGTGAGCATCACCACGTGCACATCGGCGAGTTCGGGGTCCTCGCTGATCATGCGGGTGGCGGCGAGGCCGTCCGTGCCGGGCATCCGGATGTCCATCAGGACCACGTCCGCCCGGGTCGAGCGGGCCACGGCGACCGCCTCGGCCCCGTCAGACGCCTCGCCCACCACGTGCATGCCCGGCTCGGAGTCGACGAGGACGCGGAAGGCGGAGCGCAGCAGTGCCTGGTCGTCCGCGAGTACCACCCTGATCGTCATGCGCAGCCTTCCCCCGGTCCCTCGGCCGCCCGCACGGCGTCGGCCGCCTCGCGGGGCCCTGCCGTACGGGCCGTGTCGGCCGTCTTGACCGGCAGTATCGCCTGCACCCGGAAGCCGCCGCCGTAGCGGGGTCCCGCCGTGCAGGTGCCGCCGAGCGCGCTGACGCGCTCGCGCATCCCCAGCAGACCGTGGCCCCCGCCGCCGCCCCCGGCGGCGCAGTCGCCGTTCCCGGTGCCGTTGTCGCCGTTCCCGGTGCCGTTGTCGATGACCGTGATCTCCGCGTTCGGCCCCACCCGCACCACGCTGACCTCGGCCTTCGCGTCCGGACCGGCGTGTTTGCGTACGTTGGTGAGCGCCTCCTGGATCACCCTGTACGCGGCGAGGTCCACGGCCGCCGGGAGCCCGGAGCTCACGGCCGCGTCCAGCGGGGCGAGCTCGACGGGGAGGCCCGCGCGGCGGAAGCCCGCCAGCAGGTCGTCCAGGAGCGCGAGGCCCGGGGCGGGCTCGGTGGGGGCTTCGGGGTCGCCGGACTGGCGCAACAGGCCGACGGTGGCGCGCAGTTCGTTCAGCGCCGAGCGGCTGGCCTCGCGTACGTGCGCGAGGGCCTCCTTGGCCTGGTCGGGGCGCTTGTCCATGACGTGCGCGGCGACCCCGGCCTGGACGTTGACCAGCGCGATGTGGTGGGCGACGACGTCGTGCAGGTCGCGGGCGATGCGCAGGCGCTCCTCGGCGACCCGGCGGCGCGCCTCCTCCTCGCGGGTGCGCTCGGCCCGCTCGGCGCGCTCGCGGATGGACTCCACGATGGCCCGGCGGCTGCGGACGGCGTCACCGGCGGTCGCGGCGAGGCCGGTCCAGGCGAGCACGGCGACGTTCTCCTGCGCGTACCAGGGCGCGTCCCCGAAGAACATCGCGGTCGCCGTGAGGACGCCCATGGTGGTGATGCCGACGCGGTAGGTGGTGGCGCGGTCGGTGTGCGCGGCGACCGTGTACAGCGCGACGACCGGGGCGATCGCGATCGGGGCGGGCGAGTTCCCCGCGAGCAGGTCGGCGACGGTGACGCCGCCGGTCAGACCGAGGACCGCGAGGGGGCTGCGGCGGCGCAGCACCAGGGAGACGGCGCCGAGCACCGCGAGGACGAGGGCGGTCGCGCTGGGGGTCCTGGTCCCGAAGACGGGGCCGTTGGAGCCGTGCGGGTCGGCGAAGGAGCCGACGACCATGCAGACGAGGACGACCCCGGCGAGGGCGGCGTCCCCGGCGAGGGGGTGGGCGCGGAGCCATCCGTGCATACGGGCGAACGTCACGCCTCCCTACGGTACGGGGCACGGGCGCCGTGCGGAGCCGGTCCGGGCCGAGGCGGTACCGCACGCACCCCCTTGAGGTGCCCAGGCGATGCCGCACCCCCTTGAGGGGCGCGGGGCTGGGCGCGCCGCACGCGCGGCGGAACGCTCAGCCCGGGATCAGCCCGTCGTCGCTGAGCATCTCCCTGACCTCGTCCAGGGTCGCGTCCCCGGCCGGGAGGATGAGCTCCGACGGCTCCAGGGCGTCGTCCGGGAGGGGGTCGCCCAGACGGCGCACCGCGTCCAGGAGCGCGCCCAGGGTCCGGCGGAAGCCCGACTCGTCCCCCGCCTCCATCTCCTCCAGCAGCTCGTCGTCCAGCTTGTTGAGCTCGGCGAGGTGGCTGTCCGCCACCTTCACCTGGCCCTCCCCCATGATCCGTACGATCATGGCGACTCCTCCTTGGCCCTCGGCCCTACTGCTTGTCGAAGCGGGGGGTCTGCTGCTGCGGACGGTCCTGCGGGCCGGCGGTGCCGCCCTCGATGGCCTGCTGGCCCGACGTGCCGCCGGTCAGCTCGGCCTTCATCCGCTGCAGTTCCAGCTCTACATCCGTACCACCGGAGATGCGGTCGAGCTCGGCCTGGAGGTCGTCCTTCTGGAGGCCGGACTGGTCGTCGAGGGCGCCGGAGGCCAGCAGCTCGTCGATCGCGCCGGCCCGCGCCTGGAGCTGCGCGGTCTTGTCCTCGGCCCGCTGGATGGCCATGCCGACGTCGCTCATCTCCTCGGAGATGCCCGAGAAGGACTCGGCGATCCGGGTCTGCGCCTGGGCCGCCGTGTACGTCGCCTTGATCGTTTCCTTCTTGGTGCGGAAGGCGTCGACCTTGGCCTGGAGCCGCTGGGCCGCGAGGGTGAGCTTCTCCTCCTCGCCCTGCAGGGTCTGGTGCTGTGTCTCCAGGTCGGTGACCTGCTGCTGGAGCGAGGCACGGCGGGTCAGCGCCTCGCGCGCCAGGTCCTCACGGCCGAGCGCCAGCGCCTTGCGGCCCTGGTCCTCCAGCTTGGTGGACTGGCTCTGGAGCTGGTTCAGCTGCAGTTCGAGCCGCTTGCGCGAGGTCGCCACGTCGGCGACTCCGCGGCGCACCTTCTGAAGCAGCTCCAGCTGCTTCTGGTACGAGTAATCGAGGGTCTCGCGCGGGTCCTCGGCCCGGTCAAGGGCCTTGTTCGCCTTCGCGCGGAAGATCATCCCCATACGCTTCATGACACCGCTCATGGGCTTCGCGCGCCCCCTTCTGACGGACTCCAGCACCAGCTGCTGCAACAGAACCCACAGTACGGGCCCTGCATCCATTACCGCACTGTTCGGGCGCGGATGCGGTCATCCGCAAGGACGACTGCGTCCCCGCCCGCTCCGGCGCAAGGAGTAGGTGGCCCCCCGTAATCACATCCCTACTGACGCAAGGCGTTGCGGGATCGTTCCCCACCGGCCTGTGGTCCATGCGCGCGACCCCGTACCCTTGGGCTTTGTGTTCCGTAGCCGTTCCAATGACGAGAAGGCCCCCACCGACAAGGTGACGGCGGACCTCTCCAAGCAGCCCCGCGACCCCGAGGCACCCAAGGGCCGCCCCACTCCCAAGCGGAGTGAGGCGCAGACCCAGCGCCGCCGTGCGTCGACCGTGCCGAGCGACCGCAAGGAGGCCGCCAAGCGTTCGCGCGAGGTCCGCCGTATCGAGCTGGCCAAGCAGCGCGAGGCGCTCGCCAACGGCGACCAGCGCTATCTGCCCGCCCGCGACAGGGGCCCCGTGCGCAAGTTCGTGCGCGACTACGTCGACTCGCGGTTCTGCGTCGCCGAGTTCTTCCTGCCCCTCGCGGTGATCATCCTGGTCCTCTCGATGGTCCGGATCGGCAGCCTGCAGAACATCGCGCTGCTGCTGTGGCTCGTGGTGATCGTGCTGATCGTGCTCGACTCCATCGGTCTGGCGTTCCGTCTCAAGAAGCAGCTCAAGGAGCGCTTCGCCGACGAGCCGACCAAGGGCGCGGTGGCGTACGGCCTGATGCGTACGCTCCAGATGCGTCGGCTTCGTCTGCCGAAGCCGCAGGTCAAGCGTGGGGAACGACCCTGAGCACGGAAGTCGCCGCCTTCAGCGGCGCCTCCGGCGACTGGCTCAAGGGCCTGAGCGGTCTGCGCAACACCGTGCGCCAGGAGCTCGTGGCCCGTCAGCTCGACGAGCAGATAGCCGCCCGGTTCCCGGTCGGCCAGCGCCTGCGCGTCCTCGACGTCGGTACGGGCCAGGGCACCCAGGCCCTGCGGCTGGCCCGGGCCGGGCACACGGTGACCGGTCTGGAGTCCGACCCCGAGATGCTCAGGGTGGCCCGCGAGTCGCTGGCCACCGAGCCGGAGGGCATCCGCGAGCGGGTCCGGCTGATCGAGGGCGACGGCAACGAGACCGGGGTGCACTTCCTGCCCGGCTCCTTCGACGTGGTGCTCTGCCACGGCGTACTGATGTACGTCCAGGAGCCGGACGCCATGCTGGCGGGCCTGGCCCGGATGCTGGCCCCCGGCGGCCTGCTCTCGCTGCTGGTACGGAACGCGGACGCGCTCGCGATGCGCCCCGGGCTCGCCGGTGACTGGTCCGCCGCGCTCTCGGCCTTCGACACCGACGCGTACACCAACCGCCTGGGGCTCCCGGTCCGCGCCGACCGGCTGGAGAACCTGACCCGCACCCTGGATGGCATCGCGGCCCCGCTGCACGCCTGGTACGGCGTGCGCGTCTTCACGGACAACGTGTCCAACGACGTCCAGCTCCCGGCCGCCGAGGAGCTCGACCGGCTGCTCGCCGCCGAGGACAAGGCGGGCCGCACCGATCCCTACCGCCGGGTCGCGGCGCTGCTGCACCTGTGCGGAGTGCGGGGCTGACCGCTCCGTTCGGGTGAGTCAGGTAGGGCGGGCTTTTTCACGTCCTACCGGTGTGACCACTGACGCAGAGCGCTCCAAGCTGCCCGCCCGGGAGACCTGGCGGGCCCTTTACCGCCACTTCCGGCCCCATCGCGCCACCGTCGCCCTGGGGGCGTTACTGACCCTGGCGGGCGCCGCCACCGGGCTCGCCCAGCCACTGGCCGCCAAGGCGCTGGTGGACCGCCTCGGCGGGGACGAGCCGATCGCGGGGGTGCTCGTCCTGCTCACCGCGCTCGTGGTGGTGGGCACGGTGGTCGAGTCGTTCGGGGCGTACGTCCTGGAGCGCACCGCCGAGTCCGTGGTGCTCGCCGCCCGGCGCACCCTGATCGGCCGGCTGCTGCGGCTGCGGCTGCCCGAGGTCGAGCGGCTGCCCCCGGGTGACCTGATGTCCCGGGTGACCTCCGACACCACTCTGCTGCGGGCGGTCACCACCCAGTCCGTGGTCTCGGCCGCCACCGGCGGGCTGACCTTCCTCGCGACGATCGCGATGATGGCCTATATGGACGCGGTGCTGCTCGGCGTCACGCTCGGCGTGATCGTGCTGATCGGCTCCGCGGTGGCGATGGTGATGCCGCAGATCGCCCGGGCGACCGCGCGGGCGCAGGAGTCGGTGGCCGAGATATCCACCGTCCTGGAGCGGGCGTTCGGCGCCTTCCGCACCCTCAAGGCCTCCGGCGCCGAGGAGCGCGAGACGGCGGTGGTGGACGCGGCGGCCGCGGAGGCCTGGCGGCACGGGGTCCGCTCGGCCAAGTGGCAGTCGGTGGCCGGGACTTCGGTGGGCCTCGCCGTGCAGGTGTCGTTCCTGGCGGTGCTCGGGATCGGCGGCGCGCGGGTCGCCTCGGGCGCGATCTCGGTCTCGACGCTCGTCGCGTTCCTGCTGTTCCTGTTCTATCTGATCGACCCGGTCTCGAAGCTGGTGCAGGCGGCCACCCAGTACCAGGTGGGCTCCGCCGCGATCGCCCGGATCGAGGAGGCCGAGCGCCTGGAGACCGAGGAGTGGGAGGCCGGCGCCGCGCCCTCGCCGCGCACCAAACCCGCCTCGGTGGTCTTCGACGAGGTGACCTTCCGCTACCGCGACGACCTTCCGTACGTCCACCACGGGGTCTCCTTCGAGGTGCCGGGCGCCGGGATGACCGCCTTCGTGGGGCCCTCGGGCGCGGGCAAGACGACCGTCTTCGGCCTGGTCGAGCGGTTCTACGAGGCGACCGGCGGCCGGATCCTGATCGACGGCCGGGACGTGCGCGACTGGCCGCTGGCCGAGCTGCGCGCCACCATCGGCTATGTCGAGCAGGACTCCCCCGTGCTGGCCGGGACCGTCCGCGAGAACCTGGTCTTCGGCGCCCCCGACGCCACGGACGCGGAGATCGCCGACGTCCTCGTACGGGCGAAGCTGGACGCGCTGGTGGAGCGGCTGCCGGACGGCCTGGAGACCGTGGTGGGGCACCGCGGGTCCAAGCTGTCGGGCGGTGAGCGCCAGCGCGTGGCCATCGCCCGCGCGCTGCTGCGCAGGCCCCGGCTGCTGCTCCTGGACGAGGCGACCTCGCAGCTGGACGCGGTCAACGAGCTGGCGCTGCGCGACGTGGTGGCCGAGGCCGCGCGGGAGACGACGGTCCTGGTGGTGGCGCACCGACTGTCCACGGTGACGCTGGCGGACCGGATCGTGGTCATGGAGGCGGGCAGGGTACGGGCGGTGGGCACCCACGCCGAGCTGGTGGCCGGGGACCCGCTGTACGGGGAGCTGGCGGCGACGCAGTTCCTGGCGACGGCGTGATCGGGGGGGCGCTGCGGCTTCGTCCACGGGACCGGTCCGACCTGATTGGACCGACCTGATCGTTCCGACCTGATCGGCCCGTCGTGGGAGGCCGTTCGCCGGGGGCGGGGCAATACTGCGGAACATGGATGGATCCGTGAACCGCGACCGGGTTCGCCGGTCGCTCCTCCCCCTGGCGGCGGCCCTGTGCGCCACCGCCCTGCTGGCCGGCTGCTCGGGCTCGGGCTCCGGCTCCGGCGTGTCGCACTCCTCCCCGGCGCAGGCCGACGTGGCCGCGCCGAAGGAGGCCGAGGCGCCCCGCAAGGCGGACGGCAACGGGCTGCAGGCCGACTACGAGCGGGTGATCAAGGATGTACTGCCGTCGGTCGTCCAGATCGACGCGGCCAACAGCCTGGGCTCCGGCATCGTCTACGACGCCCAGGGGCACATCGTCACCAACGCCCATGTGGTGGGCGGCGAGAGGACCTTCAAGGTGTCCACCGCCACCGGCGGCGGCGCGATCACCGCCAAGCTGGTGGCGGCCTACCCCGAGCAGGACCTCGCGGTGATCAAGCTGGACTCGCTGCCGAAGGGCCTCAAGCCCGCCAGGTTCGGCGACTCCTCGAAGGTCGAGATGGGCCAGATCGTGCTGGCGATGGGGTCGCCGCTCGGCCTGTCCAGCAGCGTCACCCAGGGCATCGTCTCGGCGACCGGCCGGACGGTGACCGAGAGCCCCCGCGGCGGCGGCACCGGCGCCACCATCGGCAACATGGTGCAGACGTCGGCGGCGATCAACCCCGGCAACAGCGGCGGCGCGCTGGTCAACCTGGACAGCGAGGTCATCGGCATCCCGACGCTGGCGGCGACCGACCCGGACATGGGCGGCAGCGCGGCCGCGGGCATCGGCTTCGCCATCCCGGTCTCGATGGTGAAGACGGTCGCGGACCAGATCATCAAGAGCGGCAAGGTGACCGACTCGGGCCGGGCGGCGCTCGGGGTGACCGGGCGTACCGTCGTCGACGCGAACTACCAGCCCGCGGGCGTCGCGATCGTCGAGGTGAAGAAGGGCGGGGCGGCCGACCGGGCGGGGCTGCGGGCCGGGGACGTCATCACCCGGCTCGGGGACACCGACATCAGCACGATCACCTCGCTGTCGGAGGCGCTGGCCGCCGACAAACCCGGCCAGACCATCCAGCTGACCTACACGCGCGGCGGCTCGGCGAAGACCGCCCAGGTGACCCTCGGCGAGATCTGAGGCGGCGGGAGCTGCGCGGCGAGATCTGAGGCGGCGGGATCCGAGGCGGCGGGATCCGAGGCGGCGGGATCCGAGACCGGCCGCCCTGGCGGAGCGCCCGCCCCGGCGCGCGGCGGCGCCCGCGGACCCCTTCGGTCCGCGGGCGCCGTCGTGTGCCTCCGTACGTCCGTGCGTCAGGACGCGTCAGGACGCGTCGGCGTGCAGGCTCATCGGGCCGTAGATCTTCTTGCCGTCGTCGAAGAGGTGCACCTGGTCGGCCCCGCCCTCCATCAGGTCCTTCCAGACCTCACCGATCCAGGACTCCGCGTCGCCCTGGGTCGTGAACTCCTCCGGCGCCACCGCCGGCTCGACCTCCGTCCCGTCGGACTTCTCGAATCGCCACGTCCACGCCATGTCCGCCTCCCGGGTCACGTTGCTGCCCGCAGCGTAGCCGGGCGCGCACCGGGTGCGGTGACGCGGGAGGATCGTCTTCGTGGAACTGACTCTCCTCGGCACCGGAGCCCCCGGCGGGCTGCCGCGCCCCGACTGTCCCTGCGCCGCGTGCGCCTCGGCCCGCGGCGAGCAGGCGCGCGCCGCGACCGCCCTGCTCGTCGACGGCGCCCTGCTGCTCGATCTGACCCCCGGGGCCGCGCTGGCCGCCGCCCGGGCCGGGCACTCGCTCACGGGCGTACGGCAGGTCCTGCTCACCCATCCGCACGACGGGCCCGCGGTGGAGCTGCCCCCGGGGCTCCCGTCGGCCGGGCGGGTGCCGGACGGCCGGGTCCTGACGCTGATCAGCGGGCACCGGGTGCGGGCCGTGCCGCTGGACGCGCCGGGCACCGGGTACGAGGTGACCTCGCCGGAGGGCGAACGGCTGCTGTATCTGCCGCCCGGCGGCACGCCCTCGGGGATGGCCGGGGCGTCGCGCCCGTACGACATGGTGGTCTGCGACGTACTGGCGCGGCCGGACGCGCTGGCGCGGCTGCGGGCGGCGGGGGCCGTGGGGCCCGCCACCGACGTGGTGGCCGCGCACCTCGACCACGACGTGCTGCCCGGCCGCGAGCTGGACCGGCGACTGGCGGCGGCCGGGGCGCGGGCGGTGCCGGACGGGACGACGCTGATCGTCGGCGAGTACCACGCGGTGCCCGATCTGCCGCGCCGCACGCTGGTGCTCGGCGGGGCGCGCTCGGGCAAGTCGGTGGAGGCCGAGCGCCGTCTTGAGGCCTTCCCGGAGGTCGTGTACGTGGCGACGAGCGGCACCCGCGAGGGCGATCCCGAGTGGGCGGCGCGGGTCGGACTGCACCGCGAACGGCGGCCGGGCGCCTGGCGCACGGAGGAGACCTGCGACCTGGTGCCGCTGCTCGCCTCGGCCGGGCCCGCGCTGCTCGTCGACTGTCTGTCGCTGTGGCTGACCGACGCGATGGACCGGGCCGGGGCGTGGGAGGAGGAGAAGCTGCCCGAGGCGGTGCGGGAACGGATGGCCGAGCTGGTCGCGGCGGTCCGCGCGACCCCCAGGACGGTGGTGTTCGTCAGCAACGAGGTGGGCTCCGGGGTGGTGCCCGCGACGCGCGCCGGGCGGATGTTCCGGGACGAGCTCGGCAGGCTCAACACGGCGGTCGCGAACGAGTGCGAACACGTCCTTCTGGTCGTCGCCGGGCAGGCGTTGGTGCTGCGCGGCTGAGCCGGGGCCTGATCTTGCCGCACCACCCGTGGGGCGGCCGCGAACTGCCGGTACTGTTCAGCGAATGAGCAGGCTGAATCTCGACGACTTCTCCGATCTGATCGAACGCCCCGACAGCGGTGTGCGGCGTGACGCCGAGGAACGCCGGGAGCGGCTGACCGTGCCGGCCGGCGCGCTCGGCAGGCTCGACGAGCTGGGCGAGTGGCTGTCCGCCGCGCAGGGCACGGTTCCGGTCAAACCCATCGAGCACCCGCACGTGATCCTCTTCGCGGGCGACCACGGCGTGGCCGAGCTGGGTGTCTCGGCCCGCCCGGCGGGCTCCGCGCACACCCTGGTGCGGTCCGTGCTCGACGGCGCGGGGCCCGTCGCCGTACTCGCCCGCCGCCTGGGCACCTCCGTACGGATCGTCGACGCCGGTCTGGACTGCGACCCGGGGCTGCTGCCCGAGGACGTCGTACGGCACCGGGTGCGGCGCGGCAGCGGGCGGATCGACGTCGAGGACGCGCTGACCGTCGAGGAGGCCGAGGCGGCCGTACGCCTCGGGATGAGGATCGCCGACGAAGAGGCCGACTCCGGCACCGACTTGGTCGTCCTCGGCGACCTCAGCGTCGGCGGCACCACCGCCGCGGCCACCCTGATCGCGGCGCTCTGCGGCACCGACGCCTCGGTCGTCACCGGGCGTGGCGGGGCCGCGATCGACGATCTGGCGTGGATGCGCAAGTGCGCGGCGATCCGGGACGCGCTGCGCCGCGCGCGGCCGGTTCTGGGCGACCAACTGGAGCTGCTGGCGGCCGTCGGCGGTGCCGACCTTGCCGCGACCACTGGTTTTCTGCTTCAGTGCGCGGTGCGCCGAATGCCGGTCATCCTCGACGGGGTGGTCTCGTCGGCCTGCGCGCTGGTCGCTCAGCGAGCCGCCTTCCGGGCTCCGGACTGGTGGCTGGCGGGTCAGCTGAGCGGTGAGCCTGCCCAGTCCAAGGCACTGGACCGGATGGCACTCAACCCTCTGCTCGACCACGGCGTCACTGTCGGTGAAGGAACCGGGGCCCTGCTCGCCCTCCCTCTCGTACAGGCCGCCGCCGCCCTGGCCGCGGAGCTGCCCGAGCGCGCGGAGACCGAGGGGGATCGCGCCGAAGACTGAGCCGCGGTGCGGCCGGGGCACCGCCCCGGCCGCGGCCGTGACCGCCATGAGGCGCGATGTCCGATGCCCCATATGATCGCGTTTCATGGGAGAAGTCCGCTTGACCACCGAAGGATTGAACCGGAGCACCGTCCGGTCGCGACGCAGTGCGGCATTCGCCGTCTGGTACCTGCGCGCCGTGACGTTCATCAACTTCCTGAGCGCCGTGTGGGTTTCCCTGGGCCAGGACCTTCGGCGTCACAACACGGACAACTATTTCACGCCGTACCTGCTCGACGCGGGGTTCGCCTCGGGCGTGTTCACGTTGTTCCTCGCGGTCACCATGCGCCGCCGCAAGCGTGCCGCCTGGATCCTCAACATGGTGCTCAGCAGCCTCGTCCTGCTGCTGTTCGCGTTCGTCATGGTCTTCCCGGAGATCCGGCAGTACGCGCAGAACTGGGTGTCGCTCGTGCTGACCGCCGCCTTCGTGCTCGCGCTGCTGCTCGGGCGCCGCGAGTTCTACGCCAAGGGCGACCGCGCCAACCCCAGGCTCGCGGCGGTCGTCGCGGTCGGCGGGCTGCTGCTCACCTCGCTGCTGGCCGCGCTCCTGGTCACGGTCACCAACACGTACCAGGGCAGCCAGCACTCCACGTTCCTGGGCCGCTGGCGGTACGGCGTGATGCGGCTCGTCTCGCTGGTCCCCGACGACCACGACATCACCGGGATCGACACCCCGGGCTGGGTCAACGTGGCCATCAACGTCCTGTCCACGCTGCTGCTCATCGCCGTGATCTACGCGGCCTTCCGCAACCGCAAGGCCGTCGACCCGATCTCCGTCGAGGACGAGGAGAGGCTGCGCGCGCTCCTGGACAAGCAGGGCGAGCGCGATTCGCTCGGCTACTTCGCGCTGCGCCGCGAGAAGAGCGTCATCTGGTCCCCCACCGGCAAGGCGGCCGTGGCCTACCGGGTGGTGGGCGGCGTCTCGCTGGCCTCCGGCGACCCGATCGGCGACCCCGAGGCGTGGCCCGGCGCGATCGAGCCGTGGCTGGCCGAGGCGCGCGAGCACGGCTGGACCCCGGCGGTGATGGGCGCCAGCGAGGAGGCGGGCACCATCTACGCCCGGCACGGCCTGGACGCGCTCGAACTCGGTGACGAGGCGCTCGTGGAGACCGCCGACTTCACCCTGGACGGCCGCGCCATGCGCACCGTGCGCCAGGCGTACAACCGGGTGAAGCGTGCCGGGTACGAGGTGAGGATCCGCCGTCACGCGGACATCCCTGCCGATGAGATGAGCGAACTGCTGCACAAGGCCGACGACTGGCGCGACGGCGCCACCGAGCGCGGTTTCTCCATGGCCCTGGGCCGTCTGGGTGACCCGGCCGACGGTCAGTGCGTGATGCTGGAGTGCACCGACGGCGACGGCGCCCTGCGGGCCGTCCTCAGCTTCGTGCCGTGGGGCCCGAACGGGCTCTCCCTCGACCTGATGCGCCGCGACCGGGACTCGGAGAACGGCCTGATGGAGTTCATGGTCATCGAGCTCCTCCAGCGCGCCAAGGAGATCGGGATCACTCAGGTCTCGCTGAA
Source organism: Streptomyces sp. NPDC023838 (assembly GCF_040639555.1). NCBI lineage: Bacteria > Bacillati > Actinomycetota > Actinomycetes > Kitasatosporales > Streptomycetaceae > Streptomyces > Streptomyces sp. NPDC023838. The sequence goes on from NZ_JBFAAD010000005.1 coordinate 44,239, forward strand.
CTTCGCGATGTTCCGCTCCGTCTTCGAACGTGGCTCCAAGCTCGGCGCCGGACCCGTGCTGCGGCTGTGGCGCTCGCTGCTCAGCTTCTTCTCCCGCTGGTGGCAGATCGAGTCGCTGTACCGCGCCAACGCCAAGTACCGCCCCATCTGGGAGCCCCGCTTCATGCTCTTCGAGAAGTCCGCCGACCTGCCGCGCATCGGTATCGCGGCCGCGCGCGCCGAAGGCTTCCTGGAGGCGCCCGGGCTGCCCAAGTGGCTGCACCGCAAGCACCTGGAGTCCCAGAGGTGAAGGTCCCCCGCTCCCTGACGGGCAACGGACCAGTACGTCGGTTCGCCCGGCGGGAGTGGGGTCCGCTCCACCTGGCCGTCCGCTACGCGCTCACCACACAGCGCTGGCGGGCGGTCCCCATGACGCTCGGCGCGGTCGCTTTGACATCGTTGTTCCAGCTGGTGCAGAACCAGCCCTGGGGCTTCAGACCGGTCCAGGTCCTCGGCTCGGTGAAGGCCGAGGACGAACTGTGGATCTCCCTGCTGCGCACCCCGCTCTCCCTCTTCGTCCCGGCCCTGGACCTGCCGGTCTGGGGCGCGCTCGTCCAGCTGCTGCTGGTCTTCGGGGTCGCGGAGATCTGCATCGGCCGCCGCCACACCCTGCTCATCGCGTACGCGGCGACCCTGGCCGGGACGATGTACGCGCGCGTGGGCATCGCGCTGGGCCCCGACAGCGTCCTGGGGCTGCCCGCCTCGGACGCCAAGATGGTCGACACCGGCCCCTCGGCCGCGGTGGTGGGGCTCGCGGTGTACGTGTGCTGGCGGTACCGGGCGTACTGGACGGCCGGGATCGTGGCCGCGTCGATGGCCGGCGAGGTGCTGATCAAGGACAACCTCGCGGGCAAGGAGCACATCGCGGCGCTCATCGCGATGGGGGCGCTGTGCTGGATCACCGCCGTACGCCAGAAGCGCCGCCGTGCCCGCGCCGCTCAGGGGCGGCGCACCGGCAGCCTGTCCGGGGCACCGCCGATAAAGTCCTGAGCCCGGCGCCGCAGCCGCGTCCAGCGCCGGTCGTGCCGGTAGACGCGCACGGCCGACCGGGCGCGGGCCCGGGGACGGTTGCGGTAGAACCGGCGGGCCCAGGGCGAGCCGGGCCGGGCGAGCCGGATCGCGCCGACGAGCGCCACGAACGGGATCAGCGTGCCCATGATCGCGAGCCGGAACTTGCCCTTGAAGAGCGCGAGCAGCACGAAGCAGAAGTTGATCCCGAGGGTGAGGATGAACGACGCCCGGTCGTGCTGCTCCTGCGCCGTCATGTCGTTGACGCCGAGCGGCGAGAACCCGCCGAGGGCGAGCAGGACGAGGGCGGCGGTCAGCACCACCACCTCGACGCTCTTGCGGCCCTGCTCGGTCCAGTAGACGTCGTCCAGGTGCAGGATCAGCGCGAACTCGTCCAGGACCAGGCCCGCGCCGACGCCGAAGACCACGGCGAAGACAGCGGCGCCGATCCCGTGCCGCCCACTGCCGACCGCCCCGAACCCGCCCAGCACGGTGAGGATCACCCCGGGCACCACATGGTGGATGTGCATCCCGCCCGGCTTGATGTTGCGGAACGGGCCGCGCCCGGCCCGGATGAGCCGGGTGATCGTACGGGTGACGAGGAAGGTCAGCACGAACGACGCCAGGGCGAGCAGCATCGGAAGCTTGCCCGGCTCGACGAAGTTCCGGTTGAACCAGCTCATCCCCATCCGCCCTGTATTGGAACAGTGCACGCAATATGCGCAATTTACCCCTGTGGGGCGGGGGACGGCGCCCGGGATACCCTGCGGCCGATGAATCCCATGGACGGCATACGGTTCGCCTTCGGCACGCTCACCGCGCTCCCGGTCCGGGTCACCCGCTGGGACAGGGAGGCGGCCCGCGCCGGAATGCTCTGGGCGCCGCTGGCGGGCCTGGTGATCGGCGCCTGCGCGGCGGCCGCCGGGGGCTTCTTCCTCCTCCTCGGCTCGGGCCCGCTGCTCGCCGCCGTCGCCACGGCCGCGGTCCCGGCCGCGCTCACCCGGGGCCTGCACCTGGACGGTCTGGCGGACGTGGCGGACGGCCTGGGCAGCGCGAAGCCCGCGGAGGACGCGCTGCGGATCATGAAGCAGTCGGACATCGGCCCGTTCGGGGTACTCACCCTGGTCTTCGTCCTCCTGGGCCAAGTGGCCGTCCTGACCGAGCTGTACGCGGAGAGCTGGGCCCGGGGCGCGGTGGCGACGGCGGTGGCGGCCGTGACGGCCCGCCTGACCCTGACCCTGACGTGCCGCCCCACGGTCCCCCCGGCCCGCCCGGACGGCTTGGGCGCGGCGGTGGCGGGCGTGGTTCCCCCGCGGGCGGCGGCGGGGGTGGCGGTGCTGGTCGCGGCCGGGTGCGCGGCGGGGGCGTGGGCACTGCTGGGCCTTGGCGCGGCCCTCCACCACGGCCTGGCGGTGGTAGCGGGCCTGCTGGCGGCCCAGCTGCTCCTGACACACTGCGTACGCCGCTTCGGCGGGGTCACGGGGGACGTGTTCGGCGCGGTTGCCGAGACGGCGACGACGACGGCCCTGATCGTGTCGGTGCTGGGCGCGGGCTAGCCCGCGACACCAGGTGGCTCGTTTGTCCGCGGGCCGTCTGTGGCTGGGCCGAACGTGAGCCTCAACAGGCCCGGCGCCACACCCCCAGCTCCAACTCCTTCCGCATCGCGCTCAGCCGCAACCCCCGCGCCGCATCGCAGAACTTCCCCGGCGCCAGCTTGTACTCCACGTTGAAGACGGCTTTCCCCGCCTTCACGAACGGCGCCAGCCGATCGCATTCACCGAACTCCGCACACTGCTCGTTCACCGCGAAGTCGAAGTCCCCCACCAGCTCCGGGATCTGGTCGAGGTCGTTCTTCAGCCCCACCGCCAGCCCCCGCTCGTGGGCGAGCCGCGCGACCAGGCGGTTGTACGCGAGCTGCTGCGCCCCCGTGAGCGGGAAGCCGGTCTCGTTGTCGTAGCCGTCCATGTTGTCCGGCTCGACCGCGTCGAACCCCTTCTCCCGGCACATGTCGAACCGCTTGGCCATCAGCGGCCCCAGGACGTCCGTGCGGCGGACGTCGAGCCAGCGCTCGCCCTTCCAGCCGTTGCTCTTGCCGAGCACCGACCTGGGGAACCGACCGGCGTCCGGGCGGAAGTCCTCCCAGGCGCCGGTGGAGACGTAACAGATGACCTTGCGTCCGCGCCGGTGAAGATCGTCGACCTGCGCCCGGGACACGTTGAAGCCGTCGACGTCGTACACCGGCACGTCCACCGTCGGGTCGAGCTTCCCGGTGAGCTGCCACTGCCAGGCCAGGCCGGGCCGGGGCTGCCAGCGGGGGCCGCCCGGGGTGGGCGCGGGGCCGGAGGGCCCGGGGGACCCGGTGGGGGCGGGCGCGGCGCTGGACTCGTCCGGACCGGGTTTCTCGTCCTCGTCCGAGGACGACGAACACCCCGCCACCAGAAGCAGCAGCAGGACCAGCGCGAGCGGGAGGCGGCGTCTCATCGGGCGGGCTCCAAATGATGCGGCAGGGTGCCCCAGGGGTGCGGGACGTCGCCCGGCACCGCGCAGTGCACGGACGTGGTGAGCCGGGCGCCGGGCGGGGCCGCGTACACGAGGTGGCAGAAGCGCTCGGGCGGATGGCCCAGCGTCCACGCCGGGGCGCGCACCTCGGGATAGGCCGCCCAGGTGCCCTCGAACGTGACGAGCAGGTCCGCGAGGCCGGCGTAGCCGGGGTCGGGGTGGGCGCCGTGGTTGAGGACCAGCGTGCGGGCCCCGGCCGCGCGGGCCGCGACCGAGAGCCGCCGGTAGTGCGCGAGGAGCGCCGGGTCGGTGGCCGCCTGGTCGAGGAAGGCCCCGTCGGCCCCGTACCAGTCGCGGTGGCGCAGCAGGTCGCGTACGACGTCGGCGTGCGGGCGGCGGCCGTAGTCCGTGTCCGCGTAGCCGAGGACGGGGACACCGGCCGCCCGCAGCCGCGCAGCGGCCTCGGCGAACGCCGGGTCGGGGGCCTCGCCCGCGCCATTGGCGGGGTTGAGCACCACGCCGTACAACCGGGGGGCCGCCGCGATCAGCGTCTCCCAGGCCTCGGGCCGCTCGGCGGGGTGGTCGTAGAACGGGACGAGGAGGTTCCTCCCGGCATCCCGCGCGTGCGTGGCGTGCGTGGCGTGCATGGTGTGCGTGACTTCCGTCCTGATGTGCGCGGGGTCGCCGCGCGGGGCCTCGTACGCGGTCATACCCGGTGGGCCGTCACCCGACCCAGCAGCGCCGTCACGAGCCCGGCCAGCACCACCGCCGCCACACCCGCCACCACCGGCCCGACCGTACGGGGGTGGCCCGCGCCGGTCGCCAGGGCGAGGACCTGCACCCCGGCCGCCGCGCAGCACACGGCGGCGGCGCTGCGTACCGCCCCGAAGGACTGGAGGAGCAGCGCCGTCCACAGCACCGTGCCGGTGAGCAGCAGCCCGGTGAGGCGGAGCGCGCCCAGTTCGGGCGAGCCGGGCCACAGCAGCGTTCCGGCGAGGGTGAGGGCGGACAGCACGGCGAGGTAGCCGCCCAGACAGACCGTGATGGTGATGACGATCGCCTTGCGGAAGCCGTACGCGGTGGTGCTCGCCCGCAGCCCGGCCCGGCTCTCGCTGCGGAAGCGGTACAGCAGCCACTCGGCGGGCCCCATGCTCAGGGTGAGCGCCACGGCCGAGGGCGCGGCCACGGCCGAGCCCGCCCCGTCGGCGAGCACGTCCCCGACGGCCGCGTAGAGCACCAGGACCCCGGTGCCCAGGCCGAACAGCGCGTACGGGACGCAGGCGGTGAGGGGCGGTCCCGGCCGGTCGTCGGCCGCTCCCCCGGCGCCGCGGCCCGCACCGGCCAGCGCGCGCCGGGCGAAGCCGGCCGCGGCGGCGAGCGAGAACAGCAGCAGCCCGGCGCGCAGCGCGTCCGGCAGGTCGTAGCAGACGGTCGGGGCGGCGCCCGCCGCCATCGGCAGCAGCGCGCACAGCAGGTCCCGCTCGCGCCCCAGGGCGAGCAGCACGGTCGCCGCCGCCAGGTACCCGGCCTGCCCGGCGGCGAAGGCGGCCGCGGGCAGTTCGCCGGGCCCGCTCGCCACCAGCGCCACCAGGGAGCTCAGCACGGCCCCAAGCGGCGCCCCGGTGCGCAGCGCGGCGGCCGCGGCGGGCCGGTCGCCCAGGCCGAGCCAGGAGTACGCCCGGTGCGCGAGCCCCTGGTTCCACATCCAGCCGGTGACGGCCCCGGCGATCAGCGGGACCGTACCGGCGGGAAGGCCGTACCCGTCCGTGGGACCGGCGAGCAGCGGCGCGCCCAGCACGTACGCGAGGCCGGGCAGGGCGAAGACCAGGCCGCGCAGGAGGCAGGCGGGCAGGTCGGCGTGCCAGGGGGCGCCGCCCGTGTCCGCGGCGGGCGGGTAGCGGCGCTCCACGCGCGCGTAGAGGTCCTCGGCGAGCTCGAAGGAGTCCTGGCGGCCGTAGGTCATCCGTATGTGGTCGTCGGTCATGCCGTCGGACTCCAGGATGGCCGCGACCTCGTCCGGGTGGACGGCGGCGGCGATCAACTCCTCCAGACGGGCGGCCAGTTCGTCGACGGGGTCCGCGGCGGCGCCGTGCGGGCGCTGACGCGGGATGAAGGGCAGGGTGTCCTGCCCCTCCTTGCCCAGCCAGAGCGAGCCGCTCACCAGACGGATCCGTCCGAGGCCAGCTCCCGGTACCAGGGGTCGGCGAGTTCGAGCGTCCAGTCGTCCGACTCCTCGGGCACCTCGATGCGCGGCTCGGCGGCCGCCGCGTACCGGGGTACGGGTTCAGGGGCTCCGGCGAGCTCCAGATAGATCCGGCGGAAGCCGTCCACGGACCGGTGCAGCGTGAACTGGTCGACGACCCGGCTGCGGGCCAGCGCGCCCAGTTCGGCGCGCCGTTCGGGGTCGCGCAGCAGCGACAGCGTGGCCTCGGCCATCAGCGCGGGCTCGCGCGGCGGCACCACCAGACCGGCGTCCCCGACGGCCTCGCGCACCCCGCCCACGTCCGTGGAGACCGTGGCGCGGCCGCAGGACATCGCCTCTATCAGCGAGAAAGGGAACCCCTCACTGATGCTGGAGAGCATCACCACGCTCCCCGCCGCGTACGCGCCGGCGACATCGCTGACGCGGCCCTCGTAGCTGATCCCGTCGGTGACGCCGAGTTCGGCGGCGAGCTTCTCCAGGCGGGTCTTGTAGTCGGCGCCGCCCGCCGGGACGCCGCCGAAGAGCCGCATCCGCACCTCGGGCATCTCCACGCGGACCATCGCGTACGCCCTGATCAGCGTCTCCAGGTCCTTGATGGGGTCGATCCGGCCCGCCCAGCTCAGGGTGGGCACGGCGGGATCGGGGCCGGCGTGCGGGAAGAGGCTGGGGTCGACGCCGTTGTAGACCGTCCTGATGCGGTCCACCGGCGCCCCGCCGCGCTCCTCCCAGCGGCGGTTGTACTGGTTGCACGGGGTGATGAGGTCGGCCTGGCGGTACCCCATCGAGTTGAGCTCGCGGTAGAAGCTGAGGATCACCGACTTCACCGGCCAGGTCTGCTCGCCCGTGCGGTAGCCGAGGTAGCGCTCGCGCAGATAGATGCCGTGTTCGGTGAGGAGGAAGGGCACGCCGTCGAAGTGCTGGGCGGCGAGCGCGGGCAGGGTGGCGAGCCCGCTGCTGACCGCGTGGGCCACGCAGTCCTCCGGGAGCCGGGCGGTCAGCGGGCGCAGCGCGTGTTCGAGGAGGTCGGTGGCGGTCAGGGCGTCGTGCACGGTGGGCCGTGCGTCGGCTATCCGCAGGTGCGGCATGGTCCAGATCCACATCAGCGACCGCAGCGCGGCCTCCGAGCGCAGCGCCGCCGAGAGCCGCCCGGCCCGGGCCAGCCGCGCCAGGGCGTACAGCCCCTGGGCGAAGTCGCAGCCGGACTCCGGGTCGAGCATCGAGAGCAGGAACCGCTCGTAGACATCTGTGAAACGGCGCCGCTCCTTGCCGAGGAGTGGCCGCCGCCGCCCCGGCACCGGCCCCCACAGGGGGAACGCCGTGTGCCGGTACACGTTCGGCGGAAGCTCCCAGGTGACCGGCTCACGGCCGCTGCCGGTGAGGGCCAGGACATTGAAGTCGACCTCCGGCATACCGCGGACGAGCTGGTCGCACCAGGTGCTCACGCCACCGTGAATGTGCGGATAGGTGCCTTCTGTGAGCATGGTGACATGACGGCCACTGCTCGGCATTGGTGTCCCCCCTGGACAGCGAATGTCAGTCGGCCGGTCAGGCCGGAAGCTTCAGCGTGACCGCCGCCTGCAGCGATCCGGGTGAGGACCAGGCGGAGCGCTGACCCGCGTACGGCGTGCCGAACACGGTGGTACCGAGGAGCTGTTGCTGACGGGTGCCCTCGGGAGCGGTGATGGGTGCCACCACGCCCGCCGGCGCCTGGACCGTCACGGTGGTGCCGATCCGATACGCCGTGACCTTGCCGTCCGCCACCGCCTGGGCCCACGTGGACTGGCGGCTGAGTTCCGTGCCGATGTCCCGCTGGCGCAGGTTGACGACGGGCGCGCTGTCCGCGAACAGCCCGCGGTAGTCGCCGAGCACCTTGTCGAGCACCGGGTAGAGGAGCCTCTCCTCGGCGAGGTTGGACTGGTGGACATAGTGCGGCCGCGGGTCGTTGCCGAGCACGTGGCGCAGTGCGGTTCCGGCCTCCTGGGGAACGATGTGGGACTGATACCCGGTGGCCGTGTCCAGCGGCGCCGCCAGGCAGGTGGACGTCGGGTTGTCCTCGCAGATCCCGCTGCCGCCGTCGGCCTTGGACGTGTAGATCCAGTTGTACTCGTCGGTCATCTCGGCCGACTTGCCGACGTTGTAGTACACGTTCATCGGGTAGCGCGGCACGGTGAGGGCCTTGCCGACCGGGCGCTGCTGCGGCTCGCGCGAGTTGTCGCTCCCGGTCCACTTGACCCCGGCGTCGAGGAGACCGGCGGCCAGGTTGGGATTGTCCTGGGGCTGCTGCGGCAGGGTCTTCAGGCCGGAGTGCTCCCCGGTGACCAGCTCGGTGCGGTCGACCGGAAGGCCCTTCTGCACGGCCCACTGGTAGTTGTTGTTGATCTGGCCGGAAATATCGCTCCGGCTCACCCACTTGGTGCTGCCGTCGGCGTTCTTCGCGCACGTCCAGGGGACGGTGGTGGTGTCCTGGACGCAGCCGAGGAACTCGTGCGTGTAGGTGTGGTTCTCCCAGCGGAACTTGGCCTTGTCGGCGAGCAGCTGGGCGGCGAGCGCGTCGGTGCCGCCGTGCTCGGCCTTCCACTCCTCCCCGGAGCCCGCGTTGAACAGCATGTCCAGGGTGAAACCGCTGGTCTGCTCCCACTGGGCGGCGTACTGCGCGTCGGCCGCCGTCATCCGGATGTCGCTCGTCTGACCGCCCCCGCCGGCGCAGTCGAAGTCACCGGGCGTGCAGTTGAGCGTGGTGTCCCAGCGGGCGTCCGGCGCGAGGACGTCGTCGACGTGCACGGCGAAGTAGTTGCGGCTCTGTCCGAGATGTACGCCCTGGGTCAGCCATTCCACCATGCCGCGGGCCAGTACCTTGAACTGCTCCTGGTACTGGTTGTAGGCGAAGGTGACGACGAGTTCGCTGCGCCCGTCGTGGGTGTAGGAGCCCACCAGGGAGCCGCCGGTGGGTGCGGTGAGATAGCTGGTGTAGCCGTCCCGGGGATGGCCCGCGTAGCCGTAACTCTCCGAAACCACCGCGGAGTTGTCCTCGAAGGGCACCGGACCGTCGAGGTAGCCGAAGGGGCCCGTCAGGCCCTGCGCCGTGACCTGGGTCCTGGCGCCGTCGAGCACGCCGGCCCAGCCGCCGCTCTGGTCCGTGTAGTCGAGCCCGACCTCGGGGTGGGCCCAGGTGTAGGCGTCGATCTGGCGGATGCCGAAGGTCTTCTCGTACGCCGCGAGCGCGGTCTGCTCGGGGGCATCGGCGGCGCCGAACGGGATCTCGTTGGGCGCGACGACGCCCTGGAACTTGGCGCGGGGCCGCCCGTTCACCGTGTCGCTCAGGAACGCCGCATCCACGGTCTGGCGCCCGGCGTCGTTCAGTCGCACCGTCTGGTACGGCAGCCCGATGCTCTTCAGCTGGGCCGTCAGCGCGTCCACCGCGCTGCCGCCGTCGTCGAGGACGAGCACCTTGAGGTCGATGCGCGCGGGTGTCGCCGTCGTGTCGGCCGCGGCCGCGGGTATGCCCGCCGCCAGGACGCCGACGGCGAACAACGCGGCCGCGGTTCTGCCCGCTTTCAAGCGGTATGCCTTCTTCATGTTCCCCCCTCATGGGGGTCCTTCCGCATGCGTGCGCACATTGGAGGACCTGTGGAGATGATGCAAAGGAGCCTCGTGCGCCCTTGCCCGAACGGGCCGAGTGTGACCGAGCTCTCACAGTCTGTCGGGCAAACATTGAAGAGACACCACGGATGAGTGAATTGCCGCCGCCGTGATCGAAGCGCATCTGCGCGCGTACGCTCGTATCCGCGCCCAACTCGGCCGATTTACGATGCGCCGGGGCACAGCCGACCCATCCCTCGGCTCGGAAACTCAACGGAAGAGAGACTTCACCACCGTGACTGCTCTGACTCTCAGCACTGCCGGTGCCGCGACGCTGCGCGCCGACGCCATCGTCGTCGGCGTCGCCAAGGGCGCCGGGCCCAAGGCGGGGACGGTCGTCGCTCCGGGCGCCGAGGCCGTGGACAAGGCGTTCGGCGGCAAGCTCGCCGGCGTCCTGGAGACCCTGGGCGCCTCCGGGGCCGAGGGCGAGGTGACCAAGCTGCCGTCGCCGTCCGGCCTGAAGGCACCGGTCGTGCTGGCGGTCGGACTCGGCAGGGCTCCCGAGAAGGACGAGGCGTTCGCCGCCGAGGTGCTGCGCTCCGCCGCCGGCACCGCGGCCCGCGCGCTCCACGGCACCAAGAAGGCCGCGTTCGCGCTGCCCGTGGAGGCGGCCGAGGACGTGGCGGCCATCGCGGAGGGCGCGCTGCTCGGTGCGTACGCCTTCACCGCGTACCAGGACGGCGGCAAGAGCGCGAAGGCGCCACTGGCCGACATCGCCCTGCTCGGCGCCAAGCCGCGTGACAAGGCTCACAAGGCGGCCGCCGAGCGCGCCGTGATGCTGGCCGAGGAGATCAACCGCGCCCGCGACCTGGTGAACACCCCGCCGAACGACCTCTACCCCGAGTCCTTCGCCGCGGTCGCCACCGCGGCCGGCAAGGAGCACGGCGTCAAGGTCCAGGTGCTCGACGAGAAGGCGCTCACCAAGGGCGGCTACGGCGGCATCCTCGGCGTCGGCGCCGGCTCGGAGAACGCGCCCCGCCTGGTGCGCATCGCCTACACCCACCCCGCCGCGGCCAAGTCGCTCGCGTACGTCGGCAAGGGCATCACCTACGACTCGGGCGGCATCTCGCTGAAGCCGGCCGGCCACAACGAGACGATGAAGTGCGACATGGCCGGCGCCGCCGCCGTCTTCGCCGCCGTCGTCACGGCCGCCCGCCTCGGCCTGAAGGTGAACGTCACCGGCTGGCTGGCGCTCGCCGAGAACATGCCGTCCGGCACCGCCACCCGCCCGGGCGACGTGCTGCGCATGTACAGCGGCAAGACCGTCGAGGTCCTCAACACCGACGCCGAGGGCCGGCTCGTGCTGGCCGACGCGCTGGCCAAGGCCTCCGAGGAGAACCCGGACGCGATCGTCGACGTGGCGACCCTGACCGGCGCCATGATGATGGCGCTGGGCAGCCGCACCTTCGGTGTGATGGCCAACGACGACGCCTTCCGCACCGCCGTCCACGAGACGGCCGAGGACGCCGGCGAGCAGTCCTGGCCGATGCCGCTCCCCGCCGACCTGCGCAAGGGCATGGACTCCCCGACCGCCGACATCGCCAACATGGGCGAGCGGATGGGCGGCGGTCTGGTGGCCGGTCTGTTCCTGAAGGAGTTCGTGGGCGAGGGCATCACCTGGGCCCACCTGGACATCGCGGGCCCGGCCTACAACGAGGGCGCCCCCTTCGGCTACACCCCCAAGGGCGGCACCGGCTCCGCGGTCCGCACCCTGGTCCGTCTCGCCGAGCGCACCGCCGACGGCGACCTGGGCTGACGCCGTGGACACGAACGGCCTCGGGCACGGGCCCGAGGCCGTTCGTGTGCACCACCCGGACCCGTCCGGATTCCGCTCTGGACGAAATCCGTAGGTACGTACATGGCTGCCGCCCTCCCAACGGGACGATCAGCCGTCTCAGAGCCCGGCCCCGCGTCCCGCCTTCCGGCAACAAGTGCGAAGATGGGTTCTCGGCAGGACAGGGCCCCCACCACAGGGCCGACGAAGACAGCGGCCGAACACCAGCCGCCGCCCGGTCACGGGACCGGCGCCCGGCGCACATGCATGGAGGACGTGACGTGGCGAACGACGCCAGCACCGTTTTCGACCTAGTGATCCTCGGCGGTGGCAGTGGCGGCTACGCCGCGGCCCTGCGCGGAGCGCAGCTGGGCCTGGACGTCGCACTGATCGAGAAGAACAAGCTCGGCGGCACCTGCCTGCACAACGGCTGCATCCCCACCAAGGCCCTGCTGCACGCCGGTGAGATCGCCGACCAGGCGCGCGAGGCCGACCAGTTCGGTGTCAAGGCCACCTTCGAGGGCATCGACATCGCGGCCGTCCACAAGTACAAGGACGACGTGATCTCGGGCCTCTACAAGGGCCTCCAGGGCCTGGTCGCCTCCCGCAAGGTGACGTACATCGAGGGTGAGGGCCGCCTCTCGTCGCCCACCTCGGTCGACGTCAACGGGCAGCGCGTCCAGGGCCGCCACGTCCTCCTGGCGACCGGCTCCGTGCCGAAGTCGCTGCCGGGCCTGGAGATCGACGGCAACCGCATCATCTCCTCGGACCACGCGCTGACCCTGGACCGGGTCCCGCAGTCCGCGATCATCCTGGGCGGCGGCGTCATCGGCGTCGAGTTCGCCTCGGCGTGGAAGTCCTTCGGCACCGACGTCACGGTCGTCGAGGGCCTCAAGCACCTCGTCCCGGCCGAGGACGAGAACTCCTCGAAGCTTCTTGAGCGCGCGTTCCGCAAGCGCGGCATCAAGTTCAACCTGGGCACCTTCTTCCAGAAGGCCGAATACACCCAGAACGGTGTCAAGGTCACGCTGGCCGACGGCAAGGAGTTCGAGGCCGAGGTCCTCCTCGTCGCCATCGGCCGCGGCCCGGTCTCCCAGGGCCTCGGTTACGAGGAGCAGGGCGTCGCGATGGACCGCGGCTACGTGCTGGTCGACGAGTACATGCGCACCAACGTGCCGACCATCTCGGCCGTCGGTGACCTCGTCCCGACCCTCCAGCTCGCGCACGTCGGCTTCGCCGAGGGCATCCTGGTGGCGGAGCGTCTGGCCGGTCTCAAGACCGTCCCGATCGACTACGACGGTGTGCCGCGCGTGACGTACTGCCACCCCGAGGTCGCCTCCGTCGGTATCTCCGAGGCCAAGGCCAAGGAGATCTACGGTGCGGACAAGGTCGTCGCTCTGAAGTACAACCTCGCGGGCAACGGCAAGAGCAAGATCCTCAAGACCGCGGGCGAGATCAAGCTCGTCCAGGTCAAGGACGGTGCCGTGGTAGGCGTCCACATGGTCGGTGACCGTATGGGCGAGCAGGTCGGCGAGGCCCAGCTGATCTACAACTGGGAGGCTCTGCCTGCCGAGGTCGCGCAGCTCATCCACGCGCACCCGACGCAGAGCGAGGCTCTCGGCGAGGCCCACCTGGCGCTGGCCGGCAAGCCGCTGCACTCCCACGACTGATTGCCCTCGGGCGCGACGACCACTTCCGCAAATCTGTAAGGAGAAACTGAAACCATGTCGGTTTCCGTAACCCTTCCGGCGCTCGGCGAGAGCGTCACCGAGGGCACCGTCACCCGCTGGCTGAAGGCCGAGGGCGAGCGCGTCGAGGCCGACGAGCCGTTGCTCGAGGTCTCGACCGACAAGGTCGACACCGAGATCCCGGCCCCCGCCTCCGGCATCCTGGCCTCCATCAAGGTGGCCGAGGACGAGACCGTCGAGGTCGGCGCCGAGCTGGCGATCATCGACGACGGCTCCGGTGCTCCGGCCGCCGCCCCGGCCCAGGCCGAGGCCCCCGCCGCCGAGCAGCCCGCCGCCGCTCCCGCCCCGGCCCCCGCGGCCGAGGCTCCGGCCGCCCCGGCGCCCGCCGCCGAGGCCCCGGCTCCGGCCGCCGCCCCGGCCGGTGGCGCCTCCGGCACCGACGTGACGCTGCCCGCCCTGGGCGAGTCCGTCACCGAGGGCACCGTCACCCGCTGGCTGAAGCAGGTCGGCGAGGAGGTCGCCGAGGACGAGCCGCTCCTCGAGGTCTCCACCGACAAGGTCGACACCGAGATCCCCGCCCCGGTCGCCGGTGTGCTGCTGGAGATCGTGGTCGGCGAGGACGAGACCGCCGAGGTCGGCGCCAAGCTGGCAGTCATCGGCGCCGCCGGTTCCGCGCCCGCCGCGGCCCCGGCCCAGGCCGCCCCGGCTCCGGCCGCCGCTCCGGCTCCGGCCGCTCCGGCCGCTCCGGCCCCGGCTGCCGCTCCGGCGCCCGCCCCGGCCGCTCCGGCTCCGGCTCCGGCCGCCCCCGTGGCCGCGCCGGCTCCGGCCGCGCCCGCCGCGCCCGCCGCGCCGGTCGCCGCTCCGGCTCCGGTGACCCCGGCTCCGGCCCCGGTCGCCACCTCCGGTGACGACGGTGCGTACGTCACGCCGCTGGTCCGCAAGCTCGCCTCCGAGTCCGGTGTGGACCTGGGCGCGGTCAAGGGCACCGGCGTCGGCGGCCGCATCCGCAAGCAGGACGTCATCGCCGCGGCCGAGGCCGCCAAGGCCGCCGCCCCGGCGCCGGCCGCCGCCGCTGCCCCCGCCGCGAAGGCCGCCCCCTCCCTGGAGGCGTCCCCGCTGCGTGGCCAGACGGTCAAGATGACCCGGATGCGCAAGGTCATCGGCGACAACATGATGAAGGCCCTGCACTCGCAGGCGCAGCTCACCACCGTCGTCGAGGTGGACATCACCAAGCTGATGAAGCTGCGCGCGGCCGCGAAGGACTCCTTCGCCGCCCGCGAGGGTGTCAAGCTGTCCCCGATGCCGTTCTTCGTGAAGGCGGCGGCCCAGGCGCTGAAGGCCCACCCGGTCATCAACGCCCGGATCAACGAGGACGAGGGCACCATCACGTACTTCGACTCGGAGAACATCGGCATCGCCGTGGACTCCGAGAAGGGTCTGATGACGCCGGTCATCAAGGGTGCGGGCGGTCTGAACCTCGCCGGCATCTCCAAGGCCACGGCCGAGCTGGCCGGCAAGGTCCGCGCCAACAAGATCACCCCGGACGAGCTGTCCGGCGCGACCTTCACGATCAGCAACACCGGCTCGCGCGGTGCGCTGTTCGACACGGTCATCGTGCCGCCGAACCAGGTCGCCATCCTGGGCATCGGTGCCACGGTCAAGCGCCCGGCGGTCATCGAGACCGCCGAGGGCACGGTCATCGGCATCCGCGACATGACCTACCTGGCGCTCTCCTACGACCACCGTCTGGTGGACGGCGCCGACGCGGCCCGCTACCTGACGGCCGTCAAGGCGATCCTGGAGGCCGGCGAGTTCGAGGTCGAGCTCGGCCTGTAGGACGCGCGACCGTACGGTCTGTGACGAAGGCGCCCCCGCCCGGAGTGATTCCTGGTGGGGGCGCCGCCGTATTGTCTTAGAGGTCACCGCTCGCGTGAAGGAGCTCGTCATGACCCCGCCCGTCGTCCACTCGCTGCGCGAGCAGATCCGCGAGCACATCGTGGAGGGGATCGTCAGCGGCCGCTGGAAGCCGGGTGAGCGGATCGTGGAGCGCCGGATCGCCGTCGAGCTCCAGGTGAGCCAGACGCCCGTCCGGGAGGCCCTGCGGGAGCTGGAGTCCCTCCGCCTGATCGAGTCGGCCCCCAACAAGGGCGTACGCGTACGGAACCTGACGGCGGCCGACCTGGAGGAGAGCTACCCCGTCCGGGCGGGCCTGGAGCAGATCGCGGCCGAGCTGGCGGCGGACCGTCTCGCGGCGGACTGCTCGACGCTGGAACCGCATGTGGCGGCCCTGTACGAGGCGGACGCGGCGGCGGACGGGACGGCGCAGGTGCGCCATACGGTGGGGTTCCACCGGGAACTGGTCCGCGCGGCGGACAACAGCGTGCTGCTCCACACGTGGGAGGGGCTGGGAATCGAGGTCTTCACGGCTCTGTCGATCCGGTGGCTGGGGACGGTGCAGAAGTCGTACGCGGAGGAGCACCAGGAGTTGGTGGAGGCGTTCCGGCGCCACGATCCGCGGATCGGCACGCTGGTGAAATCCCACGTCTTGGGCTGCGCGCCGCGGGCTTGACCGGGGGAGGCCCCCGCCCCACCCCGCCCCTTCCCGCTGTGACATGTGCGGCTCCGCCGCGTGGCCTCCAACCCCCACCCAGCCGCTGACGGCCGAGGACCCGGGGCTCGGCCCCGTGAGGGGACCCCGCTCATACTCCGGCGCCCCCGCTCATCCGAACCCCTCCCCACCTGCGAAAACAAGGCACCCCGTGCCCCCATCCACGGCACCCTGTGCCGACTTTCCCGATATCAAGGAGTTTTTCGCTCAACGCTTTGATCGATCATCGATCGTCGGCTTACAGTCAACGGCGGACTTACCCGGTCCACCGCCCTGTCCTGCCAGACAAGGCACCCCTTATCTCCACCCCCCTCCTGTCCGGAAGGCGGCGATCATGATCGACCCCACGCCCAAGTCTCCGAGCGAGCTCGACCAGCTCCCGGACCGTGACACCGAGGAGACCGCCGAGTGGGCGGCCTCCCTCGATGCCGTCGCCAAGGCCGCCGGCCCGCACCGGGCCGCGTATCTGATGCGCCGCACGCTCCAGCACGCCGAAGGCGCGGGCCTGGCCCTGCCGAAGCTGCTGGAGACGGACTACGTCAACACCATCCCCACCTCCGCCGAGCCTGCCGTCGACGGCGACGAGGAGATGGAGCGCCGGATCACGGCCTGGAACCGGTGGAACGCCGCCGCGATGGTCACCCGCGGCGCCAAGCACGGCGTCGGCGGCCACATCGCCACCTTCGCCTCCGCCGCCTGGCTGTACGAGACCGGCTTCAACCACTTCTTCCGCGGGAAGGAGGCCGACGGGTCCGGCGACCAGCTCTACATCCAGGGCCACGCCTCCCCCGGCATCTACGCCCGCGCCTTCCTCGACGGCCGTCTCAACGAGACGCACCTCGACAACTTCCGGCAGGAGTCCGGCGGCAACGGCCTGCCCTCCTACCCGCACCCCCGCCGCCTCCCCTGGCTGTGGGAGTTCCCGACCGTGTCGATGGGTCTGGGGCCGCTCTCCGCCATCTACCAGGCCCGGTTCAACCGGTATCTCACCAACCGGAACATCAAGGACGTCTCCGGCTCCCACGTGTGGGCCTTCCTCGGTGACGGCGAGATGGACGAGCCCGAGTCGACCGCAGCACTCGCGCTCGCCGCGCGTGAGGGCCTCGACAACCTCACCTTCGTCATCAACTGCAACCTGCAGCGCCTCGACGGCCCCGTCCGCGCCAACTTCAAGATCGTGCAGGAGCTGGAGGCCCAGTTCCGCGGCGCCGGCTGGAACGTCGTGAAGTCGCTGTGGGGCGGCGCCTGGGACGAGCTGTTCGCGCTCGACACCACCGGCGCCCTCGTCCGCCGGCTCCGCGAGGTCCCGGACGCGCAGGTGCAGACGTACCAGACGCGTGACGCGGCCTACATCCGCGAGGACTTCTTCGGCAAGGACCCGGCCCTCGTCGAGATGGCCAAGCTGCTCTCCGACGACAAGATCCTGGAGTGCTTCCACCTCTCGCGCGGTGGTCACGAGCCCCGCAAGGTCTACGCCGCGTACAAGGCCGCCCTGGAGTTCAAGGGCGCGCCCACCGTCATCCTGGCGCAGACCGTCAAGGGCTTCACCCTCGGTGAGGGCTTCGCGTCCAAGAACGCGAACCACCAGATGAAGAAGCTCTCCAACGACGAGTTCAAGAACATGCGGGATCTGCTGGAACTGCCGATCTCCGACTCCCAGTTCGTCGACGGGGTCGTTCCCTACGGGCACCCCGGCGCCGACTCCCCCGAGGTCCGCTACCTCCAGGAGCGGCGCGCCGCCCTCGGCGGCCCGGCACCGGCCCGCCGTACGCACGCGCTCGCCCCGCTGCCCGCCCCGGCCGACAAGGCGTTCGCCGCCTTCGACAAGGGCTCCGGCAGCCAGTCCATGGCCACCACCATGGCGTTCGTCCGGCTCGTCAAGGACCTCATCCGCGACAAGGAGACCGGCAAGCGCTGGGTCCCGATCGTCCCGGACGAGGCCCGTACCTTCGGCATGGAGTCGCTCTTCCCCTCGCTCGGCATCTACTCGCCGAAGGGGCAGACGTACGAGCCGGTCGACCGCGACCAGCTGATGTACTACCGCGAGGCGAAGGACGGCCAGATCCTCAACGAGGGGATCACCGAGGCCGGTTCGATGGCGGACTTCATCGCCGCGTCGTCCGCGTACGCGACGCACGGCGAAGCGATGATCCCGTTCTACATCTTCTACTCGATGTTCGGCTGGCAGCGCACCGCCGACCAGATGTGGCAGCTCGGCGACCAGCTGGGCCGCGGCTTCCTGGTGGGCGCCACCGCCGGTCGTACGACGCTGACCGGTGAGGGCCTGCAGCACGCCGACGGCCACTCGCCGGTGATCGCCGCGACCAACCCGGCGGCGCTCACCTACGACCCGGCGTTCGCGTACGAGATCGGCACGATCGTCAAGGACGGTCTGCGCCGGATGTACGGCGAGGCGGCCCCGGGCGAGGACCAGAACGTCTTCTACTACCTCACCGTCTACAACGAGCCCATGCCGCAGCCCGCCAAGCCGGCCGGGATCGACGAGGGCATCATCAAGGGCCTCTACCGCTTCAACACGGCCGAGTCGGCCGGGCTGAACGTGGCGGCCGCCAACCCCGCGCGCATCCAGCTGCTCGCCTCGGGCACCGCGATCCACTGGACGCTCCAGGCCCAGAAGCTGCTCGCCGAGGAGTGGGGCGTGGCCGCCGACGTGTGGTCCGCGACCTCCTGGACCGAGCTGCGCCGGGACGCCCTGGAGGCGGACGCCGCGCTGCTGCGCGGCGAGGAGCGCGTGCCGTACGTACGCCGGGCGCTGGCCGGTGCCGAGGGCCCGGTCCTCGCGGTCAGCGACTACATGCGCCAGGTCCCGGACCAGATCGCGCAGTGGGTCGAGCAGGACTACTCCTCGCTCGGCGCCGACGGGTTCGGCCTCTCCGACACCCGTGACGCGGCCCGCCGCCACTTCGGCGTCGACGCCGAGTCGATCGTGGTCGCGGCCCTGGCCCAGCTGGCCCGCCGCGGCGAGGCCAAGGCCTCGGCGGTCAAGGAAGCCCGCGAGCGGTACGGCCTGTAAGGCCACAGGACGCGGTGTACGCCCGAGGGGCGCGGCTCTGGCCGTGCCCCTCAGGCGTTTGCGCGCGCCCCCTTTTTGGCCCGGAGTTCGTCTGCGGGTGGTTGGTGGGTTGCTCGCGCAGTTCCCCGCGCCCCTAAAAGATGCGGGGTGCAGCGGCCGCAACCCCTCAGGGGCGCGGGGCTGTGACATGTGCGGCTCCGCCGCGTGGGCGCGACCAGCCCAAACGGACCGCAACCGACCGACGGCCAGGCTTTTAGCGGCGCGGGGCTGTGACATGTGCGGCTCCGCCGCGTGGGCGCGACCAGCCGCCCGCTCACCCGCAGACAAAGACCGGGCCATCATGGGGCACATGCGTGCCGCCCGGCTCATCAGAATGGTTCTGCTTCTCCAGTCGCGTCCCTCAATGTCCGCCTCCCAGCTCGCCCGCGAGCTCGACGTGTCCGAGCGGACCGTCACCCGGGACGCGCAGGCGCTGGCCGAGGCGGGGGTGCCGGTGTACGCGGACCGGGGCCGGGCCGGGGGCTACCGGCTGGTCGGCGGCTACCGCACCCGGCTCACCGGGCTCGGCAAGGACGAGGCGGCGGCGCTGTTCCTGTCCGGGGTGCCGGGCGCGCTGCGGGAGATGGGCCTGGAGGACGCCGCCTCGGCCGCGCGCCTCAAGGTGTCGGCGGCGCTGCTCCCCTCGCTGCGGGACGCGCCCGCGAGCGCCGGGCGCCGCTTCCATCTGGACGCGCCCGCCTGGTGGCAGGAGCCGGGCACGCCCGAACACCTGCCCGCCGTGGCCCGTGCCGTATGGGCGGACCGGGCGGTGGAGGTGGTCTACCGGCGCCGGGACGGGGAGGTCGTGACGCGCCGCCTGGAACCGTACGGGCTCGTCCTCAAGGCCGGGGTCTGGTACGTGTGCGCCCGCGCCGGCGGGGAGCGCCCGGACTTCCGGGTGTACCGGCTCGACCGGTTCGACGAAGTGGCCGACGGCGAGGACGGTTTCGTACGGGACGAGTCCTTCGATCTGCCCGGGTTCTGGGCCGAGCGGGCGGCCGGGTTCGCCCGGGCGACGCTCAAGGAGACGGTAGTCGTACGGGTGTCGGAGGCCGGGGCCGCGCGGCTGCCGTACGTCACGGGCGACCGGAAGTCGGTCCTCGCGGCCCTGGAGGCGGCGGCCGGGGAGGCGGACGCGCGGGGCTGGGTGACGCTCGCGCTGGCCGTGGAGTCGTACGACGTGGCGTTCGGCCAGCTCATGCAGCTGGGGCCGGAGGTGGAGGTGCTCGAACCCGCCGCGCTGAGGGAACGGTTCGCCGGGGCGGCCCGCGCGATGGGCGAGCTCTACGGCCGTGACCCACGGGGCGACTGATCCGATCCGGCCGCCCGAAGGGCTGATTTGCGCGGCTCCGCGTGCGCGCCCACCCGCCAGCCACGATGCTGGATCCCGTGATGGACGAGACGGAATTCTGGGAGCTGATCGACAGCACCCGCGCGGACGCCGAGGGCGACCCCGAGGACCATGCGGAGCTGTTGGTGGAGCGCTTGCTGCAGCTCGACCCGGAATCCGTCCTGGACTTCGCCCGGCACTTCGAGGCCCGCTACAACCGCGCCTACGCCTGGGACCTGTGGGGCGCGGCGGCCGTGCTGCTCGGCGGCGCCAGCGATGACGCGTTCGACTACTTCCGCTGCTGGCTGATCGGCCAGGGCCGGGAGGTGTTCGAGGGCGCGGTGCACGACCCGGACCACCTCGCCGAACTCCTGGACGACTTCGACGAGGAGATCGACGGCGACGGCGAGGACCTCGGATACGCGGCGGACGAGGCGTACGAACAGCTCACCGGGGCCGTGGCGCCCGATCTCGGCATCTCGCCCCAGCCCTCCGAACCACTGGGCACCCCGATCGACTTCGAGGACGACCGCGCCCTGGCGGAACGGTTCCCCCGCCTGTGGGAACGATTCGGCACGTCGGTCTAGGACTGCGCCCAGGATTCCGGGTGGCCGTCCGTCGGCGCCAGGGCCAGCAGGGCCACGTCGTCCTTGGCGCGGCCCGCGTACCGGACGAGGTCGTCGCGTACCGCCTCGGTGAGCGTGGCGAGGCCGTCGCGCGGGGCCAGCGCGGCCAGCCGTTCCGCGAGGGGGTAGAAC
Source organism: Streptomyces sp. NPDC023838 (assembly GCF_040639555.1). Lineage (NCBI taxonomy): Bacteria > Bacillati > Actinomycetota > Actinomycetes > Kitasatosporales > Streptomycetaceae > Streptomyces > Streptomyces sp. NPDC023838. The sequence goes on from NZ_JBFAAD010000005.1 coordinate 64,858, forward strand.
GCGCCGGCCTCGTCGCGCGCCTCGGTCACCCCGTCCGTGTACGCGAGGATCCTGTCCCCCTCGGCGAGCTTCACCCGTAGCTCGCGGGGCGGCGCGAGGTCCGTGAGGCCGAGGCCGAGCGGCGGCGCGGGCTCGGCGGCCAGTTCGGCGGCGGTGCGGCCGCGCAGCAGGAACGGCCCGGGGTGGCCGCAGCTCACCACCCGTACGACGGGCTCGTGCGGCGGGAACTCGAGCAGGAGCGCGGTCGCGAACAGCTCGCCGTGCCCGTCCGGTCCGGCGTCGATCACCAGGCGGCGGTCGAGGCGGGCGGCGACGCCCGGCAGCGTGGGCTCGTCCAGGACCGCCTCGCGGAAGGCGCCGAGCAGCGCGGCCACCGTGCCGACCGCCGCGAGGCCGTGGCCCTGGACGTCCGCGATCACCGCCCGTACGCCGTGCGGGCCCTCGCGCACGTCGTAGAAGTCGCCGCCGACCAGCGTGCCGCGCTGGGCGGCCTGGTAGAGCCCGGCGCAGCGCACCGGCCCCACCGCGTCCGGCAGCGGCGGCAGCACCGCGAGCTGGGCGGCCTCCGCGACGGTACGGACGGTCACCAGCTGGTGGTCGCGGCGCTGGCGCACCCAGGCGACGACGACGCTGAAGACCACGACGACCGCGAGGGTGAGGACGTCGCCGGGGTGCGGGTACCAGTCGTGGGTGTGCGGCAGCAGGACGCCGACGAAGGTGACGGCGGCCAGGACGACGGTGCCGATCGGGCCGTAGGCGAAGGCGGCGAGCGGCGGCACGGCGGCCAGGAAGTAGCCGAGCTCGACCCCGTTGGGGGTGGCGAGCTGGGCGGCCGTGATCCCGGCGAGGACCACTACCGGGAGCGCCCGCTGCCACAGCGGCCGGGGAGCGACCGGCAGCAGCCCGGACACGCCCTCGTCCACCATGGGAAGCTCCTCGGCCGCCGGGTTTCTGCTGTTGTCTCCTGTTCTACGTCACTCGGTGAGCGAGCGCCCCATCAGGACGTCGTCCACGTACTCCCCGCCGACGGGTTGCCCGGCTCGAAGAACGGCGCGAACGGCGGCTCGGGCCGGGGCGGGACTGTGCCATCGGGCCGCCGGTGCGGAAGCATGGTGCGCGCCCCGGGGCGGGGCACCCCTCCACCATCGGGAGAAGGCGGCATGCGGATCGCGATCACGGGCTCGACCGGGCTCATCGGCACGGCGCTGGCGCAGTCGCTGCGGGCGGACGGGCACGACCTCGTCCGGCTGGTACGGCGCCCGGCGCGGTCCGGCGACGAGGTCGAGTGGGACCCGAAGCGGCAGTCCGTGGACACGACCGCGGCCGGGCTCGTCGGGTGCGAGGCCGTGGTCCACCTGGCCGGGGCCGGGGTCGGGGACCACCGGTGGACCGCCGCGTACAAGAAGGAGATCCGCGACAGCCGGGTGCTCGGCACGGCCGCCCTCGCCGAGGCCCTGGCCTCGCTCGACGCGCCGCCGAAGGTCCTGCTGTGCGGCTCGGCGATCGGCTACTACGGCGATACGGGCACGCGCGCGGTGGACGAGCAGGCGCCGCCCGGCGACGGCTTCCTGGCGGGGGTCTGCGTGGAGTGGGAGGAGGCGGCGGCCGCGGCCCAGGAGGCCGGAATCCGTACGGTGTTCGCCCGCACCGGACTGGTGGTGGCCCGCGAGGGCGGCGCCTGGGGCAGGCTGTTCCCGATCTTCCGGGCGGGGCTGGGCGGGCGCCTCGGCAGCGGCCGGCAGTACTGGTCGTTCATCTCCCGGCACGACCACATCGCGGCGCTGCGGCACCTGCTCGACACCCCCGGACTGTCCGGCCCGGTGAACCTGACGGCCCCCGAGCCCCTCACCAGCCGCGAGGTGACGGCGGCGATGGCCCGCGTCCTGCACCGCCCGGCACTCTTCCCCGTCCCGGCACCGGCGATCCGGCTGGTCCTGGGCGAGTTCTCGCAGGACGTGCTGGGCAGCCAGCGGGTCCTCCCCCGCCGCCTCCTGGACTCGGGCTTCCGGTTCGCGTTCCCGGACATCGACGGGGCGATCAGGGCGGCGCTGCAACGGTAGGGGGCGGGCGGCGGCAGCGTCCCGTACCCGTGGCCCGTCCGGAACGGCACCGGCGCACGGAGTGCGGCCGCGTGCCTCCGTGCCCGGTCGCGTGCGCGCGTCGCGGAATCGACCGCGCTTTCTAGTCTCTCTCCGAACTCCTGCATTCCGTGGGCCGGTTGGGGGCATGAGGCCTCCACCAATCCGCGCCGACCTCAGGGAGGGGCACGTGCTCAGCACCGCACACCATGCGGACGTCGTCATCGTGGGGGCCGGGCTCGCCGGCCTGTCAGCGGCTCACCAGCTGACCGGCGCGGGGGTCACGGTCATGGTCCTGGAGGCCGCCGGGGAGGTGGGCGGGCGCATGTCCACCGAGCACCTCGACGGCTTCCGCCTCGACCGGATCGGCCAGCTGCTCTCCACCTCGTACCCGGAGCTGATGCGCACGCCCGGCCTGGACGGCCTGGCCCTGAGCGCGTTCGCGCCCGGGGTGCTCGTCCACAGCGCGGGCCGCCACTACCGGGCGGGCGTGCCACGGAGCGCGCGGGGCGCACTCGCCGCAGCGCGCGCCCTGGCGAGCGCCCCCAGGGGAGGCCCTCGGGGCGTGCCCAGGAGCTCCGCGCGGGGCGCCCCCCGCGGCGCCCCGACCCCGCTCGGCGGCGCGCTCGACCAGGCCCGGCTCGGCGCCTCGCTGGCCCGGCTCGCCGCGACGCCCGTCGAGCGGCTGCTCGCCCGGCCCGAACTGCCCATCGGGGCCGCCCTGCAGACCCGCGGCCTGCCCGCGCGCACGCTGGACGGGTTCGTACGCCCCCTGCTCTCCGCGCTGCTCTGCGACCCGTATCTGACCACCTCCAGCCGGTGCGCCGACCTGGCCCTGCGCGGCTTCGCGCGCGGCCGGCTGTGCGTGCCGTCGGGGGGCGCGGCGGTGCTGCCGGAGCTGCTCGCGGCCGCGCTGCCGCCCGGCACGGTCCGTACCGGCGTCAAGGTCACCTCGGTCGCCACGACCTCCGTGACCACCGCCGACCACGGCGTCATCGGCTGCCGCTCGCTGCTGCTCGCCACCGACGCGCGCGCCGCGGCCGAGCTGCTGCCCGGCCTTCGGGTGCCGCCCTTCCACCGGGTGACGGTGGTGCACCACACCGCCCCCGCGCCCCCGCTGGCCGAACCCGCGCTGCTGCTCGACGCGGACGGGGGCGGGCCGGTGGCGCACACGGCGGTGATGAGCGAGGTCGACCCGGCGCGCGCGCCGCACGGCCGGGCGCTCGTCAGCTCCACCGTGCTCGGCCCCCCGCCGCCGGACCTGGAGACCTCGGTCCTGGCCCACCTGGGCCGCCTGTACGGGACGTCGACGGCCGACTGGGACCTGCTCGCCGTCCGGCACACCCCGGAGGCGGTCCCGGCGATGCCCGCACCCCACGACGTACGCCGCCCTGTGCGGCTGCTGGCGGGCCTGTACGTGTGCGGGGACCACCGGGACACCAGCACGGTCCAGGGGGCCCTGTACTCGGGCCGCAGGGCCGCGCATGCCGTCCTGGGGGACCTGGGGTTGCGCCCGGCATCCCAGGCCTCGTCGGCCATCCGCCCTGCGGCCTGATCCGCTACCGCCTGCGGTGGTTCGTCTGCGGACCGTGCGTGGCTGGTCGCGCCCACGCGGCGGAGCCGCACATGTCACAGCCCCGCGCCCCTTAAATGCGCCCCTGCGGGGCGCCCCTTCAGGGGCGCGGGGAACTGCGCCAGCGACCCAGCACAGCCGCAGACGAACACGGGTTCAGGGGCGCGGGGAACTGCGCGAGCAACCACCCACCCACCGGCGGCCGCGAGGCGGGCAATGGCATCCCGCCCCGTGGGCGCCCCACCACCTACCCGAGTGCGGCGACCCGGTCGCGATACGTCCGTACCGCCGCCGCGTCCCGGTACGGCTCCAGCCGGCGCTCGAAGTCCCGCACGTACTCGACCGCCCGCACCGACCGCATCTCACTCGCCTGCTGCGCCGCCTCCGCGGCCAGCGCGCAGGCCTGGTCGAGCTCGCCGAGGCCGAGCCGGGCGCAGGCGAGGACGACCCGGCAGAAGAGCCGTGAGCGGGCGTACGCCGGGGCGCGCATTTGCAGGGAGCGCTCGGCGTGCTGCGCGGACGCCCGGTACTGCTGGAGATCGCGGTGGCAGTGGCCGAACTCGTCCGCGAGCTGCGCGTCGTCGAAGAACCGCGCCCAGTGCGGCACGTCGTCGCCCGGCCGGGCCGCCTCCATCGCCCGTTCCGCCCGCACCAGGGAGGCCGTGCACGCCCGGATCTCACCGAGCACGCCGTGCCCGCGCGCCTCCACGGAGTGCAGCAGCGCCTGGACCACCGGCGGCGCCGAGGAGCCGACGCCCTGCTGGGCGACCCGCGCCAGCTGCACCGCCTCCCGGCCGTGGCCGAGGTAGACGGCCTGACGGCTCATGGTGATCAGCACGTACGACCCGTACGCCCGGTCGCCCGCCGCCTGCGCGAGCCGCAGCGCCTGGACGAAGTACCGCTGCGCCAGACCGTGCGCCGCGATGTCGTACGAGGTCCAGCCCGCGAGCCGGGTGAGGTCGGCGGCCGCCGCGAAGAGCCTGCGGCCGGTGTTCTCGCCGTACGAACCGCGCAGCATCGGCTCGGCCTCGTGCTCCAGATAGCGCACCAGGGCCTGGCGCGCGTGACCGCCGCCGTAGGCGTGGTCCAGGGTTCGGAAGAGCTCCCCGATCGAACGCAGGGCGGCGATGTCGCCGCTGGTCACGCGCTGTCCGGGGCCCCGGTCGGAGCCGCGCTGCCGGGGCACGCTGGGGCGGCCCTGGCTGGGGAGGCGGGGGCCCGGGGGAGCCGCCTCGCCCCCGAAGCGCGGGGACGGGTCGCCGTGTCCGACGCGTTCGTCGGCGCGCCCGATCAACCAGTCCCGGCTGGGCACCACCAGGCCGGCCGGGGTGAACGCGATCTTGCGTAGCTCGATGTGGCTGCCGGAGTCCTTACGCCACAGACCGCTGACGATGTCGACGGCCTCCTCCGGGGTCGCGGCGAACTCCAGACCTGCGTACACCGGCGCGCACGCGTCGAGCCCCAGGTCCTGTGCCGAGAGTCTGCGCCCCAGGCGCCGAGTGAACACCTCGGCGATCAGCGCGGGCGTGGTGCCGCGCGGCTGCTGCCCGCGCAGCCACCTGGTCACCGACGTCTTGTCGTACCGCAGATCGAGGCCGTGCTCCAGACCTAGCTGGTCAACGCGGCGCGCGAGGCCCGCGTTCGAGAACCCGGCCTCCGCGATGAGCGCGGCGAGCTGGCGGTTGGGCGTGCGCTGCGCGGGTCGTTCCGTCATCAGCTGTGCGATCTCCTGCCTTCCGGGCCAAGCGGGCAGCCCTCATGGAACGGGGGGAATTTAGCGGTCAATACCGCCCTGACCGCCGCCTTCGCCCCGCATTCATCCGATCGTGTGAGGAGGTGCCGTTTCTGCCCGCCGCACGCTGCCGTCGAACGCGGTCGTACAGTGGCTGAGGCGCATGGATGTACTGGGTGAGGAGCCGGGCGTGAACGAGCTGCGATTTGTCCGACTGGGTTTCGGCGACGACGCGGTCGAGTACCAGGTGGCCTGGGACGAGCAGCGGCGGGTGCACGCGGCCCGGTTCACCGACGAGATCCCGGACACCTGTCTGCTCCTGGAGCACCCGCCGGTCTACACGGCGGGCCGGCGCACGGACCCCAGCGAGCGCCCCCTGGACGGCACGCCGGTGGTGGACGTGGACCGGGGCGGCAAGATCACCTGGCACGGCCCGGGCCAGCTGGTGGGTTACCCGATCCAGAAGCTGCCGCGCCCGGTGGACGTGGTCGCGCATGTGCGCCGGCTGGAGGACGCGCTGATCCGCACGGCCGCCGACTTCGGCCTGGAGACCACCCGCGTCGAGGGCCGCAGCGGGGTGTGGGTGCTCGGCGACCCGGTGGAGCAGCGGCCGAAGCCGGCCGGGCTCTCGCTCGACTTCGACCCCCGGCTCACCGACGACGAGTTCGACCCGCGGCTGAACGGCCCGGAGTACGCCCCCTCGAACGCGGGCCAGCGCCGCGAGGACCGCAAGCTCGCGGCGATCGGCATCCGCGTCGCCAAGGGCGTGACAATGCACGGCTTCGCGCTGAACGTGAACCCGGACAACACCTGGTTCGACCGGATCGTGCCGTGCGGCATCCGCGACGCGGGCGTGACCTCGCTCTCGTACGAACTGGGCCGCGAGATCACGATCGCCGACGTCCTGCCGGTGGTCGAGAAGCACCTCAAGGACATCCTGGAGAACGCGGAACTGGCGCCCAGGGAGATCGAGCGCGCTACCGCCTAGTACGCCCCGGGCGCACCCCGGACGGGAATGCGCTCCCTTGGCCGTGGGTTGGCCAGACGTAATGCCACGCAAATAACGGGCGTACCCTGGTGTCCGCCGAAGAATCGAAGTCATAGGGAGCACGTCGTGTCCGCAGTCGCACCCGACGGACGCAAGATGCTGCGCCTGGAGGTCCGGAACAGCCAGACCCCCATCGAGCGCAAGCCCGAGTGGATCAAGACCCGGGCGAAGATGGGCCCCGAGTACACCAAGATGCAGAGCCTGGTGAAGAGCGAGGGGCTGCACACGGTCTGCCAGGAGGCCGGCTGTCCCAACATCTTCGAGTGCTGGGAGGACCGCGAGGCGACCTTCCTCATCGGCGGCGACCAGTGCACCCGGCGCTGCGACTTCTGCCAGATCGACACGGGCAAGCCCGAGGCGCTCGACCGCGACGAGCCCCGCCGCGTGGGCGAGTCCGTGGTCACCATGGACCTGAACTACGCCACGATCACCGGCGTCGCCCGCGACGACCTGGCGGACGGCGGCGCCTGGCTGTACGCGGAGACCGTGCGCCAGATCCACGCGCAGACGGCGGACCGCGCCGACGGCCGCACCAAGGTCGAGCTGCTCGCCCCCGACTTCAACGCGGTCCCCGAGCAGCTGGCCGAGGTCTTCTCGTCCCGCCCCGAGGTCTTCGCTCACAACGTGGAGACGGTGCCGCGCATCTTCAAGCGGATCCGCCCCGGCTTCCGCTACGAGCGCTCGCTCGACGTCATCACCCAGGCCCGCGACTTCGGCCTGGTGACCAAGTCGAACCTGATCCTCGGCATGGGCGAGACCCGCGAGGAGGTCAGCGAGGCGCTCCAGCACCTGCACGACGCCGGGTGCGAGCTGATCACCATCACGCAGTACCTGCGCCCGTCGCTGCGCCACCACCCCGTGGAGCGCTGGGTGAAGCCGCAGGAGTTCGTGGAGCTCAAGGAGGAGGCCGACGAGATCGGCTTCTCCGGTGTGATGTCGGGCCCGCTGGTCCGCTCCTCGTACCGCGCGGGCCGGCTCTTCCAGCAGGCGATGGAGCGCCGGGGCCAGACGGCCACGACGGAGGGCAGCGCCGTCGGCGTGTGAATTCGCGCACAAGGAGCTACCGGCCAGTAATGGCCGATACGACGCGGCCCGTACATCCCTCGCAGGTAGGAGGTGTGTACGGGCCGCGTCAGCGTTTCACCGGAGCGCGTCAAGGTTTCATTGGCGTTTGACCGGTCGGACATGCCCTGGTAACACCAGTGAGTGACGCTGGCTTCACGCACCGCGCACGCCCCCGACGTGAGCCCGCGCGCACGCCCGCACCTGCTCCACCCCCGCTCCACCCCTGCTCCTGCTCCACCCCTGTTCCGCCGCTGTCCCGTTCCGGTTCCCGTCCTGGGAGGACCTCACGATGCAGTCCGCGACGACCGTACGCGCCACCGCGATCCCGTCCGTCTCCGACGCACTGCGCGCCATGGAGTCCTTGCTGATGGGCGCCGGCCAGCGCACCGCCCGCCGCAACGCCTGGACGGCGGTCCTGGAGGACCGCCGCAGGGCCAAGGACCGGACCGAGGCCCAGCACGTGCTGGAGGCCGTGGCTAGCCGTCGGCCCCAGGCCACGTAAACTTCAGTTCATGGCGAGGAAGGAAATCGCAGACACTACTGCGAACACCGGGCGACTGAAGCAGATCGCCCTCACGTACAAGATGACCCGCAAGGCCGACTCCAAGGTCGGTCTCGTCGTCGCGGCAGTGGGAATCGTCACCTTCGGTGTCTTCCTCGCGTTCGGGTTCTTGATCGGTCACCCCATCTACCTGGGCATTCTCGGCTTCCTGCTGGCCTTCCTCGCCATGGCGATCGTCTTCGGACGCCGTGCCGAGCGCGCTGCCTTCGGGCAGATGGAAGGACAGCCGGGGGCCGCGGCCGCGGTGCTCCAGAACATCGGCCGCGGCTGGACGACGACCCCGGCGGTGGCGATGAACCGCAGCCAGGACGTCGTGCACCGGGCGGTCGGCAGGGCCGGCATCGTGCTGGTGGCCGAGGGCAACCCGAACCGGGTGAAGTCGCTGCTGGCGGCGGAGAAGAAGAAGATGGCGCGGATCGTGGTGGACGTCCCCGTCCACGACGTGATGGTCGGCGACGGAGAGGGCCAGGTGCCCTTGAAGAAGCTCCGCACCACGCTGCTCAAGCTCCCGCGCGTGCTGGCGGGGCCGCAGGTCACCGCGGCCAACGACCGGCTCCGCGCGATGGGCGACCTGATGAGCAACATGCCGCTTCCCAAGGGGCCGATGCCCAAGGGGATGCGGATGCCGCGCGGCGGAAAGGCGCGCTGACGCTCCGCTGCGGCGGACGGGAGGGGCGGCCGGGACCGAGTGGTCCGGGCCGCCCCTTTTCCGTGCGTACGGGACTGTGCGGTGCGCATTTTCCGCGCGTACGGGACTGTGCGGTGCGCATTTTCCGCGCGTACGGGACTGTGCGGTGCGCATTTTCCGCGCGTACGGGACTGGGCGGTGCGCGCTGGGAGTGCGTTCGGCTGCGGGCCGTGCGTGGCTGGTCGCGCAGTTCCCCGCGCCCCTTGCGGGGCGCTCCTTGAGGTACGTACGAAACTAGATCCGGACCTGGATCGCTCGGGCCAGGCGGTCGTGGAGGCCGCGGCCGTCGCGGTCCCAGACCAGGGCCGGGACGGCGAGGCAGAGCAGGACGCTGCGCAGCAGCGAGCGCGGGAAGCTCAGGCGGCCGCCGCCCTCGGCGATCAGACGCAGACGCAGGATGCGCTTGCCGGGCGTGAACCCGACCGTACCCACGGTCAGGATGCTCATCACCAGGAAGACGACGAGCGCCCAGTTGTTGGTGAGGTGGAGACTGCGGTGCGCGAGCAGCCCGTATGCGATCAGGGCGCTCACCGACCAGTCGATGAAGATGGCGCCGAAGCGCCGACCCAGGGGGGCGATGGCGCCCGGCCCCTGCTCCGGCAGACCGAGCTGCTCGCCCCGGTAACCGAAGTCGACGCCCATCTCCTCGGCCGCCGCGCGGGGCCCGGAGAGCCACGATCCGATTGCTTGCCTGTTGTCCACGCTTCCACGGTACCGGCCGGTGTTCGAAGGCCTGCCCCCGGGATGGCCGGGAGAGCCGCATTTATCCCCTTTGTACGCTTCTTGATGCGCCACCTACCCGGGTCCCGGTTAACTTGGGCGAAACAAACGGGTCACGCTTGAGAAATCCCGCCTGCCTATGGTCAGGTCCAGCGTGTGCCACCGCACTGGCCGCACCACGAGCTACAACCCCGTCTCCCCCGGACGGGAGTAGGAGGAGTTGGATGTTCCAGAACGCCGACGACGCCAAGAAGTTCATCAAGGACAACGACGTCAAGATGGTCGACGTCCGGTTCTGTGACCTTCCCGGCGTGATGCAGCACTTCACGATTCCGGCGACGGCGTTCGACCCGTCCGAGGAGCTGGCCTTCGACGGCTCGTCGATCCGCGGCTTCCAGGCCATCCACGAGTCCGACATGGCGCTGCGCGCCGACCTGTCGACCGCGCGCCTGGACCCGTTCCGCCGCGACAAGACGCTGAACATCAACTTCTTCATCCACGACCCGATCACGGGCGAGCAGTACAGCCGCGACCCGCGCAACATCGCCAAGAAGGCCGAGGCCTACCTCGCGTCGACCGGCATCGCGGACACGGCGTACTTCGGCCCGGAGGCCGAGTTCTACGTCTTCGACAGCGTGCGCTTCGCCACCACGGCGAACGAGGGCTTCTACCACATCGACTCCGAGGCGGGCGCCTGGAACACCGGTGCGGTCGAGGACAACCGCGGCTACAAGGTCCGCTACAAGGGCGGCTACTTCCCGGCCCCGCCGGTCGACCACTTCGCCGACCTGCGTGCCGAGATCTCCCTGGAGCTGGAGAAGTCCGGCCTCCAGGTCGAGCGCCAGCACCACGAGGTGGGCACGGCCGGCCAGGCGGAGATCAACTACAAGTTCAACACGCTGCTGGCCGCGGCCGACGACCTGATGCTCTTCAAGTACATCGTGAAGAACGTCGCGTGGCGCAACGGCAAGACCGCGACCTTCATGCCGAAGCCGATCTTCGGCGACAACGGCTCGGGCATGCACGTCCACCAGTCCCTGTGGACCGGCGGCGAGCCGCTCTTCTACGACGAGCAGGGCTACGCGGGCCTGTCGGACACCGCCCGCTACTACATCGGCGGCATCCTCAAGCACGCCCCGTCGCTGCTCGCCTTCACCAACCCGACGGTGAACTCCTACCACCGCCTGGTCCCCGGCTTCGAGGCCCCGGTCAACCTGGTGTACTCGCAGCGCAACCGCTCGGCAGCGATGCGCATCCCGATCACGGGCTCGAACCCGAAGGCCAAGCGCGTCGAGTTCCGCGCGCCGGACCCGTCCTCGAACCCGTACCTCGCGTTCTCGGCGCTGCTCCTCGCGGGCCTGGACGGCATCAAGAACAAGATCGAGCCGGCCGAGCCGATCGACAAGGACCTCTACGAGCTCGCCCCCGAGGAGCACGCGGGCGTCCCCCAGGTCCCGACCTCCCTCCCGGCGGTGCTGGAGGCCCTGGAGGCCGACAACGAGTACCTCCAGGCGGGCGGCGTCTTCACGTCCGACCTGATCGAGACGTGGATCGACTACAAGCGCACGTCGGAAATCGCCCCGATCCAGCTGCGGCCGCACCCGCACGAGTTCGAGCTGTACTTCGACATCTAAGCCGCACCGGCTGTCACACGCCTGAGCGCGCACGAGGCCCTGTCACTCCCTCCCGGGGGGAGCGGCAGGGCCTCGTGCATGGCGGCTGTCGGGGGCGGTTGTGGGCCCGAACTCGACCTTCCCGGGCACTTCTTGGCAAGATCGAGCGCTCCCGGTACAGGTTACGGCCCGGCCGGATCCGATCACATCCGAGAGGAACCAACTTTGCGCTCGCGCTCGCGCCACGCGTTCCGCACCGCCGCCCTTGTCACCGCGGTGTTCGCGTCGACCCTCACCGCCCAGGCCACCACCACCGCCGTCGCCGACGTCCCCGCCCCCCTCAAGACCGAGGCCGTCTTCAACAACCCCACCGGCACCGCCGCCGAGCAGCAGGCCATCGTCACGCGGCAGGTGGAGCTCATAGCGGGGGCGCCCGCCGGGGCGCGGATTCGGCTGGCCATGTTCTACGCCGACGACCCGGCCCTGCCCAACGCGCTGATCGCCGCCCATCAGCGGGGCGTCGAGGTGCAGGCGATCTTCGACGAGAAGGCCGTGGGCATGGGTCCGTACAAGAGCCTGCTCGCCGAGCTCGGCGGGGACACGGCCAAGGCGTCGTGGGTGATGAGCTGCGGCGCCGGGCGCGGGTGCGTCGGTACGCGGGCGCTCGGGACCGTCGACGCCATCAACCACAACAAGTTCCTGCTGCTGTCGCAGACCGGCTCCACCCCGAACGTCGTCGTCCAGTCGTCCGCCAATCTGCACGTCGGACGGGACGGGACCAAGGGGTGGAACAACGCCTTGGTCCTCACCGGCAACGACGGGATCTACAATGCCTACAACGGGTACTTCGACGACCTCAAGGCCCGGCGCGCCAACAACTACTACTACTCCACCGGGCGGCCCCCCGTCGCCTCCGGCAACGCCAAGGCGCACTTCTATCCGCGCGCCGAGAGCAACGGCTCGCCCTACAACGACCCGTCCGAGGACACCGTCGCCACGGTGCTCGACAACGTGAAGTGCTTCGGGAACTCCCAGTACGGCACGACCGACAACCACCGCACCCGCATCCGGGTCAGCATGACCATCTTCAGCCGCCCCTACCTCGCCGACCGGCTCGCCGAGCTCGACGCGCAGGGGTGCTACGTGGAGGTCTCCGAGACGTACAACCCGGACAGCGCGCTGGAGAAGCAGTCCCTGGAGACGCTGCTCCGCAAGACGTCGAGCGTATACGGCGGCGTCATCACCAAGTACTACTGCCAGGCCGACTCCACCTGGATCCACGACAAGTACCTGCTCGTGGAGGGGAACTACTACAACACCCCGGACCGCAAGGTCCTGTGGACCGGCAGTCACAACTGGAGCGGGAACTCGCTGCGGCAGAGCGACGAGACCATGCTCCAGCTGGAGGACAGCGGCGTCTTCGACTCGTACGTGGCCAACTTCAACCAGCTGCGGGCCGCGACCACGCATCAGCCCGCCAACGGGGCCCCGGCCACCTGCTGAGCCCGTGACGAGGTGCCGCGCCCCGGTCCCGGCGGCGCGGCACCCCTGCCGTCAGCGGCCCGAGCGGATCAGGGCCCGGACCATCCGGCACGTCGTGTCCGACGGCGGGTGCACTCCGATCAGCTCCGCCGTGCTCCGTATCTTGCGGTCGGGCGCGTGCTCCGGCTGGTACACCCCCGTGTCGAGCAGCGCGATGGCCAGGCGCATCGCCTTGAGGCGCCGGTTGTGCGTCTCGTACCACACCCGCGGGCGCCCGGCGGGCAGCGGGACTTTCTTGACGGACAGAAGGGACAGCTGTTGCGGGGCGCGCGAAGTCAGTACGGCAGCGGCCATGGGCATCCTCCTGGGCGGTCGGGAACCCTCTCGAACTGCCTCAATTTTACTGCCCGGCACTGACAATCGCCGCTGCCAATCAGGGCTGGCCGAAGGGTCTTTGAGCAGGTCACAGCCGTACCGGCGGTACCGTGTCCCCCATGGAGATCTGGATCAACCCCGCCTGTTCCAAGTGCCGCAGCGCCGTCGACCTGCTGGACGCGGAAGGCGCCTCGTACACCGTCCGCCGCTACCTCGAAGACGTGCCGTCCGAGGACGAGATCCGGGCCGTGCTCGACCGGCTCGGCCTCGAACCGTGGGACATCACGCGCACCCAGGAGGCCGACGCGAAGGAGCTCGGGCTCAAGGAGTGGCCGCGCGAGGCCGGCTCGCGCGGGCGCTGGATCGCGGCGCTCGCCGCGCACCCCAAGCTGATCCAGCGCCCGATCATCACGGCGGACGACGGTACGGCGGTGGTGGGCCGCACCGAGGAGGCGGTACGGGACGCGCTCTCCCGGTAAGGCCCCCGGCTCCCGCCCCGGCGCCCGATCCGGCGCCCGATCCGGCACCCGCCCCGGGACCCGGTCCCGCGCCCGTCTCAGCGCACCCGCTCGTCCGTCCCCGCCACCTTCCGCGCGGTGACGTTCAGGCGGTTCCACGTGTTGATCGTGAAGATCAGCGCGAGCAGCCCGCCCAGCTCCTGCTCGCTGAACTCCTCGGCCGCCTCCTCGAACACCTCGTCGCTCACCTCGCCGTCCGCGATCAGCGTCACCGCCTCGGTGAGGGCGAGCGCCGCGCGCTCCTGCGGCGTGAAGAAGTGCGCGGCCTCGCGCCACACGCCCACCATGTGCAGGCGCTCCGGGTTCTCGCCCGCCTTGTGCGCGTCGCTGACGTGCATGTGGAGGCAGTACGCGCAGTTGTTGATCTGCGAGGCCCGTATCTGCACCAGCTCCACCAGGGCGGGGTCGAGGTGCTCGGTGGCCGCGCTGTTGAGGGCGATGATCGCCTTGAACGCCTTCGGGTTGGCCTTGGCGAAGTCGATCCGCACGGGGTTGTGGGCGGCGGCCCGGGCGATGGTCTCGGTGATGTCGGTGGTCTTCGGGGCGATCTGCGTCGTCGTCATGATCAATAATCTACGGGGGCGGGCGACCGGTCCCCAGGTGCATTTCCGGGGCAGAAAGTTGGGTCAATTCTTCGCGGCCCGCGCGAGCCGACCGGAAACCCCCGCAGGGGTCCGCAGGAGTCCCCCGGGCCTCCCGAGCCCTTCCCGACCTCCCCCGTTGTCATACTTTCGGGTGAATTATTTCGTACCTAAAGCGGACTTTTCCCACCCAAACCCCGCCTATCTTGGAGGCTCCCCCTCACGCACCCCGTAGGAGACCCCATGCAGCAGAACTGGTTGTTCGGTGGCGTGTACGGGACTGTGCTGAGCAGTGCGCTGCTCGCCGCGCTGCACAGCGAGGGCATGCCGTACACCCCGTACTACAACGCCGCCTGGATCCTGGTGACCGCCGGGACCACCGCGCTCGCCCACGCCTACGCGCACCACATGTCGTCCCACCGGCAGAACGGCGGCGGCCGGCGCTGGCGGCGGCTCGCCGTCACCCTCGCCGGGGAGTGGCCGCTGATCGCCGCCTGTTTGCCCACCGTGCTGCTGCTCGTCGCCTCCGGGCTCGCGGGCTGGGCGGAGCCCGACGCCACCGCCGCGGGGCTGCTGCTCAACACGGCGCTGCTGTTCGGCTGGGGCACCTTCGCCGCGCTGCGGGAGGGCTACCGGCGCCGGTCCGCCGCGTTCCTCGGGGTCGCCGACGCGGCGATCGGACTGCTCATCGCGGGCGCCAACGCCGTCATCAAATGACCCGGCCGGCCGTCACCGCCCGCCCCCCAGCTGCCGTTCCGCCTCCGCCAGCACCTGCGTCACCCGCGCCCCGAACCCCGCGTCGCACGGATGCGGCACCCCCTCGCGTACCGCGCGCAGCAGCGCGTCGAGCGCCGCCGCGAACGACTCGTCCGCCCCGCTCCAGTCCGGCATCGCCGCCACGCCCCGCTTCCCCAGGAACTCCACGCCCACGCCCGCCGCGGCCTCGGGCGCCGTGAAGCCCAGGGTCACCGTGGCGGAGGCGCCCGAGGTGTGGCGCAGGATCAGATGGGCCGTGTCGCCGGGGCCGGGCGCGGCCGTCACCGAGGTGACCTCGCCGAGCACCGGCACCAGGACCGACAGGGCGTGCGGGCCGACGTCCCAGAGCGCGCCCTTCTCGCGGCGCCAGGGCGAGGCGGCGTACCGGCTGGGCTCGGCGCCGGGCGTGAACAGCGTGCCGAGCCAGTGCGCGCGGCCGGTGAACCAGCCGTCGAGCTTGGCCTGGCGCTCGATCCAGTCGGCCGGGCCCGGGGCGAAGCGCAGCGTGAAGAAGACCACGGAGGCGACCCCTGCCCGCTCCGCCGCGTCCGCGACCTCGCGCGCGTGGGCGGCGTCCGTGGCGACCGGCTTGTCGAGCAGCAGATGGCACCCGGCCGCCGCCGCCCGTATCGCGAGCGGCGCCTGTACGTCCGGGGGCAGCGCGAAGGCGACCGCGTCGCACGCCGCGAACAGCTCGTCCACCTCCCCGTACACGGGGACGGAGTGCTCGGCGGCGAGCGCGGCCGCCGCCTCGGGGCGGCGCCCCCACACCCCGGCGAACTCCACGTCGGGGTGCGCGGCGAGCGCGGGCGCGTGCGCGGCGACGGCCCACGGGCCGGTGCCGAGGAGGCCGGTCCGGAGGGGTGCGGGGCGGGCTGCGGTGCCGGGTGCGTTGGTCATACGGACAAGTGTGCTCGGCACGACGAACAAAATCGGGATACGAACGAAACCTGAGTAACACCGGGTTCACAAACGGGCAACGGACGGGAAATGCCGGGGTGTGAGGCTGCCCGCAACAGCCTCGAACGCCCCGCACGGCGCCGACGGCCCCGCCGCACCGCGGCTCCCGCACCACCAGCAGCTCCCGCAAAGGATGGCTTCCGTGACGTTCAAGGCTGAGTACATCTGGATCGACGGCACCGAGCCGACCGCCAAGCTCCGCTCGAAGACCAAGATCATCGCGGGTGTGCCCGACGGCACCGAGCTGCCGGTGTGGGGCTTCGACGGCTCCTCCACCAACCAGGCCGAGGGCCACGCCTCCGACCGCGTGCTGAAGCCGGTCTTCTCCTGCCCGGACCCGATCCGCGGCGGCGACAACCTCCTCGTCCTGTGCGAGGTCCTGGACATCGACGGCACGCCGCACGCGTCCAACACGCGCGCGCTGCTGCGTCCCGTCGCCGAGCGGTTCGCGGCGCAGGAGCCGATCTTCGGCATCGAGCAGGAGTACACGTTCTTCGACGGCGCCCGCCCGCTGGGCTTCCCGGTCGGCGGCTTCCCGGCCGCGCAGGGCGGCTACTACTGCGGTGTCGGTGCCGACGAGATCTTCGGCCGTGAGATCGTCGAGAAGCACCTCGACCACTGCCTCGCCGCCGGGCTGAGCATCTCCGGCATCAACGCCGAGGTCATGCCGGGCCAGTGGGAGTTCCAGGTCGGCCCCGTCGGGCCGCTGGAGGTCTCCGACCAGCTGTGGATCGCGCGCTGGCTGCTCTACCGCACGGCCGAGGAGTTCAACGTCTCCGCCACCCTCGACCCCAAGCCGGTCAAGGGCGACTGGAACGGCGCGGGCGCGCACACCAACTTCTCCACCAAGGCCATGCGCGAGGGCTACGACGCGATCATCACCGCGTGCGAGTCGCTCGGCGAGGGCTCGAAGCCGCTCGACCACGTCAAGAACTACGGCGCCGGCATCGACGAGCGCCTGACCGGCCTGCACGAGACCGCCCCGTGGGACAAGTACCACTACGGCGTCTCCGACCGCGGTGCCTCGGTGCGCATCCCGTGGCAGGTCGAGGTCGACAAGAAGGGCTACATCGAGGACCGCCGCCCGAACGCGAACGTCGACCCGTACGTCGTGACCCGGCTGATCGTCGAGACCTGCTGCACCGGCCTGGAGAAGGCCGGTCAGGTCTGAGCCGGACCGATACGCGTCCCCAAGGGCGCTCACCGCACACGCGGTGAGCGCCCTTCGGGCTTTGTGGCAGGGCGAGTTGCGGTCACCCTGCGCCAAGGTTTCGTATCACCCTGTGGGAGGGCACTGCTCGGCGCCGGGGTCATCTGGTTCAATGAGCACATGGCCAGCCATCCGAACCCCGCGACAGGTCGCAGCGACCTCGAGCCGTTCTGGCCGTCTCGTCAGGACCACGACTTCGACCGGGTGTGTTGCCGCGCGGTGAACGCGCCGGCCCTCTAAAGCCTCCCTCATCGAAGGCCTTCGGCCCGCGCGCAACGACGTACGTCCCCTGCCGACGACTCCGCGCGAAAGAGCTGACCTCTCATGGCGAACGCCCGTACCCTCTCCGCTTCCGCTGCGACCACCGCCCGCCCCGCTCCCGTGCCCCTGGGGCGCCACCGACTCCGTGCCGTCGACCGCGACGAGGTGGCCGCCACCGGCACGGTCGTCGACTTCCTTCCGCCGGGCGCCACTTGGCTGCCCGCGCCCCAGCACACCCTGCCCGCGCTGCCCGGACAGCCGCCGATGATCGGCTATCTGGTGCTCGTCCCGGCCGACCAGCAGCCGCCGCTCGCCGCCGCGCCCGAGCCGGTGGCCGAGCCGGCGGCCGAGGAGCCCGACGCGGACGCGGCGGACGGCGGCGACGCGCTCGTCCGCGTCGACATGGTCCGCCGGACCGCCGAGGTCGACGGGCGCCTGCTCGACCTCACGTACCTCGAATTCGAGCTGCTCGCCCATCTGGTGGCGCACCCTCAGCGGGTGCACACCCGGGACCAGTTGGTGACCACCGTGTGGGGGTACGGCCACGTCGGCGACGGCCGGACCGTGGACGTCCACGTCGCCCGGCTGCGCCGCAAGCTGGGCGCGCAGCACCGCCACGCGATCAAGACGGTCCGGCGGGTCGGGTACAAGTACGCGCCCTGACCGGCCCACCGGCCGCACCCGGCGCCCCCGGCACGCTTCGTCCGTGCCGGGGGCGCCCTCGTATACGGCCGCGTCGGCGGGAGAGGGCAGGATACGAGGTCAGGGGGTGGTGCCAGATACACCCCGGCCGGGGGGACCGGCCCCGTGACCGCACCCGTGCGGCGCGGCGAGACTGGGTTCCG
Organism: Streptomyces sp. NPDC023838; assembly: GCF_040639555.1. Lineage (NCBI taxonomy): Bacteria > Bacillati > Actinomycetota > Actinomycetes > Kitasatosporales > Streptomycetaceae > Streptomyces > Streptomyces sp. NPDC023838. The sequence continues at coordinate 82,925 of NZ_JBFAAD010000005.1, forward strand.
CAAGCACGCGGGGCTCACGAAGGGGGACGAGGACCATGGTGACGCGCACAAGGGCGGGGCTGCTCGCCGGTGGCCGGGGGTTCGGCCTGTCGACGAGCGCCATGGCCGTCGGGATCTTCCTGTTCACTCTGGCCGTCGTCTCGATCGCCCTGATCCCCGTCGGCGTGGGCGTGTTCACCACCCCGGCCGTGCTCGACGCGGTACGGGCGTACGCCAACCGGCGTCGCTCGCTCGCCCGGGAGTGGCTGGGGATGGAGATCGCCGTGCCGTACCGGTCGCTCCCCCGTGAGCAGCGGGCCGGGGTGCTCGGCGCGGTGGAGCGGTGCGGGGCGCTCCTGAAGGACCCGGCGACCTGGCGCGACCTGGAGTGGTTGTTCGTCGACATGACGGCGGGCGCCCTCATCGCCGTACTGGCGCCCGCGCTGCTCCTCTACAGCGTGTGGGGCGCGGTGCTCGCGGCGGGCGTCTGGAAGCCGATCGACGAGGCGGGCGGCGGCCTGTGGTTCACGTTCCTCCACATCACCTCGCAGTCGACGGCCAACCTGGCGGCCGTCCTCGGTGTCGCGTACGCCGTCCTCGGTCTCTTCGTGAACCCGGCGCTGATCAGGGCCAACTTCACGATCGCCAGGTCGCTGCTCTCCCCCACCCGGGAGCAGGCGCTGGCCCTGCGGGTGGAGCGCCTCACCGAGACCCGGCACGACGCCGTGGACACCTCGGCCGCCGAACTGCGCCGCATCGAGCGCGACCTGCACGACGGGGCGCAGGCCCGGCTCGTCGCGATGGGCATGAACCTCGGCACCGTCGAGGCGCTGATCGAGAAGGACCCCGCGCAGGCCAAGGCGCTGCTCGCCAAGGCGCGCGAGTCGTCCGCCGAGGCACTGGCCGAACTGCGCGACCTGGTCCGGGGCATCCACCCGCCGGTCCTGGCCGAGCGCGGCCTGGGGGACGCGGTGCGCGCCCTGGCGCTGCGCCTGCCGGTGCCCGTCGAGGTCGACGTGGACCTGCCGGCCGGGCGCGCCGAGGCGCCGGTGGAGTCGGCCGCGTACTTCGCGGTCAGCGAGGTCCTCACCAACGCGGTCAAGCACGCCGACGCCGAACGGATCTGGCTCGACCTCTCGTACGGGAGCGGGGCGCTGCGCATCTCGGTCACCGACAACGGGCGCGGCGGGGCGCGGGTGGGCGGCGGCTCGGGGCTGAGCGGCCTGGAGCGGCGACTGGGTACATTCGACGGCGTCCTGGCCGTCAGCAGTCCCGTGGGCGGCCCCACCATGGTGACCATGGAGATTCCTTGCGCGTTGTCCTAGCCGAAGATCTCTTCCTGCTCCGCGACGGGCTCGTACGGCTGCTTGAGGCGTACGACTTCGAGATAGTCGCGGCGGTCGAGTCCGGCCCCGAACTGACCCGGGCGCTGGCCGAGTCGGACCCCGAGGTGGCGATCGTCGACGTACGGCTGCCGCCCACGCACACCGACGAGGGGCTGCAGTGCGCGCTCGCCGCGCGGCGGGCCCGGCCGGGGCTGCCGGTGCTGGTCCTGTCGCAGCACGTGGAGCAGTTGTACGCGCGCGAGCTGCTCGCCGACGGGAACGGCGGCGTCGGCTACCTCCTCAAGGACCGGGTCTTCGACGCGGAGCAGTTCGTGGACGCGGTGCGCCGGGTGGCGGGCGGCGGCACCGCGATGGACCCGCAGGTGATCTCGCAGCTCCTGTCCCGCCAGGTCCGCGACTCGCCGATCGGCGGGCTCACCCCGCGCGAGCTGGAGGTCATGGAGCTGATGGCGCAGGGCCGGTCCAACGCGGCGATCGCGCAGCAGCTGGTGGTGACGGAGCGGGCGATCGCCAAGCACACGTCCAACATCTTCGCGAAGCTCGGCCTGCCCGTCTCCGATGACGACAATCGGCGGGTGCTGGCTGTGCTGGCGTACTTGGAACGGGGCTGACGCGGCGGTACGGGGCCGGATCGGCGTACGCCGCCTGCCGGCCCCGGGCGGCTTGGCGCGGGAGCGGCCCCCCGGCGGGTTAGCCTGGCGGCAATGAACCGTATGAGCACGCCCTGGGGCGAGTACGACCTGACCCGCTTTCCCGAGGACCCGCGCGACCAGCTGCGGGCCTGGGACGCCGCCGACGAGTATCTGCTGCGGCACCTGGAGGACACGGACCTCTCGGGGTCCGTGGTCGCCCTCGGTGACCGGTGGGGCGCTCTGACGACCGCCCTCGCCGCCCGGGGGGCCGGCTCGCTCACGCAGATCAGCGAGTCCTTCCTCGGCCAGGAGGCGACCCGCGCGAACCTGGCGCGGGCGGGAGTGCCCGAGGACGCCGTCACGCTGCTCTCCACCCACGACGAGCCGCCGGCCCGGGTGGACGTCCTGCTCGTACGGGTGCCGAAGAGCCTGGCCCTCCTGGAGGACCAGCTGCACCGGCTCGCGCCGGGCGTGCACGCGGACACCGTGGTCGTCGGCACGGGCATGGTGAAGGACATCCACACCTCCACGCTGAACCTGTTCGAGCGGCTGCTCGGTCCGACGAAGACCTCGCTGGCCGAGAAGAAGGCCCGGCTGATCTTCTGCGAGCCGGACCCGGAGCTGGCCCGGCCGGTCAACCCGTGGCCGCTGACGTACTCGCTGGAGATGGGCATCGGCCCGGCCTCCGGGCTCGCCGTCACCAACTACGCGGGCGTGTTCTGCGCCGACCGCCTCGACATCGGCACCCGCTTCCTGCTCCAGCACATGCCCGCCCGCACCGGCCCGGACCGGGTCGTCGACCTCGGCTGCGGCAACGGCATCGTGGGGACGGCGGCGGCGCTCACCAACCCCGAGGCGACGGTGGTGTTCACGGACGAGTCGCACCAGGCGATCGCCTCGGCGCGGGCGACGTTCCGGCTGTGCGCGGGAGCGGCGCGGGAGGCCGACGCGGAGTTCCGGCTCGGCGACGGGCTCAGCGGGTTCCCGCCGGGCACGGCCGATCTGGTGCTCAACAACCCGCCGTTCCACACCCATCAGGCCACCACGGACCGCACCTCCACGCGGATGTTCACGGACGCGCGCGAGGCACTGCGCCCGGGCGGCGAGCTGTGGGTGGTCGGCAACCGGCACCTGGGCTACCACCTCAAGCTGGAGCGGCTCTTCGGCAACAGCGAACTCGTCGCCAGCGACCCGAAGTTCGTGGTGCTGCGCGCGGTGAAGCGCTGAACGTCCGGCCCGGCAGACCGGTGTTCCTGGAGATACCTACGAAATAGCCGGGGCGTTGAACGCCCCACGCGCCCCATGCGTATGGAACGACGCGCTGCTTCAAGCGAAGGAGTTCCATGGGACGCTCAATACGAAAACGGCCGACCTTCCCCCGGCGGATGACGATGGCCGCCGCGGCACTCTTCATCGGTGGGGGCGGCCTTGTCGCGGTGAATGTGTACGCCTCGGCGAGCGACGACCCGGGCAAGGCCCAGGTACGGGCCGCCCCGGTGCGGAATTTGTCGACGATCGACTGTCCGGACGTGTCCAACAGCCTGCCGGACGTACCGGATTCGGCCCGCCCCGAGGTGGACCGCGAACTGGCCGCCATTGATACGCAGATCACCGACGCATACGAGAGGTTCGCCTCCAACAAGGACCAGGTGGACCGGGATCCCGGCTATGCGCGGCAGGCCGTACTGGATCCGCTGAAGGACAAGCGGACGGCGTCGCTCGACCGGATCGTGATCGCGGTGGGCCGCAGTGGCGGACAGCGGCCGCAGGGAATGCAGGGGCTCGCCCCGTGCACCCTGCGGGCGGACGACAACGGCGGAGGCGGCCAGGAGGCCGGACAGGCCCAGGGCCAATGGCAGAACCAGGCCCAGGGCCAGGGCCAAGGGCAGAACCAGGGCGGCCAGGGCCAGAACCAGGGCGGCGGCCAGGGCCAAGGGCAGGGCCAGGGCCAACAAGGCCAGGGCGGTCAGGGCGGTCAGGGCGGTCAGGGCGTCGGGAACGGCCCCTCCAAGCGCGACTTCGTCGACATCCGCTCGGTACAGCCCAATGTCCAAGCACCCCGCACCCAGTCCAACGGCTCGACCGGTCTCTTCACCAGTAGTTGCGGCGTCAACCAGAATGCCAAGCGGAATCCGGACAACGTCATCGTCGCGCCCGGTGTGAGCAATGGCGCCCACCATATGCACGACTATGTCGGAAACCAGGCGAACGACGCCTTCGCCAGCGACGCCGATCTGGCCAATGGCGGTACGAGCTGCCGTAATCAGGGCGACAAGTCCACGTATTACTGGCCCGTGATCCGCCTTCAGAACGGCCAGAACGAGAACGACGCCAACGCGGACGGCGGCGGCAAGGACAAGAACGTCGGAAAGATCCAGACACCCGTCCAGGTCACCATCAAGTTCGCCGGAAATCCGGTCAGCAAGGTCACCGCGATGCCGCGCTTTCTGCGGATCATCACCGGCGACGCCAAGGCGTTCACCAACGGCAACGCGAATGCCAACGCGTCCTGGAGCTGCACCGGATTCGAGAACCGCCAGCTCAAGGACAAATACCCGATCTGCCCGCAGGGCAGCAACGTCGTCCGCACCTTCAAATTCCAGAGCTGCTGGGACGGAAAGAACACGGACAGCGCGAACCACCGGACGCACGTCGCCTTCACGGGCAGGAACGGTGCGTGCCCGCGCGGCTTCAAGGCGATCCCGCAGTTGCAGCAGCGGATCGTCTACGCCGTACCGCCGGGCCCCGGGTTCGCCGTCGACTCGTTCCCCGAGCAGCTCCACAAGCCGGTCACCGATCACGGTGACTTCATCAACGTCTTCAGCGATCAGCTGATGAGGAAGGCGGTGACCTGCATCAATACGGGGCGCAGCTGCGCCTGACCGACAGGGCGCGCACGCGCCTGGAAACCCGCTCCCCCTGATTGGCTCCCCCGGGTCACCCCACCCGGGGGAGCACCCCCTGCGCGGTCAGCTCATGTGGTGGTGTCCGGAATGGTTGGTCCCGGTCTCGACACTCCCACCGAGCCGGCCGCGCAGCGCGTTGACCACGCTCTCGTCGCCGACGGCGACCCACTTGCGGCCCACCAGATAGGCGCCGCCGTAGTCCTTGGCGCCATTGATCCACTCCCGCTGGCCGCGGTCGGTGGCGAAGGTCGCCAGGACGTAACGGCCGTCCGTGGTGTCGCAGTTGGCCTGTCGCAGCTCGGCCGCGTTCGTGGAGATCTTCGGCTTGCAGGCGGCCTGGGCCGCGATCTCTTCGAGGCTTCCGCCGGCTGTCTTCGGTGCGTCGTGGCCGTGCCCGCCGCAGCCTGCGGCGAGGGTCACGACCGCGGCCGCCAGGGCCGCTCGTACAAGGGTGCGCATACCTCCATCGTGCCCTCAACCACCCGTCTCTCGTGGGCATTTGGCCATTTCAGTGGCCTCGTCACCCGATCCGCGGCCCGCCGTCACAGTGCGCTCCGGACGTGCCTGCTGCCGCCCTCCCGCGACCCGAGGGGGCCGGGCCCGCGCCCGATCGGCCGAGCCTGTCAGGACGTACGTCCGGACGCCCGTCCGGACGTACGAAGCTCGTCGCCGTGGGAGTCACCGGCCTCCTCCGCAGTTGCACACCCGCTTGACACCGGGCCGCCCGGGCGCTTCGCCGCGGCTTGGTTACGTTTCGGGGCGGATCGGGGCACACATGGACGAGTCCGTCCACGCCGTGTCCCTCCTCCCCGCACAGGAGTACGTCCACCCATGACCGCGATTCCCGCCACCAGCGTCGCCAACCTCCGCGATCTCGGCGGTACGCCGCTCGCCGGGGGCCGTACGGTCCGGCCCGGCCTGGTCTTCCGGGCCGGAGCGCTCGACCGGTTCGACCCGGGCGGGGACCCGGCGGTGGCCGGGCTGGGGCTGCGCACGGTCATCGACCTGCGTACGGACGCCGAGCGGGCCGAGCGGCCCGACCGGGTGCCGCAGGGGGCGCGGCTGGTCGTCGCGGACGTGCTGGCGGACGCGGTGGGCGCGGACGGGGCGCCGGCGGCCGCGCGGCTGCGGCACGTGCTGGCCGACCCCGTCGCGGCCGAGCAGCACCTCGGCGGGGGCCGGGCGCAGCTGGTGTTCGGGGACCTGTACCGGGGCATGGTGTCGTCGCCGTCGGCCCGGGCCGCGTACCGGACGCTGCTGCTCGAGCTGGCGGACGAGGACGCGGGGCCGGTGCTCTTCCACTGCACGGCGGGCAAGGACCGTACGGGGTGGGGGGCGACCGTGCTGCTGTCCCTGCTGGGGGCGGAGCCGGAGGTGGTGGAGCGGGAGTATCTGGCGGTCAACGGGGCCGTGCGGCAGGCGTTCGCGCCGCTGGTCGAGGGGTTCACGGCGCAGGGGGGTGACCCCGAGGTCGCGCTCGCGGTGATCGGGGTGGTGCCGGAGTATCTGGCGGCGGGGTTGGGGGAGGTGGGGGATCGGTACGGGTCCATGGGGGCGTATGTGCGGGAGGGGTTGGGGGTGGGGGAGGACACGGTGCGGCGGCTCCGCTCCCGCTTGGTGAACTCCCCTACCTGAACCCTCCGGGGGTGGGGTGGGCGGAGGCGAGTCCCCCGGGCGCCGGGCGGCCGCGTCACCGGGGCTCCGCCCCGGGCCCCACCCGCCCGCAGACGAACACCCGGCCAAAAAGGGGCCCCCACCGGCCCGCGGGCCGGCGCCGGGCAAAGGGGCGCGGGCAGGGGCCCGGGTGACGTGACCATCGCATCATTCGCTCGTTTTGCTGAACGTGGCCCCGCCCCAGGACATCCTCACCCGCCCCACCCCCATCGGCATCGAGCAGGCCGAAGCCGCTCTCGTCGAGCACTATCCCCGGCTGACCCGGCTCGCCTACCTCGTGCTGCCGCCCTCGCTCGGGCGCAACCGGCGCGTGCTGACCGCGCACGCGCTGGTGCAGCGGTCGCTGCCCCGGGGGCGCGGGAGCGCGGAGGCGGTGATTCCGGCGCCCCGGCGCGGCGACCCGGGGTACGGGTTCGTGCGGCGGCAGGTCGTACGGCAGGCCCTGGAGGCGGGGCTGCCGTTGCGGCGGCGGGCCTGGCCCAAGCGCGCGCAGTTGCCCCCGGTGCTGCCGCATGTGTGGGGGCTGCGGCTGTTCCCCCGCTCCGGCGGAGCCGATGAACTCGCCCTGGACCAGCGGCTCTCCGCGCTCAGCGGGCCAGCCCGCGCCGCCTTCGTACTTCGCGGCCTCGACCGGCTGAGCGATGAGGAGGCGAGGAACGAGCTCGGCGCCCTGGGAGTCGAGGATCCCGGCGCCGCCCTCGACGAGGCCGGGGACCCCGGCGACGCCGCCGCCCTGCTCGAAACTGCCGAGTTCGATCCCTGCTCGCTCCAGGCCCGGCCCACCGACCTGATGCGCCGCCGCCAGCACCTGCGCGCCGCCCTCGTCGCCGCCGCCGCGCTCGCGGTCTGCGGCACGCTCCTCGGTCTCCCGGGCGACGGCTGGGGGCCGGACGGGGCGGCCGCGCCGCCGTACGCCCGCAATCCCGCCGCCGAGGCCGCCCTCGACCCGGCGCGGGTGGCCCGGGTGGACGGCGCCGCGTGGCGGACCTCGGCCCGTACCGACTTCTCGGTCTGGCCCGCCCGCGGCTCCCTCACCGGCGACACCGCGCTGCTGCGGCGCGCCCTCGCCGTCTGGGCGCGGCCCGGCCGTTCCGTGCAGGTCTCCGCCACGCCGGGGACGCCGTCGGGCCCGCCGATGGGCGCGCCCCAACTGCTGTACGCGGGGCGCGTCGACCGGGCCTCGGTCGTGCTCTTCTACGACGGCCTGCGCGTCGCCCGGTACGCGGAGCCGGTGGACGGCACCTCCGGCGCGGCGCTCGACTTCGCGCGCGTGGACGGCGCCGACGCCGCGTCCGCCGGGGCGCTCGTGGTCGGCCGCACCGACGGCAACGTCCGTTATCTGACCGCCCCCTGGGTGCGCGAGGCGGCCGTGCGGGACCTGCTGGATCCGGCCGCCGCCCCCCGCCCGCTCCCCCGCGACCGCGACGGCGTGACCGCTCCCCTCGTCTCGCCCGCCCAGGCCCGCGACTGCACCTCCTGGGACGTGCTCCAGCTGCGCGAGGACTCGGCCGGGCGGCTCCTGACCGACCTCGGGGAGCTCGCGCCCGCCCGCCTCACCTGGGGGCCGCCGGACGCGCCCAAGGACATCACCGGCACCGCCGCCCGGGAGGCCTGGGCCCGCACCGCGTGCCTGCTGCCGACCGTGCGCTCGCACGGGGTACGGGCCGTGAACGCGTGGCAGTTCGCCAGGCAGCCGCTGCCCGAGGCCAACGGCACGGCCGCCTGGCTGTGCACCCGGGCCGACACCTGGTCCGGCACCGACAGCCGGGTGCTCGCCCAGTTCCAGGCGCCCGGCGCCGGGAAGGCCACGGCGGGCGCGGTGGCCGCGCGCGCCGAGGACAGCGCCGCCTGCGGGACGCACGAGCCGCTGGTGCTCGCCGGGGTGCTGTGGAAGTCCCGGGGCGGGCACTGGTACGTGCTGGCGGCCGGCAGCGAGGACGTGGTCCGGGTCGCCGTCTCCGGCGGTGTCGAAGCCTCCGAGCGCGGCCATCTGCTCGCCGTGCGCACCCAGGAGGGCGCCCGCGCGCAGCTGACCGGCCGCCTGGCCAACGGCACCCAGGTGGCAGCCCTGCGCTGAGCCCGGGGGCCTCCGCTTCCGGCCTCGGTGACCGGTTCCGTACGAACAACTCCTCGTACAACCCTGTTGCCAGACGCCTACCCGTCAGTACATTGACGCCATGTCTAATACGCCGCAGCCCGCTCCGGTGGTCTCGGAGCACATAGAGCTCAAGGCCCGGAACGTCTCGTTCGCGTGGGAGAAGACGCCGCTCCACTGGGTCCCGGGCGACCCGTTCACCGGTCACATGATCAATGTGCTGCACCTGCTGCTCCCGGCGGGCGAGCGCTGGTTCGTGCACGTGTACAAGCAGGTGCTGCCGTACATCCGCGACGAGCGGCTGCGCGAGGACGTCATCGGGTTCATCGGGCAGGAGGCCACGCACTCGGCCGCCCACGACGACGTGCTCCCCCACCTCAAGGCGCTCGGCCTGGACCCCACTCCGTACACCGCGCAGGTCGACTGGCTCTTCGAGAAGCTGCTCGGCGACCGGACGCTGCCGCCGGGGCGGGCGCGCGAGTGGTGGCTGATGGAGCGCGTCGCCACGATCGCGGCCATCGAGCACTACACCGCGTTCCTGGGCGACTGGATCCTCAACGCCGACGCGCTGGACAAGCGCGGCGCCGACGCGGTGATGCTGGACCTGCTGCGCTGGCACGGCGCCGAGGAGGTCGAGCACCGGTCGGTCGCCTTCGACCTGTTCATGCACGTGGACGGCGGTTACCGGCGCCGGGCGCGGACCTGGGCGACCGCGTTCACCGCGCTCGTCTTCCTCTGGCAGCGCGGCGCCCGGTTCTTCATGGCGAACGACCCCTCGCTGCTGGACGGCAGGGCCACCTTCCGCGCCTTCCTGCGCGCCGGACGCCAGGGCACGCTGCCCACCACCGCCGCGATGGCGCGCTCGATCCCGCGCTATCTCAGCCGTACGTACCACCCCTCGCAGGAGGGCTCGACCGCGCAGGCCGTGGCCTATCTGGCGAGCTCGCCCGGCGCCAACGGAGGCCGCTGACATGCCGCGTACGAGGTCCGTGGTCCTGGCGGCGGGGGCGGCGCTGCTCGTACGGAGGGCGGTGCGCCGCCGGATCGCCGCGTCCCCGCTGTGGCCGATGCCCGCCCTGGAGACGCCGGTGTCGGGACGGGGCGGGCGGCGCGCGCCCTCGCTGCGGCTCACCGTCGCCGAACGGGCCGTGCCCGCCGAGGGCGTGGCGCTGCTGCGGCTCGAATCCCCGGCGGGCACGCCGCTGCCCGAGTGGCGCCCGGGCGCCCACCTCGACCTGGTGCTGCCGTCCGGGCTGATCCGCCAGTACTCGCTCTGCGGCGACCCGGCCGACCGCGCCACGTACACCGTCGCCACCCGGCTGATCGCGGACGGGCGCGGTGGCTCGCGCGAGGTTCACGAGCAGCTGCGGGAGGGCGCCGAACTGGTCGTGCGGGGACCGCGCAACCGTTTCCCGCTGACCGAGGCGCCGTCGTACGCGTTCGTCGCCGGCGGTATCGGCATCACCCCGGTGCTGCCGATGCTGAGGGCGGTGGAGGCGGCGGGCGCCGAGTGGCGGCTGCTGTACGGCGGGCGCTCGCGGGCGACCATGCCGTTCCTGGACGAGATCGAGAAGCTCGACCCCGAGGGCGGACGGGTGACCGTCGTCGCCGAGGACGAGGCCGGGCTGCCCGACACGGCCGCGTTCCTGGCGGGTTCGGGCGAGGGCGCGGCGGTGTACTGCTGCGGACCCGAGCCCTTGATGGAGGCGGTGGCGGCGGCCCTGCCCGAGGGGCGCACCCTCCATCTGGAGAGGTTCACGCCCGGCGCGAGCACCGCGCAGCTCGGCACCTTCGAGGTCGAACTGCGCCGCACGGGCCGCACCCTCACGGTCCCGGCGGGCCGCTCGGTGCTCGCCACGGTCCGCGAGGAGCTGCCGGACGTCTCGTACTCGTGCGAGCAGGGCTTCTGCGGAACCTGTCAACAGCGGGTCCTGGAAGGGGAGATCGACCACCAGGACGAGCTCCTCACCGACGGCGAGCGGCAGGACTCGATGCTGATCTGCGTATCGCGCTGCCTGGGGCAGAAACTCGTGCTCGACCTGTAGGTACTCTGTTCGCATGACGACCGGGGTGCGGCGCAGGATGGGCGTCGAGGAGCGCAGGCGGCAGCTGATCGGGGTCGCGCTGGAGCTGTTCAGCCACCGCTCCCCCGACGACGTCTCGATAGACGAGATAGCGGCGGCCGCCGGGATATCGCGGCCGCTGGTCTATCACTACTTCCCCGGCAAGCAGAGCCTGTACGAGGCGGCGCTGCGGCTGGCCGCCGACGAGCTGGCGGGCCGGTTCGTGGAGCCGCACGAGGGGCCGCTGGGGGCCCGGCTGCTGCGGGTGATGGGCCGGTTCTTCGACTTCGTCGAGGGGCACGGGCCGGGTTTCGCCGCGCTGATGCGGGGCGGGCCCGCGGCCTCGGCGGTCGGCTCGACCAACGCCAACGCCATGATCGACGAGGTGCGGCACGCGGCGTACCTCCAGATCCTCGCCCACCTCGGCGTCCAGGACCCGCCCGCGCGCCTGGAGTTGGTCGTGCGGTCGTGGGTCTCGCTCGCCGAGTCGACCGCGCTGATCTGGCTCGACGGGCGGCGGATCCCGCGCGCCGAGCTGGAGTTGCAGCTGGTCCACGACTTCGCGGCGCTGGCGGCGGTGAGCGCGGCGTACGACGACGAGATGGCGGCCGTGGTGCTGCGGATCGTCGCGGACGAGCCGGCGGACGGGCCGTTCGGGGACCTGATGGCGCGCCTGGTGGCCCTGGCGCCCGCCGACGGCTCCCACTGAGCCGCACCCGTACGGCGATCGCGGAGCCCGTCCCCGTATTTTGATCACCATGACGACACCCACGGAGACGCTCTCCTTCCGCCTCGCCTCCGAAGAGGACGTGCCCACCCTGGTCGCCCTGTACGACGGGGCCGCCCGCTGGATGCGGGGCAGCGGCATCGACCAGTGGCAGCCCGGCGAGAAGGACGCGGCGCACTTCCGCGAGCGGATCAAGGAGGGCGAGGTCTGGCTCGCCCTGACCGCCGACGGCCGCGCGGCCGGGGCGTACGAACTGTGGTGGGTGGACGAGCCCGCCTGGGGCGTACGGCCGCCGGAGGCGGGCTATGTGCACCGGCTGATGACCGACCGCGCGCTCGCCCCCGCCGGAACCGGCCGGGCCCTGCTCACCCACGCCGAGCAGCGCATCGCGGCGGCCGGGCGCCCCCTGTCCCGCCTCGACTTCAAGGCCTCCAGCCCGGGGCTGCGCGGCTACTACGAGCGGGCCGGGTACGCGGTGGCCGGGGAGCAGCCGTTCAAGGAGGGCGGGGGCAGCAACTACGCCGTCGTGCTGATGGAGAAGCGGCTCGGCTGAGCCACGTCACCCGAGGGGCTTCACACCAGACCGGTGAGCCGCAGGGCCAGCAGCGCCACGTCGTCCTCGCGGCTGCCGAACGCGCTCAGCAGCGCGTCGCACAGGGTGCCCGTGCCGCGCGAGGCGCTCGCCGCCGCGATCTGGCGCAGCCGCTCCATGGACACCTCCAGATCGGTGCCCCGGGTCTCGATGAGGCCGTCCGTCACCATCAACAGGACGTCGCCGGAGGCGAGTTGGTGACGGTACGGGTCGGGGTGGTCCAGGCCCAGGCCGAGCAGCGGCCCGTGGACGTCGAGATAGGCGGCTTCGCCCCCGGCGTGGATGACCAGGGGCGGCAGGTGGCCGGCGTTGGCGACCTGGGCGCGGCCGAGCAGCGGGTCGATGAGGGCGAGGCAGAGGGTGGCGGTGGCTTCGGGGTGGTAGAGCTGGAGCATCCGGTCCAGGCGGCGCACCAGGACTGCCGGATCGCGTTCGTCGGTCGCGTACGCCCGTAACGCGTGGCGCAGTTCGACCATGACGGTGGCCGCGTCGAGCGAGTGGCCCACGACGTCGCCGACCCCGACGAGGAGTCCGTCGGGGGTGGGCAGCGCGGTGTAGAAGTCGCCGCCGATCTCGGCGCGGGTGGAGGCGGGCACATAGCGCACGGCGACGTCGGCGCCGGGCAGCCGGGGCTGGTGCTGGGGCAGGAAGCTGCGCTGGAGGGTGAGCGCGATGTGCCGCTCCTCGGCGGCGCTGCGCAGCGACTCGGCGGCCAGCGCGGTGGCCTCGGCGAGATGGGCGAGCAGGGCGCGGGTGTCCTGGCCGGCGGTGGCCTGGACGGGGGTGACCAGACAGACCGGCGGCTGGTCGGCGCGGCTGCGGGCCAGCATCAGCCGGGCGTCGCCGTGCCCCTCGCCGGTGGGCAGCACGCCGGAGGGCCACAGCGGCGCGGGGGCGATCCGCGACCGTACGCCGGTGCAGCCCGCCATGGCCCGCTGGAGCAGCGGGGCCACCGCGGCGGCGGTGGCGGGCGGTTCGTGGCGCGGCGGGCCGCCCGCGTACAGCGTGCCGTCGGCGCCGAAGACGTAGGCGGCGGCCCGGCAGCGGATCAGGGCGGCGGCCGCGGCGGCGGCCGTGTCGGCGAGCTCCTGGGGGCAACTCGCCCCGTACAGCGCGGTGGTGGCGGTGGCCAGGCGGGCGAGGCGGCCCGCGCGGGCGTCGGCGTCGTGGCGGAAGCGGGCGCCGCGCAGGGCGGCCCGGACGACGGCCTGGATCTCCTCGGGCTCGACGGGGACGGCGAGGTAGGCCTCGGCGCCCGCGTCCAGGCCCCGGGTGCGGTCGTGCGGGGTGGTGGCCGCGGCCGAGAAGTGCACCACGGGCATCCGGGCGATCTCCGGGTGCGCCTTGATGCGGCGGCACAGTTCGAAGCCGTCCATGTCGGGCAGGCCCACATCGACCAGGGCCGCGTCGGGCAGGGCGCCGTTGCGGACCCGGGTGTCGAGCTCGACCAGGGCGGCCGCCGCGGTGGACAGCGGCACCACCCGGTGCCCCGCGCGCCGCAGGACCGCGCCCATGGCGTAGCGGTTGGCGTCGATGTCGTCGACGACCAGCACGGTGGTGTCGTGGGACGGGTTCACGGCGAATCCCCCGTGGGGCCGTCGGCCCCGGTGGGCGTGGTGCGGACTGGGCGGGGCGGGCCTGACAGGCCCATGGGTACGTCCTCACGGTAGCGCGCGGGCCGGCCGTGGGGAGTCCCGGTCAACTTCCCTATGCGAAATCACCCTTGAGTGCAAGGCTGAGCCCCTGGTCGAGCCCGGCGCGCGCGCCCCGGCGGAAGGCACTGTCGTACGCCTGGTCCCCGAGAGCGGCCCTGGCCCGGCGCTCGCACTCCTCGCGCACGGCGGCGAGCCGGGGGGCACCCATCTGGGCCTTGCCGACGGTACGCCAGTACTCCTGCCCGATCCCGAGGACCTGGGCGCCCTCCTCGCCGTCGCCCCGGGCGGCCAGCGCGCAGGCGAGCAGGTCGAGGCCGAGCGCGATGCCGAAGCTGTCGTGGAGCAGCCGCTTGCCGGCCAGCATCGCGCGGGCGTGCTCGGCGGCCTCGGTGGCGCGGCCGAGCGCCTGCGCGGTGACGGCGAGCATGTAGTCGGCGTACGCCCGCATCCAGCGCTCGCCCCGGCTCGCGCACTGGTCGCGCAGCCAGGTCGCCTCGGCGGCGGCCTCGCGGTAACGGCCGAGGTTGCTGAGGGCGTAGACGCGGACGAGGACGCACAGGGCGAGGCCGGGCGAGAGGTCGTCGTCGGCCGCGTCGATGGCCGGGGTGAGCACGTCGAGTGCGCCCTCGGCGTCGCCGGGCGTCAGGATGGCCGCGCCGAGCAGATAGGAGGCGCGCAGCCGGCTCTCGGGGCCGGCGGTTCGCGCGGCGCATGCGCGGGCCTGGCTCAGCGCGGTCTCCACGTCGCCCTGGAGGAGCACGGTCATGCCGAGCGCCCACTGGGCGCGGTCGCGGCGGGGGCCGGGCCCGGGGGCGAGGGCGAGGGCGCGCTCCAGGAAGCCGCGGCCCTCGCGCAGATGGCCGCAGCAGATCCAGTAGAACCAGAGCGAGGAGGCCAGGTCGAGCGCGGCGGCCGGGTCGGTGGCGAGCAGGTGGTCGAGGGCGGTGCGCAGGTCGGCGTGGCCCGCGGCCAGCCGCTCGTACCACTCGACCTGGTCCGGGCCCATCCAGTCGGCCTCGGCGGCGCGGGCCAGCCGGCGCCAGCGCTCGGCGTGGCGCCCGGCCACGGCCGCCTCCTCGCCGAGCTCGCCGAGCCACTGGCGGCCGTACTCGCGGATGGTGTCGAGCATCCGGTAACCGGCCCGTCCGCGGTGCGTCCCGGCCCGTACGACGGACTTGGCGGCCAGGCCCGCGAGCGCGGGGCCGACGGTTTCGGGGGCGAGCGGGCCGCCCGCGGCGACCTCCTGGGCGGCTTCGAGGTCGAAGCCCCCGGCGAACACCGAGAGCCGGGCCCACAGCAGCCGTTCCAGCGGGGCGCACAGCTCGTGGCTCCAGCCGATGGTCGTCCGCATGGTCTGGTGGCGGGGCAGCCGGGTGGAGCGGGTGTCGGCGAGGACCTCGAAGCGCGAGTCGAGCCGTTCGGCGAGCTGCTCGACGCTCCACGAGCGCAGCCGGGCACCGGCGAGTTCGATGGCGAGCGGGATGCCGTCGAGTCTGCGGCAGACCGCGGCGGCGGCCTCGGCGCGAGCCGGGGTCTCGAAGGACTTCAGCGACAGGTGCGGCACGGCCTCGACGGCGCGCTGCTGGAAGAGGGTGAGCGCGGCGCCCTCGGGCGGCAGCGGGGCGAGCGAGAAGACACGTTCCTCCGGGCGGCCCAGGGACTGCCGGCTGGTGGCCAGGACGGTCAGCCCCGGCGAGGTCTGGAGCAGCTCCCCGATGAGGTGGCCACAGGCGGAGACCAGGTGCTCACAGGTGTCCAGGACCAGCAGCAGCCGTTTGTCGCCGAGCCGGCCGCACAGCGCCTCGGCGGCGGTGCGGCTGCTCTGGTCGGTGACGCCCAGGTGGTCGGCGACGGTGGCGGCGAGCAGCTCGGGGTCGTACAGCGGGGACAGTTCGACCCACCACACCCCGTCGGGACAGAAGGCTCGGCGCTCGCGTGCGGCGCGCAGGGCGAGCCGGGACTTGCCGACGCCGCCCGGGCCGGTGACCGTGACGAGCCGGCGGTCCCGCAACAGGCCGTCCAGGGTGGCCAGTTCCACCGACCGGCCCACGAAGCTCGTGGTCTCCGCTGGAAGATTCCCCAACACGGACACAGTCTGGACCAGAGACTGACGCGGTCCGGACACAATCGCACAGTTCAACCGGAAACAGTCGGAAACAGTCGGGAAGAGGCCAGGAGCAATCAGATCAACAGCATCTTCTGAGCGTATTTCTCAGCGTACGGAGCATGCCGAGAAACGTCGGTCGGTCACTGGCGTACGCGCGCGGTGGACCCCCGCACCACCAGCTCCGGCTGGAACACGAACTCCGTGCGCTGCACCGGGTTCCCCCGGATCTCTTCGAGCAGCGCGCCCACCGCGGCCGTCGCCATCGCCCGCACGGGCTGGCGGACGGTGGTCAGCGGCGGGTCGGTGAACGCGATCAGCCGCGAGTCGTCGAAGCCCACCACCGACACCTCGCCGGGCACCGCGAGCCCGCGCCCGCGCGCCGCGCGGATTGCCCCGAGCGCCATCATGTCGCTGGCGCACACCACCCCCGTACAGCCCTGGTCGAGCAGTGCGCCCGCCGCGACCTGGCCGCCCTCGACGCTGAAGAGGGTGTGCCCGATGTACGCGGCGGCCTCCTCGGCGCGCAGCCCGAACCGCTCCCCGAGCGCGGCCGTGAACCCCTCGGCCTTGCGCCGCGAGGGTACGTATCTGAGCGGCCCGGCCGCGAGGCCGATCCGGGTGTGGCCGAGGTCCGCGAGATGGCCCACCGCCATCGCCATCGCCGCGTGGTCGTCGGGCGAGACGAAAGGCGCTCGGATGCGCTCGTTGTACCCGTTGACCAGTACGAACGGCACCCCGCGCTCGGTGAGCGCCAGATAGCGGGCGGGGTCGGCGGCGGTGTCGGCGTGCAGCCCCGACAGGAACACGATGCCGTTGACCCCGCGCTCCTCCAGCTGCTCGACCAGCTCGTCCTCGGTCGCCCCGCCGGGCAGCTGGGTGCAGAGCACCGGGGTGTACCCGTGCCCGGCGAGCACCTGCTCCACGGCCTGGGCGAAGGCGGGGAAGATGGGGTTGGTGAGCTCCGGAGTGACCAGGCCGACGAGTCCGGCGCTGCGGTGCCGCAACGGGGCGGGCCGCTCCCAGCCGAGGACGTCCAGGGCCGCGAGCACCCGCTGCCGGGTGGCGTCGGCGACGCCCGGACGCCCGTTGAGCACCCGGCTGACGGTGGCCTCGCTGACGGCCGCCTGGGCGGCGATGTCGGCGAGGCGCGGCCCGGACCCGGAGTCGGTCACACCTCCCACCACACGGTGGTGTCGGGGTGAAGGACGAACTCCCCGCCGGTGAGGGCGATCTCGTCGCTGTCGCCGGAGAGGCTGTCGCTGGAGAGGAGGACCTTGCCGGGTGCGGGCATCCGCACGGCCTCCCCGGTGAGGTTGACCGTACAGACGAACCCCTCGCGGGCGAAGGCGAGGACGCCCTCGGGGGCGTCCAGCCAGCGGACCGAGTCGCCCGAGCCGAGGCCCGGGTGCTCGCGGCGGGCGGCGAGGGCGGCGCGGTAGAGCTCCAGGGTGGAGCCCGGGTCGCCGGTCTGGGCCTCGACCGAGAGCGCGCCCCACGAGTCGGGCTGCGGCAGCCAGCTGCCACCGCTGCCGAAGCCGTACGAGGACCCCTCGACGGTCCACGGGATGGGCACCCGGCACCCGTCGCGGAAGCCGTCCTGGCCCTCGGCGCGGAAGAACGAGGGATCCTGGCGGACCTCGTCGGGCAGGTCGGTGACGTCCGGGAGGCCGAGCTCCTCGCCCTGGTAGAGGTAGGCGGAGCCGGGCAGCGCCAGCATCAGCAGGGTCGCGGCGCGCGCCCGGCGCAGCCCGAGCGCGCGGTCGCCCGGGGTGCGCAGCTGGGTGCCGAGGCCGGGCGGGTTGGCGAAGCGGGTGGCGTGCCGGGTGACGTCGTGGTTGGAGAGCACCCAGGTCGCGGGCGCGCCGACCGGGCGCATGGCGGCGAGCGAGACGTCGATGACGTCACGGAGTGCGGTGGCGTCCCAAGGGGCGCCGAGGTACTGGAAGTTGAAGGCCTGGTGCAGCTCGTCGGGGCGTACGTAGTGGGCCGTGCGCTCGACCGTGGGCGTCCACGCCTCGGCGACGGCTATGCGCTCACCGGGGTACTCGTCGAGGATGCGGCGCCAGGAGCGGTAGATCTCGTGGACGCCGTCCTGGTCGAAGAACGGCATGACATCGTTGCCCAGCAGCTTGAGCTGGTCGGCGCCGCCGATGTCGGGCAGCCCGGGGGCCTTCACCAGCCCGTGGGCGACGTCGACGCGGAACCCGTCGACGCCCATGTCCAGCCAGAACCGCAGGATCGAGCGGAACTCGTCGGCGACGGCCGGGTGCTCCCAGTTGAAGTCGGGCTGCTCCGGGGCGAACAGGTGCAGGTACCACTCACCGTCGGGGGTACGGGTCCAGGCGGGGCCGCCGAAGATGGACTCCCAGTCGTTGGGCGGCAGTTCGCCGCCTTCGCCGCGTCCGGGGCGGAAGTGGTAGCGGGCCCGCAGCGCGGATCCCGGCCCTTCCCTCAGGGCGCGCTTGAACCACTCGTGCTGGTCGGAGGAGTGGTTGGGGACGAGGTCGACGATGATGCGCAGCCCGAGGTCGTGGGCGTCCCGGATGAGGGCGTCGGCGTCGTGCAGGGTGCCGAACATCGGGTCGATGGCGCGGTAGTCGGCGACGTCGTAGCCGGCGTCGGCCTGCGGGGAGGCGTAGAAGGGGGAGAGCCAGACGGCGTCGACGCCGAGGTCGCGGAGGTAGGGGAGCTTGTGGCGTACGCCGTCGAGGTCCCCCATCCCGTCGCCGTTGGCGTCGGCGAAGCTGCGCGGATAGACCTGGTAGATCACGGCGTCCTGCCACCAGTTGGTACGGGTCCCGGTGTGGGCCGGGGTGGTGGCGGGGGCGGTGAGGTGCGGGGTCATTTCGTCCCTGGGTCGGTGGGTTGGTGTGGTGGGTGTTCACGTGCGGGTGGGCGGCGCCTGCGGCGGGCTTTTGGCCCCACCCCGCCCCTTCCCCAAACCCTCCGGGGGTGGGTGGGGGTGAAGGTGGGTTTCCCGGGGCTACGCCCCCGGACCCCGCTTGCGGGGCCTGCGGCCCCTGCACCCCGCTCGGGGCTCCGCCCCGGACGCCGTCGGTGGGACACGGGGGTGGGCGGGTAAGCCCGTTCGTCTGCGGACCGTGCTGGGTTGCTCGCGCAGTTCCCCGCGCCCCTGAGATGCGCCCCTTCGGGGCGCCCAGGGGATTGCCGCGCAGCGGCATCTATAGGGGCGCGGGGAACTGCGCGACCAGCCCTCCACAGCCCGCAGCCGAACTCCGGGCCAAGAAGGGGCGCGGGGCCGTGACACATGCGGCTCCGCCGCGCGGGCGCGACCAGTTGGGGCGGCCCGCAGGCGAAAGGGGGTCCGGGCGAAGCCCGGTCAGCGGGGGCCCGGGGGCGCACCCCGCCGCCCGGCCGCCCGCCAGAGGGCTTGAGGGAACGGGCGGGGTGGGGGCATAAACACGTCACCCCTTCGTCGCCCCCGCCGTCATCCCCGCAACCAGATGCTTCTGCGCGAACAGGAAGAACACCGCCGCCGGCACGGCGATCAGCACGGACGCCGCCGTCATCGGCCCCCAGTTCGCCGTGTACTGCGTCACGAACGTCTGGAGACCGCCCGCCAGCGTCAGGTTCTCGTCCCCCACCATGAACGCCGACGAGTACGCGACCTCGCCCCACGCCGTGATGAAGGAGTAGAACGCCGTCACCGCCAGCCCCGGCTTCGCCAGCGGCAGGATCAGGCGCCAGAACGTGCCGAACGGGTTCAGCCCGTCCACCCGCCCCGACTCGTCGATCTCCACCGGGATCCCGTCGAAGAAGCCCTTCATCATCCAGGCGCAGAACGGGACGGCGATCGTCAGATACGTGATGATCAGGCCCACCGGCTGGTTCAGCAGCCCCAGCTGGCCCATCAGGTTGTAGAGCGGGACGATCAGGATCGCCATGGGGAACATCTGGGTGATGAGGAGGGTCCACATCAGCGGGCGCATGCCGGGGAACCTGAAGCGGCTCACCGCGTAGCCCGTGGTCGCGGAGATGAAGACGCCGAGCAGCGTCGTCACCCCGGCGATCAGCGCCGAGTTCGCGAACCAGGTGAAGAAGCTCGTCTTGTCCACCAGATAGCGGTAGTTGTCGAGCGTCGTGTCCTTGAAGAAGTCCGTGGTGATCGCGTACTTCGCCGGCTTCAGCGATGTCAGCAGCACCCACAGGACGGGGAAGACGGCGATGACCGACGCCCCGATCAGCGTCGCGTGCAGGCCGACCGAAGCCAGCGGCGACCGCTTACCGCGTTCCGACGCCATCGTCACCACACCTCTCCCTGCTTGCGAAGCGACCGCCGGTACACGAGCGCGAAGACCATCAGCACCGCCAGGATCAGTACGCCCCACGTCGCCGACCCCGCGAAGTCCCGCGGGCTCTCCACGAACGCCTGGCGGAACGCCTGCGTCACCAGGATCTCTGTCGAGTCACCGGGACCGCCCCGCGTCAGCAGGAAGATCACCGGGAACATGTTGAACGTCCAGATCGTCGACAGCAGGATCACCGTGGACGAGACCGCCCGCAGGCCGGGGACGGTGATGTAGACGAACCGCTTCCACGGGCCCGCCCCGTCCATCTCGGCCGCCTCGTACAGCTCGCCCGGGATCGACTGCAGGCCGCCCAGGAGCGCCACCATCATGAAGGGCACGCCGAGCCAGACGTTGACCGCGATGACCGAGAACTTCGCCCAGGTCGGGTCGTCCAGCCACGGCACCGCCGAGATGCCGCCGCCGTCCAGGACCTTGTTCAGCAGGCCGTTGTCGCGGTTGAAGAGGAAACGCCAGGCGAACACCGAGACGAAGCCGGGAACCGCCCACGGCAGGATCAGCATCATCCGGTACGCCGCACGGCCGCGGAACTGCCGGTTGAGCATGTTCGCCAGCACCAGGCCGAGCAGGAACGTGGCGGAGACACAGCACACCGTCCACACCACGGTCCACACCAGCCGCTGCATGAACACGGGGTCGTTCAGCACGTCCACGTAGTTGTCGAACCCGACGAACTTGTAGGTCGCGTCGATGTGGTTGGCGCCGATCGTGCGGCCCACGTTGCGCTCGTTGGCGTCGGTCAGCGACAGGTAGATGCCGCGGCCGAGCGGCCACCCGATGATCACGCCGAGGACGATCACCACGGGGGCGACCATCGTCCAGGCGTACCAGTGCGTCGAGAGCGCCCGCCGGAGCCGGCCGGGGCGCTCGCCAGTGCGGCCCCGGCCGCGGGCGCTGTCGCCCGCGGCCTTCGCCGTCGACTGGCCGGTGTGGACAGTCATGTCAGTCAGTACCCGTCTCCCGCTGCCCGTCCGCTACTTCCAGTCCTTGAGGATCTTGTGGAAGGCGGTGCCGGAGGCCTTGGCCGCGTCCTCGGGCGAGGAGGCGCCGGTGACGGCCTTGGTGAACTGGAGCTTCAGCGGCTCGAACAGCGCGCCGTTCTCCGGGATCCAGGCGCGCTCGACGGCCTTGTCGACGGCCGGCTTGAAGAACTGGACCATCTCGTTGGACTTGACGTCCGGCTGGTCGTACGCGGCGGTCCGGGTCGGCAGCAGGCTGAGCGCCTTGGTGGTCTGCACCTGGACGGTCTGCGAGGTCAGGTAGTCGACGAAGGCGTGCGAGGCGTCGCGGTTCTTGGAGCCGGCGTAGACCGCGAGGTCGTGGCCGCCCTGCGGGGCGCCCTGCGCGGCGGAGCCGGCCGGGACCGCGGCGATGCCGAGGTTGGCCTTGTCCTTGAAGGCGTCGCCGGCGTAGGCGTCGGCCACGGCCCAGGGGCCGTTGACCATCATGGCGACCTTGCCCGACTTGAAGGCGGTCTCCATGTTGTTCCAGCCGTCGGTCGCGTTGGTGATCGCGGCGCCGGAGGTGACCAGGTCACGGGCGGCCTTGAAGGCCTTGACCCCGGCCGGGGAGTCGACGGTGACCTTCTTGTTCTTGGCGTCGACCAGGTCGCCGCCCTCGCCGTAGATGAACGGCAGGAACCAGTACGAGTCGTCGCCGCGCAGGTACATACCGGTCTGGCCGGTCTTGGACTTGATGGCCGCGGCGGCCGTCTTCAGCTCTTCCAGGGACTTCGGCGGCTCGACGCCCGCGTCCTTGAGCATCTTCTTGTTGTAGAAGAGGCCGAGGGTGTCGATGACCTGCGGGACGGCGTACATCTGGCCGTCGTACTTGCCGCTGGCCGCGGCCTGCTTGAGGAAGGCGGAGTCCACTTCCTTGGCCTTGGCGTCCGGGACCTTGTCCAGGTAGCCCAGCGAGGCGAAGTCGGCGACCCAGCCGACGTCGGCGCGGATGACGTCCGGCGCGTCGGAGCCGCTGCTGAACGCGTTCTTGATCTTGTTCTGCGCGTCGCCGTACGGCACGTTGACGTACTTGACGGTGACCTTCGGGTGCTGCGCGTGAAAGTCCTCGGCGATCTTCTTGAACGTCGCCTTCTCGGTGTCGTTCGAGGTGTCCCACCATGTGACGGTGCCGGAGAGCTCGCCCGAGCTCTTCTTGTCACCGCTGTCACTGCTGTCACTGCCGCCGCAAGCCGTCGCCGCGAGCGCCAGGGTCGCGACCAGCGCGGTGGCCGCTATGCCACGTCGCATGTGAACTCCTTCAACGGGTGCCGCGCCATCACGGCGCCGGATCGCCAGGAACGTAACAAGGATGAAAGAAGACCGAAAGACCTTGCGAAGAATTTCTGCAAGGCCGGTCGATCGTTACATCCGCGTGTCCACACGGTTGCCGATGCGCGCCTTGTCAGAAGGCCCTCGCGTACACCATGGGCACGTCCGGCAGCCCGGCACCGCCCTTGCAAGCCTTCCGCAAGAGCTTGCAGGACTGTTACCTTCGGGATGCAGCGGCGTTGATCCCGTAGGCGCAGTACGCAGAACACCGCGCAGGCCAGTGGAGAGGGACCCGTTCATGACGCAGGAGCTGACCACGACCACCGCCGCCCCGGGCCGGGCCCCCGGCGGCGACAGCGGTACCGGCTGGTGGCGCGACGCCGTCATCTACCAGGTGTACGTCCGCTCCTTCGCGGACGGCGACGGCGACGGCATCGGTGACCTGCCCGGCATCCGGGCCCGCCTGCCGCACCTGGCCGAGCTCGGCGCGGACGCGGTCTGGCTCACCCCGTTCTACGCCTCCCCGCAGGCCGACGGCGGCTACGACGTGGCGGACTACCGGGCCGTCGACCCGCTCTTCGGGGACCTCCAGGACGCCGACGACCTGGTCCGCGAGGCCCATCGGCTCGGGCTGCGGGTGATCGTCGACATCGTCCCCAACCACACCTCCGACCAGCACAGCTGGTTCCGCGCGGCGCTCGCGGGCGGCCCCGAGCGCGACCGCTACCACTTCCACCCCGGCAAGCGGGCCGCCGTGCCCGCCCAGGGCGGCGCCGCTCCCCCCAACGACTGGGAGTCGGTGTTCGGCGGCCCGGCCTGGACCCGGACCGAGGACGGCGACTGGTATCTGCACCTGTTCGCCCCCGAGCAGCCCGACCTCAACTGGGAACACCCCGAGGTGCGGGCCGAGTTCGAGTCCGTGCTGCGCTTCTGGCTCGACATCGGCGTCGACGGCTTCCGCATCGACGTGGCCCACGGCATGATCAAGGCGCCGGGGCTGCCCGACATCGGCGCCCGCGAGCAGGCCAAGCTGATCGGCGCCCAGGAGCTGCCGTTCTTCGACCAGGACGGCGTCCACGAGATCCACCGCTCCTGGCGCAGGCTGCTCGACTCCTACGACGGGGAGCGCATCGCGGTCGCCGAGGCCTGGGCGCCCTCGCCCGAGCGCCTGGCCCTGTACGTACGCCCCGACGAACTGCACCAGGCCTTCAACTTCCAGTTCCTGAACTGCCCGTGGGACGCCGCCGAGATGCGCGCGGTCGTCGACGCCTCGCTCGCCGCGACCCGCGCGGTCGGCGCCCCCACCACCTGGGTGCTCTCCAACCACGACGTGGTGCGCCACCCGACCCGCTACGGCGGCGGCGAGCGGGGCCTGCGCCGGGCCCGCGCGGCGGCCCTGCTGATGCTGGCGCTGCCCGGCTCCGCCTACCTCTACCAGGGCGAGGAGCTCGGCCTGCCCGAGGTGACCGACCTGCCCGACGAGGTGCGCCAGGACCCGTCCTTCTTCCGCGCCGAGGGCCAGGACGGCTTCCGCGACGGCTGCCGGGTGCCCATCCCGTGGACCGCCGAGGGACCCTCGTACGGCTTCGGCAGCGGCGGCAGCTGGCTGCCGCAGCCCGACTCCTGGCGCGGCCTGTCCGTCGAGGCCCAGACCGGCGACCCGCGCTCGACCCTGGAGCTCTACCGCTCGGCCCTCACCCTGCGCCGCGAGCTGCCCGGCCTCGGGGACGGCGAGATGGAGTGGCTGGAGGCGCCCGAGGGCCTGCTGGCGTTCGCCCGGCCGGGCTTCGTCTGCACGGTCAACACGGGCGCCGGAGCGGTCCAACTGGCCGTCCCCGGAAGGCCGCTGCTGTCGACCTCGGCGCTGGAGTTCACCGGCGGTAACGTCACGATTCCCGCCGAATCCGCAGTCTGGTGGGCAATCTGACGTGCGACCGGTACAGTCCAATCCCGTGACCGCACGGCTTGCCGACATCGCAGCCCAGGCGGGGGTCAGCGAAGCCACAGTCAGCCGCGTGCTCAACGGCAAGCCCGGTGTGGCCGCGGGCACCCGTGAATCCGTGCTTGCCGCGCTCGACGTCCTCGGCTACGAGCGGCCGGTGCGGCTGCGCAGGCGCAGCGCCGGACTCGTCGGTCTGATAACGCCGGAGCTGGAGAACCCGATCTTCCCGGCGCTCGCCCAGGTCATCGGCCAGTCCCTGACCCGCCAGGGGTACACCCCCGTGCTCGCCACCCAGA
The DNA here is from genome assembly GCF_040639555.1 of Streptomyces sp. NPDC023838. Classification (NCBI taxonomy): domain Bacteria; kingdom Bacillati; phylum Actinomycetota; class Actinomycetes; order Kitasatosporales; family Streptomycetaceae; genus Streptomyces; species Streptomyces sp. NPDC023838. The sequence goes on from NZ_JBFAAD010000005.1 coordinate 107,537, forward strand.
CGCCCGGCGGCTCCACCGAGGACGAGCTCACCGAGATGCTGGTGGACCGGGGCGTCTCGGGCATCATCTTCGTCTCCGGGCTGCACGCCGACACCACGGCCGACATGGACCGCTACGAGCAGCTGCGTGCGCAGGGCGTGCCGTACGTGCTGGTGGACGGCTTCTCGCCGAAGGTGCAGGCGCCCTTCATCTCCCCCGACGACCGGGCGGCGATGCGGCTCGCGGTCACGCACCTCGCGGCCCTGGGCCACACCCGCATCGGGCTCGCCGTGGGACCCAAGCGGTTCGTGCCGGTGCTGCGCAAGATCGAGGGCTTCACGGCCGCGATGGAGGACTCGCTGGGGCTGACCCAGGGCGAGGCCGAGGCGCTGGTCCAGCACTCGCTGTACACGCTGGAGGGCGGCCAGGCCGCGACCACCGCGCTGATCGCGGCGGGGTGCACGGCGGTGGTGTGCGCCAGCGACATGATGGCGCTGGGCGCGATCCGGGCGGCCCGGCAAGCCGGTCTTGACGTGCCGAAGGACATCTCGGTGGTCGGTTTCGACGACTCCCCGCTCATAGCGTTCACCGATCCACCACTGACCACGATCCGCAAGCCGGTGACCGCCATGGGTCAGGCGGCGGTCCGCGCCCTCCTGGAGGAGATCGGCGGCACCCCGGCCCCGCACAGCGAGTTCGTGTTCATGCCCGAGCTGGTGGTTCGCGGTTCAACCGCTTCTGGGCCGGCTCCCAAGTAGCTCTCCGCTGGGGCGCCTGCCCGCCCCGGCATAAAATCGGGGGACGGCGATCGGTCCCTCCTCCGTGAGGAGTCCTCCAACGGGAGGAGGAATCCGGACCGAACCCGACCGAAGGACGATCTGCGGGGCCGTGGTCCATCTGGCAGACTCTCTCGCTATGGGTGAAATGACCGTGAAGACTCAGGAAGGTACGGCGGACACCCCGTCGGCCGCCTCGTCGGCTGCGCCCACACCCGTCTCCGAAGAGCACGTCACCGAAGCGCCGACGACGCCGGTCCCGGTAACACCCGCCACCCTTCTCCAGCGGCTGCGCACCCCGCGCCGCCCCCGGATCTGGTTCGAAGTCCTGCTGATCGCGGTGAGTTACTGGACGTACTCACTGATCCGCAACGCCGTCCCCGAGCAGAAGTCGCAGGCGCTCGACAACGCCGACTGGATCTGGTCGGTGGAGCAGCACCTCGGCATCGCTGTGGAGCGGTCCGTCAACCACACCGTCAACTCGGTGGCATGGCTGATCACCGGCATGAACTACTACTACGCCACGCTCCACTTCGTGGTGACGATCGGCGTCCTGGTGTGGCTCTTCCGCAGCCACCCCGGCCGTTACGCGGCATCCCGGCTGATCCTCTTCGCCACCACCGGCGTGGCCCTGGTGGGCTACTACTTCGTCCCACTGGCGCCGCCCCGCCTGATGAACAACGGCGACTTCGTCGACACCGTCGTGGTCCACCACACCTGGGGTTCGATGGCCTCGGGCGACCTGAAGAACATGTCGAACCAGTACGCGGCGATGCCGTCCATGCACATCGGCTGGTCGCTGTGGTGCGGCCTGACCGTCTTCGCCCTCGCCAAGGCGCCCTGGGCGCGGATCCTCGGCCTGCTCTACCCGACGGCGACCCTGGTCGTCATCGTCTCGACCGCCAACCACTTCTGGCTGGACGCGGTGGGCGGCATCCTGTGCCTGGCCTTCGGCTTCCTCGTCTCGTACGCCTGGTACGGCAAGCTGCCGCACCTGCTGGCGAGGCGCGTCGAGAACACGCCACGCGGCCGCGCGGTCACCGTGACCACGCGCGCGTAGCCGTTCCTCACCTGCCCTGACCGCGCCCGCTCCGGATAGGCTCGGATCCGACCTTGATCCGGCGCCGGAGCCGGGCGCGGTGCAGTGGGAGGCGGCGGGATGACGGCGGTGCCGGGGCGCAGGAGCAGCACCTTCACACGGCTGCTGCGGTTCGGCTTCACCGATCCGTCGCAGGCCGAGCGGCTGCTCGACACCCCGGAGCTCGGCTCCGTACGGACCGATCCGGTGCTCCTGGACGCGCTGGGGGCGACCGCGGACCCCGATCTGGCGCTCGCCTCCCTGGTACGGATCGTGGAGGCGCAGGACCCGGCCGAGCGGCAGGCGCTCCTGGACACCCTGATCAGCGCCAAACCGCTGCGGGACCGCCTGCTCGGGGTCCTGGGGGCCTCCGAGGCGCTCGGGGACCATCTGGCCCGGCATCCGCGCGACTGGCACGCGCTGGTCACCTACGAGGCCGTGGACCTGCACCCCGGGGTCGCGGAGTTCGAGCGGGGCCTCGCGCGGGCCCAGGACCCGGTGTCGCTGCGGGTCGCCTACCGCAGATGCCTGCTGGCCATAGCGGCGCGCGATGTGTGCGGGACGACCGATGTGGCCGAGACGGCCGCCGAGCTCGCGGACCTGGCCACCGCCACCCTGCGGGCGGCGCTCGCCATCGCCCGGACCGCGGCCCCGGACGACGCCGCGATATGCCGGCTCGCGGTGATCGCGATGGGCAAGTGCGGCGGCCACGAGCTGAACTACGTCTCCGACGTCGACGTGATCTTCGTCGGGGAGCCGGCGGACGGCGCCGACGAGCGCAAGGCGCTCCAGGCCGCCACCCGGCTCGCCTCGCACCTGATGCGGATCTGCTCCGAGACCACCGTCGAGGGCACCATCTGGCCCGTCGACGCCAATCTGCGCCCCGAGGGCCGCAACGGCCCGTTGGTGCGCACGCTCTCCTCGCACCTCGCGTACTACCAGCGCTGGGCCAAGACCTGGGAGTTCCAGGCGCTGCTCAAGGCACGGGCGGTGGCCGGGGACCCGGAGCTGGGGGCCGCGTACATCGAGGCGGTCTCGCCGCTGGTGTGGCAGGCCGCCGAGCGCGACAACTTCGTCGCCGACGTGCAGAAGATGCGCCGCCGGGTCGTCGACAACATCCCGGCGGCGCAGGTCGACCGCGAGCTGAAGCTGGGGCCCGGCGGGCTGCGGGACGTCGAGTTCGCCGTGCAGCTGCTCCAGCTGGTGCACGGGCGCGGTGACGCGACCCTGCACAGCGGCACCACCCTGGACGCGCTCGGCGCGCTGGCCGCGGGCGGCTACGTGGGGCGCGCGGACGCCGCCCAGCTCGACGACGCGTACCGCTTCCTGCGCGCGATGGAGCACCGCATCCAGCTGTACCGGCTGCGCCGCACCCATCTGGTCCCCGAGGACGAGGCCGACCTGCGGCGCCTGGGCCGCTCGCTCGGCCTGCGCACCGAGCCGGTCAGCACGCTCAACCGGGAGTGGAAGAAGCACGCCTCCGTGGTGCGGCGCCTGCACGAGAAGCTCTTCTACCGGCCGCTGCTCGACGCGGTCGCCCAGCTCTCCCCCGGCGAGACCCGGCTCAGCCCGCGCGCGGCCGGGCAGCGCCTGGAGGCCCTGGGGTACGCGGACCCGGCCTCGGCCCTCAGACACCTGGAGGCGCTCTCCTCGGGCGTGACCCGCAAGGCCGCCATCCAGCGCACCCTGCTGCCGGTCCTGCTCGGCTGGTTCGCCGACTCGGCCGACCCGGACGCGGGCCTGCTGGGCTTCCGCAAGGTCTCCGACGCGCTCGGCAAGACCCCGTGGTACCTGCGGCTGCTGCGCGACGAGGGCGCGGCGGCCGAGAACCTGGCTCGGGTGCTCTCGGCCGGCCGCCTCGCCCCGGACCTGCTGCTGCGCGCCCCGGAGGCGGTGGCGATCCTGGGCGACCCGGAGGGCCTGGGGCCACGCGGGCGCGAGCCGCTGGAGCAGGAGGTGATGGCCGCGGTGGGCCGCTCCGAGAGCGCCGAGGGCGCGGTGGCCGCGGCCCGTGGCGTACGCCGCAGAGAGCTGTTCCGCACCGCCGCGGCCGATCTGATCGGCTCGTACGGTACGGAGGAGAGCCCGGCCGAGGAGGACCCGGGGGCGCTGGTGGACCGGGTCGGGAACGCGGTGACGGACCTGAACGCGGCGACGCTCGCGGGCGCGCTGCGGGCGGCCGTGCGGGCGGAGTGGGGCGAGACCCTGCCCACCCGGTTCGCGGTCATCGGCATGGGCCGCTTCGGCGGGCACGAGCTGAGCTACGGCTCGGACGCGGACGTCCTGTTCGTCCACGAGCCGCGCGAGTTCGTCGACGAGCAGGAGGCCACGCGGACCGCCACCCGGGTCGTCGCCGAGATGCGCCGGCTGCTCCAACTCCCCACCTCGGACCCGCCGTTGCTGATCGACGCGGATCTGCGCCCGGAGGGCAAGAGCGGCCCGATGGTACGCACCCTGGCGTCGTACGCCGCGTACTACCGCCGCTGGTCGCTGGTGTGGGAGAGCCAGGCGCTGCTGCGCGCCGAGCCGATGGCGGGCGACGCGGAGCTCGGTCGGCGGTTCGTCGAGCTGATCGACCCGCTGCGGTACCCGGCCGAGGGGCTCGGGGACGACGCGGTGCGGGAGATCAGGCGCCTCAAAGCCCGGATGGAGTCGGAGCGGATGCCGCGCGGCGCCGATCCCACGCTCCACACCAAGCTGGGGCGCGGCGGCCTCTCGGACGTCGAGTGGACGGTCCAGCTGCTCCAGATGCAGCACGGCTGGGCCGAGCCGGGCCTGCGCACCACCCGCACCCGGGAGGCACTCTCGGCCGCCCACGCGGCGGGGCTGATCTCCACGGAGGACGCGGTGACGCTGGACGACGCGTGGGTGCTGGCTACGCGGGTGCGGAACGGGGTGATGCTGGTGCGGGGGCGTCCCGGGGACACGTTCCCGTCGGACGGGCGCGAGCTGGCGGCGGTCGGCCGGTATCTGGGGTACGAGCCCGGTCATGTCGGGGACATGCTGGACGACTACCGCCGGGTCACGCGGCGGGCGCGGGGTGTGGTGGAACGCCTCTTCTATGGGGCATAACCGTTTTGAGCGCGGCTGCGGGCCGTCCCCAACTGGTCGCGCAGTCCCCCGCGCCCCTTGAGTGCCGCTGCGCGACCAGCCCCCACCGGCCCGCGGACAACGAACGACCCCATTCGTTCCCACTACCTTCACCCGCAAGGATCTTCCGGTCTCCACACCCCACCCCTAACCTCACGGTGCACCGCCCCCCACATCCCCCCTCACCGGAGGTACCGCCGTGTCCGGCTGGTCCATACCCCGCCGCCGTACCCGCACCGCCCTCTTCTCCGCCGTCGGCCTCGCCGCCGCGTCCGCCGGCCTGTGGGCCGGGCTCGGCGGGACGTCCGCCGCCTCGACGACGGCGGCCGTGCCCACCCCCGACCACACCGTGGTCGTGGTCTTCGAGAACCACGCGTACAACCAGGTCATCGGCAGCTCCAGCGCCCCGTACATCAACTCGCTGAAGAGCGGCGGCGCCAACCTCACGCAGTCGTTCGCCGAGACCCACCCGAGCCAGCCCAACTACTACGCGATGTTCTCCGGCTCCACACAGGGCATCACGGACGACAGCTGCGTCAAGGTCGGCTTCTCCTCCGCGCCCAACCTGGCCTCCGAGGTCATCGCCCAGGGCAAGACGTGGGCGAGCTACAACGAGTCGCTGCCCAGCCAGGGCTCGACCACGTGCAGCAGCGGCAAGTACGCGCAGAAGCACAACCCGTGGTTCGGCTTCTCCAACGTGCCGACCTCCAGCGCCAAGACCCTCGCGCAGTTCCCGACGGACTTCACCACGTTGCCGACCGTCTCGTACGTCGTGCCGAACCTGTGCAGCGACATGCACGACTGCTCGGTCTCGACCGGGGACACCTGGCTGAAGAACAACCTGAAGGCGTACGCGGACTGGGCCAAGACCCACAACAGCCTGCTCGTCGTCACCTTCGACGAGGACAACCGGCTCGCGGGCAACAAGATCGCGACGGTCTTCTACGGCCAGCAGGTCATCCCGGGCTCGTCGTCCTCCACCACGTACAACCACTACAACGTGCTGCGCACGATCGAGGACATGTACGGCACCACGCACGCCGGCCAGGCCGCCAACGCCTCGGACATCACGGGCATCTGGGCCTCCTGACGTGTACGTAGCAGACAGCCGCAGCTCTCCCGCGGCCCCCGCCGCCCGGCTCACCCCCGGGCGGCGTTCCGCCGTGGCCCCGACCGTGCTCGCGCTCGGCGCGGTCAGCCTGATCACCGACGTCTCCTCGGAGATGGTCACCGCCGTCCTGCCGCTCTATCTGGTCACGGGCCTGGGCCTGTCCCCGCTCGGCTTCGGGCTGCTGGACGGCGTCTACAACGGCTTCAGCGCGCTGGTCCGCCTGGTCGGCGGGCATCTGGCCGACCGGGGCGGACGCCACAAGGCCGTGGCCGTGTTCGGCTACGGCCTGTCGGCGGTGTGCAAACCCCTGCTCCTGGTGGCGGGTTCACTGCCGGTGATCGGCGCGGTGCTCGCGGCCGACCGGACCGGCAAGGGGCTGCGCACGGCGCCCCGCGACGCGATGATCTCGCTGGCCTCGGCGCCCGAGACGCGCGGGCGGGCGTTCGGCGTGCACCGCGCGATGGACACGGCGGGCGCGCTGCTCGGCCCGCTGGCAGCGTTCCTGATCCTCCGTCAGGCGGTGGACGGATACGACGCCGTCTTCACCGTGAGCTTCTGTGTGGCGGCGGTGGGCGTCCTGGTCCTGGTGTTGTTCGTGCCCGCGCGTACGGCCGCCGCCGAGCGGGCCCCGGACGCGCCGCGCGCCTCGCTGCGGGCGGCACTGGCGCTGCTCGGCGAGCGCGAGGTGCGCCGACTCGCGCTCTGTGCCCTGCTGTTGGGCCTGGCCACGGTCAGCGACTCCTTCGTCTACCTCCTGCTCCAGCGGCGCCTGGACGTGCCCGACCGCTGGTTCGCGCTGCTGCCGCTGGGGACCGCGGCCGCGTTCCTGCTGCTGGCCGTGCCGTTGGGCCGCCTCGCCGACCGGGTGGGCCGCTGGCGGGTCTTCCTCGGCGGCCATGCGGCGCTGCTGTGCGCGTACGCCCTGCTGCTCCCGGGCCGGCCCGGGGCGGCGCTCCCGTACGTCGTCCTCGCCCTGCACGGTCTCTTCTACGCGGCGACCGACGGCGTCCTGATGGCCGCGGCTGCGGGCGCCGTCCCGGCCGAACTCCGCTCCAGCGGGCTCGCGTTGATCCAGACCGGCCAGGCCTCGGCCCGCTTCGTCTGCTCGATCGCGTTCGGCGCGGCCTGGACGGCGTGGGGCGACCGCACCGCGCTGGGCACGGCGGCCGTGGCGCTCGCGGTATGCGCGGCGGGGGCGGTGCTGCTGCGCCCGGCGGACGTGTCCGAGACCGACGGGGGAAGGCCCGCATGACCCGCGTGACCCACATGACTCTCCGCACCAAACTGATCGTCCTCGTGACGGCCCTGGTCGTCCTCGCGGGCGTGGCCACCGCGTCCGTGCTGCACGCGGCGGGCCGCGAGGACCGCAAGAACCAGGTGCAGGCGGGCGGCCCGCCGGTGGAGGGCGGCCAGGTCTCGCTCGCCCCGTCCTCCGGCCGCCGGATCGTCTTCCGCAACATGGCCTGGGGCCCGCACCGCGACGAGCTCGCCACGGTCCCGGCCGCCGACCCGTCGGGGCCGCGCACCGCCTCCGGGGTGAAGTGCCTGCGCTTCTACGCCGCCGCCGGGACCGGGGTGTGCCTGCGGGCCGAGCGGGGCACGGTGCGGGACGGCTACGGCGCGGTGATCCTGGACGCGCGGCTCGAAGAGCGCGCCCACTACAGCCTGCCGGGCATCCCGACCCGGGCGCGGGTCTCGCCGTCCGGACATCTGGCCGCCTGGACGGTCTTCGTGGGCGGCGACTCGTACGCGGGCACCGACTTCTCCACCCGCACGGCGATCCTGGACACCCGCACCGGCGAGCTGACCAAGACCCTGGAGGACTTCGCGATCGAGCGCGACGGCCACCCGTACCACGCCTCGGACGTGAACTTCTGGGGCGTCACGTTCGCCGACGACGAGCACTTCTACGCGACGATGGCGACGGGCAGGAAGACGTACCTGGTCCGGGGCGACCTCCCGTCCCGCAAGGTCACGACGCTCCGCACCAACCTGGAGTGCCCGTCCCTCTCCCCCGACGGCACCCGCCTCGCCTTCAAGAAGCGTGTCCCCGGCCTCCCGGCGGACGCCCCCTGGCGCCTGTACGTCCTGGACCTCGCCACGATGCGCGAGACGGCCCTGACGGAGCCGCGCAGCGTGGACGACCAGCTGGTGTGGCAGGACGACCACACGGTCACGTACTCCCTGCCGGGCGACTACGGGGCCGACCTCTACACGCTGCCGGCGGACGGCACGGGCGCGCCCCGCCGCCTGCTGACGGCGGGGCTGGCGCCCGCGTATCTGGGGCGCGGCCAAGGCCCCTCCGGTGGATCTCGTCCGGACGCGTCCTAGTCCTTGTGGGAGCGGTACGACTCGCGTTCCATCTCGCGGACCTCGACCAGGACGTGCAGTCGGCGGCCCTCCGGGGCCGTCGCGTGCTTGCGGGCGATGTCGCGGACCGCTTCGGCGAGCTGCTCGCGGGTCTGCCGCGTGCGGCCGGTGAGGATGGAGAGCTGGATGAAGACGGCGTCGATGTCGTCCTCGCCCTCGCCGAAGTACGACTCCTCTATCCGCCGGAAGCGCGACTTGAAGGCCTCGGCCGGGGCGTCGACGATGGCCGGCGCGGCGGCGTGCACCTCGCGCGCGAAGGCCTGGCGGTCGAAGGTCCCGGTGAGACGTTCCGAGTACTCGACATCGACGAAGGGCATGCTCAATCCTCTGGTCGCACGGCAGAACCGGCTGGCTCTCAGCAGCGGCAACCGGCCGCCGCCGGGCGCTATTCCCGGGCGCGCCGACGGGCCCGCCCGGGGCGGGGGCGGGCCCGTCGGCGGGTGCCTCAGGAGGGCTGGATCAGCCCGATCAGATTCCCGTCGGGGTCCTTCACGGACGCCGTCAGCCGGCCGCCGCCCACGTCCTGGACGTCCTGGACCGACTCCGCGCCCGCGTCGAGCAGGGCCTTCACGCTCTTCTTGATGTCGTCGACGTGCCAGTACGGAACCGGCCCCGTCATCCCCTTGCCGTGCCCGTTGGGATCCAGGCCGATCTCCTGGCCCGCCGCGTTGAACTGCACGTAGTACGGCTCGTCCATCACGGGATCGGCGCCGAGCAGCCCGCCGAACAGGGCCTTCGCCCGGTCGATGTCCTTGACGGGGTAGATGATCGTCTTCAGGCCCTGGGTCATGGGGATGTGCTCCTCGCGGTGCGTACGGCAGGAGCGGCTTCCGGCCGCCCCTGCCATGACACACCCGGGCGGCCGGACGCGCCCGCCGGCGTCACCCGAACGCGTCTACAGCACCGGGAGGTTCTTCCGCAGCTCGAACGCCGTGACCTCGCTGCGGTACTCCTCCCACTCCTGCTTCTTGTTCCTGAGGAAGAAGTCGAAGACGTGCTCGCCGAGCGTCTCGGCGACCAGTTCGCTGCGCTCCATCAGCGAGATCGCCTCGCCCAGGTTCTGCGGCAGCGGCTCGATGCCCATCGCGCGGCGCTCGGAGTCCGAGAGCGCCCAGACGTCGTCGTCGGCGCCCGCCGGGAGCTCGTAGCCCTCCTCGATGCCCTTGAGGCCGGCCGCGAGGAGCAGGGAGTACGCCAGGTACGGGTTGCAGCCGGAGTCCAGGGAGCGGACCTCGACGCGGGAGGAGCCGGTCTTGCCGGGCTTGTACATCGGCACGCGGATCAGCGCGGAGCGGTTGTTGTGGCCCCAGCAGATGTACGAGGGGGCCTCGCCGCCCGCGCCCGCCGTGCGCTCCGAGCCGCCCCAGATGCGCTTGTAGGAGTTGACCCACTGGTTGGTGACGGCCGAGATCTCGGCGGCGTGCTTGAGCAGGCCCGCGATGAAGGAGCGGCCGACCTTGGAGAGCTGGTACTCGGCGCCCGACTCGTAGAACGCGTTGCGGTCGCCCTCGAAGAGCGAGAGGTGGGTGTGCATGCCGGAGCCGGGGAACTCCGAGAACGGCTTCGGCATGAACGTCGCCTGGACGCCCTGCTCCAGCGCCACCTGCTTCATGACCAGGCGGAACGTCATGATGTTGTCGGCCGTGGAGAGCGCGTCCGCGTACCGCAGGTCGATCTCCTGCTGGCCCGGGGCGCCCTCGTGGTGGCTGAACTCGACCGAGATGCCCATCGACTCCAGCATGGTGATCGCCTGGCGGCGGAAGTCCATGCCGACGTTCTGCGGGGTGTGGTCGAAGTAGCCGGAGTTGTCGGCGGGCACCGGGCGGGTGCCGTCCAGCGGCTTGTCCTTCAGCAGGAAGAACTCGATCTCGGGGTGGGTGTAGAAGGTGAAGCCCAGGTCCGAGGTCTTGGCGAGGATCCGCTTGAGGACGAAGCGCGGGTCCGCGAAGGACGGCGAGCCGTCGGGCATCAGGATGTCGCAGAACATCCGCGCGGTGCCCGGGGCCTCCGCGCGCCACGGCAGGATCTGGAACGTGCTCGGGTCCGGCTTGGCGATCATGTCGGACTCGTACACCCGGGCGAAGCCCTCGATGGCCGATCCGTCGAAGCCGATGCCCTCGTCGAACGCCTGCTCCAGTTCGGCAGGAGCCACCGCGACCGACTTCAGGAAGCCGAGCACATCGGTGAACCACAAACGCACAAACCGGATGTCACGCTCTTCGAGGGTGCGGAGCACGAACTCCTGCTGCTTGTCCATAGCCACATCCTTGCAGTTCAGACGGCCTGTGCACCACCGCCCGGGCATGAGGGGGAGACATCAGTATCAGGGCCCGGGATTACCGCCACATTACGCACCCTCTATGACCTGCCGCACGTCACCTCCCCACAGTCGCACCGGGTTCCGTGTGGGGCGAGGCCGTGGGGGATACTCGCTGCTCGTCGTACGCAGAAACGTGGGAGAACCGAAGCATGACCGGCACCCAGATGGAGCCCCCGGATACCGTCGCCGCAACGCCCGCGCGGGAGCCCGCCGTCCGCCGCTGGCGGGCCTGGCTCCTCGACGGACTGTCCGAGCACTCCGCGCGCCACCCCGGACCGCACGGCACCCCGCCGCAGGAGCACAAGGGCCACTCGTGGTGGCGGGTGATGTGCCTGACGGGTGTGGACTACTTCTCCACCCTCGGCTACCAGCCGGGCATCGCGGCCCTCGCGGCCGGACTGCTCTCCCCGATGGCCACCCTCGTACTGATCGCGCTGACCCTGCTCGGCGCGCTGCCGGTCTATCGGCGCGTGGCCGAGGAGTCCCCCAACGGCGAGGGCTCCATCGCCATGCTGGAGCGGCTGCTGCCCTGGTGGGCGGGGAAGATCTTCGTCCTGGTGCTGCTCGGCTTCGCGGCCACCGACTTCATGATCACGATCACGCTCTCGGCGGCGGACGCCTCGGCCCACGTCGTGGAGAATCCTTTCGCCCCGGACTGGCTGCACGGCTCCAACCTCTGGATCACGCTGGCCCTGGTCGCGGCGCTGGGCGCGGTCTTCCTCAAGGGGTTCAAGGAGGCCATGGGCGTCGCCGTGGTCCTGGTCGCGGTCTACCTCACGCTCAACCTGGTCGTACTCGCCACCGCCGTCGGCAAGATAGCCACCGAGCCGGTCGTGGTGAACGACTGGTGGCACGCGATGAGCGCCGAGCACTCCTCGCCGCTGGCGATGGTCGGCGTCGCCCTGCTGGTCTTCCCCAAGCTCGCGCTCGGCATGTCCGGCTTCGAGACGGGCGTGGCGGTGATGCCGCAGATCACCGGCGACGCCTCCGACACGTACGCGAAGCCGCTCGGCCGCATCCGCGACACCCGCAAGCTGCTGACCACCGCGGCCCTCGTCATGAGCGGCTTCCTGCTGGTCTCCAGCCTCGCCACGACGATCCTCATCCCGGAGGCGGAGTTCAAGACGGGCGGCGACGCCAACGGCCGCGCGCTCGCCTACCTCGCCCACCAGCACCTGGGCGAGGCCTTCGGCACGGTGTACGACGTGTCGACCATCGCGATCCTCTGGTTCGCCGGGGCGTCGGCGACGGCCGGGCTGCTCAACCTCGTCCCGCGCTACCTCCCGCGCTACGGCATGGCCCCGGAGTGGACCCGCGCGGTGCGCCCGCTGGTGCTGCTCTTCGTGGCGATCGCCTTCTTCATCACCTGGTGGTTCGACGCCGACGTCGACGCGCAGAGCGGCGCGTACGCGACCGGGGTGCTCGTCCTGATGCTGTCGGCCGCGTTCGCCTCGACCGTCGCCGTACTGCACCGGGGCAAGCGGGCCGCCGCCCTCGGGTTCGCCACCATCACCGCCGTCTTCGCGTACACCCTGGTCACCAATGTCATCGAGCGGCCCGACGGACTGAAGATCGCGCTGCTGTTCATCCTGGCGATCCTGCTCTCGTCGTTCGCGTCCCGGGTGCACCGGGCGTTCGAGCTGCGGGCCACCGAGGTGACCTTCGACGAGGCGGCGGGCCGGTTCATCGACGAGGCGGCGAAGAGCGGCCCGCTGCGGCTGATCGCCAACGAGCCGCAGGAGCACAGCACCCGGGAGTACCGCGCCAAGGAGTACAGCCAGCGCGAGGAGACCCACATCCCCGACGGGCGGCCGGTGCTGTTCCTGGAGGTGTTCGTGCAGAACTCCTCGGACTTCACCACCGAGCTGACCGTGCACGGCGACGAGAAGCACGGGGTGCGCAGGCTGCGGGTGGAGGGCGCGGTGGTGCCCAACACCATCGCGGCGGTGATGATGAAGGTGCGCGAGCGCACCGGCGAGGTGCCGCACGCCTACTTCAACTGGACCGAAGGCCATCCGCTCAGCCATCTGCTGCGCTTCCTGGTCTTCGGCGACGGCGAGGTCGCCCCGGTCACCCGTGAGGTGCTGCGGCGCGCCGAGCCGGACCTGAAGCGGCGTCCGCGCGTCCACGTGGGCTGACGGGCGGAGGGGCGCGGGCCCGGTTCCGGCCGGGTGGCCGGATCTTGGCCGACCCCACCCTGCCGCGCGGCGCGCTCCCTCGCCTAGCATCTGCGCCTATGGGGGGAGTGCGACGCCTTGGCATCACACGTCCCGTGGCGCTGCTGAGCGCCATGGCGACGCTCCTCGCCGCGCTCTTCCTCTGCCTCACCGCGGGTGGCACGGCGAGCGCCGACCCCGTCCCCCGGGCCCAGCACGCCGTACCGGTGAGCGGCGCGGCGCAGTACAGCTGTCCGAGCGACCGGCGCGACTGCGGGCTCTTCCCGCACGCGGACCCGGCCGTGCTCACCGCGCCGCCGCCGCTCGACACTTCGGCGCCGGGGGGCGCGCACGCGGTACGGACCGCCGCGGTCCGCCCCTCGGGGGCGCCGGTCCGGGGCGGAGCCCGGCCACGGGCGCCCGGCCTTCATGTCCTTCAGGTGCTGCGGACGTAGCTCCACTGGTTGTGCGGTCTTTGACGGTTTTTGACACCTCCCCGACTTCCCCATCACCAGAAGGACTTGAGCCCCCATGGCCACCAAGGAAACGAAGAGCTCGCGCCAGGCGCGGATAGCCGAGATGCGCCGTGCCGAGCAGGCTCGCGAGCGGCGCAACAAGATCGTCGCGGTCACCGTGTCGGTGGCGATCGTCGTCGGACTCGTCGGCTTCGGCGCCTACCTGCTGAACAAGGAGTCCGCGGACAAGGACAAGCAGCAGGCCCAGAAGGCCGCCGACGCCAAGGCGACCATCGCGGGCGAGAAGGACTGGGACCCGAAGAAGCTCACCCGCAACCACGTCTCCAAGAAGGTGTCGTACCCGATGAAGCCGCCGGTCGGCGGCGACCACGACCAGGTGTGGATGAACTGCGGCGGCGTCGTCTACAAGAAGCCGGTCCCGGACATGAACGCGGTGCACTCGCTGGAGCACGGCGCGGTGTGGGTGACGTACAACGACAAGGCGCCCGCCGCCGATGTGCAGAAGCTCTCCGACAAGGTCTCCAAGACGCCGTACTCACTGATGAGCCCGTACCAGGACCAGGCCGGGGCGATCATGCTCAGCGCGTGGGGCAAGCAGGTCACCGTGACCAGCGCGGACGACCCGCGGGTCAGCCAGTTCTTCGCCAAGTACGTGCAGGGCGCGCAGACCCCGGAGCCGGGCGCGGCGTGCACGGGCGGGCTGGACCAGAAGTGAACCGCACCTACTGGGCTTCCCTCGCGGCGGTCGTGGCGGCGCTGGTGTTCGCGACGGTGGCCACGGTCGCCAATGCCACCGGCGACGGTGACTCCGAGCCCGCCGCGCACACGCCGACCGCCGTCTCGGCGGACGCCGGCTTCGCGCGCGACATGGCCATCCACCACCAGCAGGCGGTGGAGATGTCGTTCATCGTGCGCGACCGCACCCAGAACGAGGAAGTGCGCCGCCTGGCGTACGACATCGCCAACACCCAGGCCAACCAGCGGGGCATGCTGCTCGGCTGGCTCGATCTGTGGGGGTTGCCCAAGTCGGAGCCGGAGCAGCTGCCGATGGCCTGGATGGGCATGGGCAGCGAGCCCGGCGCGGACGGCGCCCTCATGCCCGGCATGGCGACCAACACCGAGCTCGACCGGCTGCGCAAGGCCGACGGCAAGCAGGCGGAGATCCTCTACCTCCAGCTGATGACCGAGCACCACAAGGGCGGCGTCCACATGGCCCAGGGCTGCGCCCAGAAGTGCACCACCGAGGTGGAGCGCGCTCTGGCGCAGGGCATGGTCGACTCGCAGCGGTCGGAGATCGACCTGATGGCACAGATGCTGAAGGCACGCACGTAACCCGGGCTTAGGGGACCACACCTTCCCAACGCCATCAAAACGGACCCAAGTCCCGCCTCATGGGCGGGACTTGGGTTTCTCTTGACATAGGCATGCCCCCTGCATGAACCGATCGTCACCAGAGTGACGCTGTCCAGTGAAAGCCTCAAGCAGGGGGTCACATGAGAACAGGCCGCACCAGGCGGCGTGCCGTGAGCATGGCAGCGACACTGCCTCTGCTCGCCGGCGCGCTCGCTCTCGGCATACCGTCCGCCCACGCGGCGGACCCCGTGCCGTCCGGGCGGGCCGCCCTCACGGGAACCAAGCCCGCGTGGGCCACCGGCGCCGCCGACCAGGGCGCCACGGCGGACAGCAGCAAGGTCGACGCGCGCGTCTACCTCGCGGGCCGTGACGCCAAGGGCCTCGCCGCGTACGCCGCGGCGGTTTCGGACCCGAACTCGGCGTCGTACGGGAAGTACCTGAGCGCCGCGCAGACGCAGCAGCGTTTCGGGGCGACCAAGGAGCAGATCGCGGCGGTCACCAGCTGGCTGAAGTTGGCCGGGCTGACCGTCACGGGCAGCAACGCGCACTACATCTCGGTCTCCGGCGACGTCGCCGCGGCCGAGAAGGCGTTCGCCACCCAGCTGCACAACTACCGCAAGGGCGCCCGCACGTACCGCGCCCCGGTGAAGACCGCCTCCGCGCCGGGCGCGCTGGCCGACGCGGTGCTCACCGTGACCGGTCTCGACAACGCCCCGCACAAGGCGACGCACCACGAGACGCTGCCCGGGCCGGGCGCCGCCTTCAAGAACTCCGGGCCGTTCTCGACGTACTACGGCTCGAACATCGCCACCACCCTGCCGGACGCGTACGGCACCAAGATCCCGTACGCGGTCAAGGGGTACACCGGCAAGCAGCTGCGGGCGGCGTACGGCGCCGGCGGCTACACCGGCAAGGGCGTCACCGTCGCGATCACCGACGCGTACGCCTCGCCGACCATGGCGAAGGACGCCCAGCAGTACGCGCTGCGCAACGGCGACAAGTCGTACAAGCACGGCCAGTACAGCGAGGTGAAGCCCGCCGACTACAACAGCGTGGAGGCGTGCGACGCGGCCGGCTGGTACGGCGAGGAGTCGCTCGACGTCGAGGCCGTGCACGCGGTCGCGCCGGACGCGGACATCGTGTACGTGGCGGGCGCGTCCTGCAACGACCCGGATCTGCTCGACGCGCTGAACAAGGTCGTCGACAACCACCTGGCCGACATCGTCTCCAACTCGTGGGGCGACATCGAGGCCAATGAGACGCCGGACGTGGCGGCGGCCTACGACCAGACGTTCAAGCTGGGCGCGGTCGAGGGCATCGGCTTCTACTTCTCCTCCGGCGACGACGGCGACGAGGTCGCCAACACCGGCAAGAAGCAGGTCGACACCCCGGCCAACTCGGCGTGGGTGACGGCGGTCGGCGGCACGTCGCTGGCGGTCGGCAAGGGCGACACGTACAAGTTCGAGACGGGCTGGGGCACGCTGAAGGCCTCGCTGGCGGCGGACGGCAAGAGCTGGACGAACTTCCCGGGCGCGTACACCTCGGGTGCGGGCGGCGGCACCAGCTCCACGGTGAAGCAGCCGTTCTACCAGCGGGGCGTGGTGCCCGACTCGCTCGCGAAGGCGAACGGCTCTTCCGCTCGCATGCGGACGATCCCGGACATCGCGGCGGTCGCGGACCCCAACACGGGGTTCCTGGTCGGCCAGACGCAGACGTTCCCCGACGGTGCGGTGAAGTACGACGAGTACCGCATCGGCGGTACGTCGCTGGCGGCGCCGGTGATCGCGGGCGTCCAGGCGCTGGCGCAGCAGGCGCGGCACTTCCCGATCGGGTTCGCGAACCCGTCGATCTACGCGCGGTACGGGTCGCCGCTGTACCACGACGTCACGGATCACCCGCTGGGTGCGCGTGACCTCGCGGTGGCGCGGGTGGACTTCGTGAACGGTGTCGACGCGGCGGGCGGTCTCGCGACGTCCGTGCGGACGCTGGGCAAGGACAGCTCGCTGCACGCGGTCCGTGGCTACGACGACGTGACGGGCGTGGGCACGCCGTCGCGTGGCTACGTGGCGTCTTACGGCCGCCACCACTAGCCACGACGTGGCCGGCTGTCCGGCTTGCGCGTGAACACCCCCGCCCTGGGGCCGGTTTCGGTCCCGGGGCGGGGTTTTTTACCCCACCCCGCCCCTTCCCCAAATCCCTGGCCGGGAGGCCGGGTAACGGGCCGGGCCGGGCCGCGCATACCGGGGCTGCGCCCCCGGACCCCCTTGTTCGTCTGCGGACCGGCGGGGGCTGAGCGCGCAGTTCCCCGCGCCCCAGGTTCAACCCCCTCAGGGGCGCGGGGAACTGCGCGCTCAGCCGTACGCGACCCGCAGACAAACAGGGGTCCGGGGCGGAGCCCCGGGGTGGGGTGCAGGGGCGGAGCCCCGGGGCGGGGTGCAGGGGCGGAGCCTCGGGGCGGGGTGCAGGGGCCGCAGGCCCCGCAAAGGGGGTCCGGGGGCGTAGCCCCCGGGAAATCACCTTCACCCCCACCCACCCCCGGAGGGTTTAGGGAAGGGGCGGGGAGGGGCTCAACACCGCCGATACCACCGCACCCGGCTCATCCAGCATCACCAGGTGCCCCGCCCCCTCCGCCACCCGCAGATCACCCCGCAACGCCTCCGCCAGGCCCCGCTGGCGGAGAAGCCAGGACGCGGACGTGCCCGCCGCAAGCACCGTCACCGGGACCGGCGGAAGCGGGAAGTGGTCGCGGAGGGTGAGGAGTTCGGCCGCGACCGGCCGGTAGCGGGCGTTCTCCAGGAGCAGACCCCGCCACACCCGCGACGAGCGGTAGCAGCGGCGGACCAGAGAACGAGGCGCCGGATCGGACCCGCCCGTGCGGGAGAGGCGGACCGTGGCCCGGCGCAGCAGGGGCCCGAGGGCGGCCGGCGCCCCCACCCCCGCCAGCACCGCCCCGGCCACCCGGGCAGACACCACCCGCGCAGACACCCCCACCCGAGCCTCCGGCTCCACGCTGGAGTCCACCAGCACGAGCGCGGCCGTACGGGCCGGATGCAGCCGGGCGTAGGCCTCCGCGTGGAACCCCGCGATCGAGTGCCCCACCACCGTCACCGGCCCGCAAACCCCCACCGCGTCCAGGACGGCCGCGATCCGGTCCGCCTCCCCCGAGGCCGTCGGCGGGGCCGTCGCCGGGCCGGAGAGGCCGTGGCCGGGGCGGTCGAAGCGGACCACCGTGCGGTGCGGGGCGAGGAGCGCCGCCACCTCGTCCCAGTCGAACCACGCCATGCCCAGGCCCGCGCTGAGCAGCACGGGCGGACCGCTCCCCGCCACCACCACGTGGTGCGGCACCCCGTCGATCCGTACGAACGTCATACTCGATTCTCGCGCGAGACGGCGTACGCGAGCACCCCCAGCCACACCGCCACGAGCAGTACCTGCGCCCGCTGCCCGGCACCCAGCGACCACGTGCCGCGCCCGGCCTCGAACGCGGCGATGGCGGCCAGCGTCCAGACGGTGACGGCCAGTTCGAGCACCACGAGCAGAGGACCCACCCGGGCCAGCACCGCCCACCGGCCGTAGCGGCGGGCCGCGACGGTGAGCGCCACCACCGCCACCAGCGCGCCGGCCATCGCCAGGCTGCTGCTCACCGCGTGCCCGGCGTGCGTGGCCGGGACCAGACCTGCCGTCTCGCGCGCCGCGCACCCGGGGTCGACGGTCGGCGCGCAGCTCAGCGGGAGCCGGGCGTCGGCCACGGTCGCCGCGCCGAACAGGACGAGCCCCCACCACCCGACCACCGACCAGGGCCGCCGGTCGCACCACCACAGCGCCCACACCGCCCCACAGAACACCAGCGCCCCGGCCGTCAGGTCCGTCGCGCGGAAGAGCCCGCCGAGCGGCTGATCGGCCGCGGCGAGCTCGCTCACGTACGTCTGTACGGGGTCGAGACCGGTGTGGAGGACCACTTCGAGCACCCACGCCGTGTACGCGAGCGCGCCGAGCGCCAGCAGGACCACCACCGGCCGGACACGTGAACGATCAAGGGGCATAGTGGCGCCAATGGTACGTATTCCACCTCCCCCGCCCGTCGAGCCATACCGGGTGGGGGTAAGGTGCGGTCCATGGTGACCGCGAGGAGGACGACGGCGTACGGGCAGCTGCTGCTCTGCGCCGCGCTGCTCTTCGGCATCTTTACGATGCACACGGTCGGGCATCCCGCGGAGCACCCGGCGGCGGCCGGGGCGCACTCCCCGACGGCCATGGCCATGACCATGGCCGCACCCGCGACCGCCGGTCACCACCAGGCCGCCGCTCCCCGTCACGAGCCCATGAGCGGGATGGACCCCGGGTCGGTGTGTCTCGCGGTGCTCGGCGCGTGGGGCATCGCGCTGCTCGCCGTACGGCTGCTGTCGTCGCGCGGCCGGACGGCGGACAACGGCGTCGTACGCGGCCGGACCCTGCGGCCCCCGTGGCCCAACCCTCCCCCTCCCTACGGGAGTTCCGTCGCCGCCTTGTCGGTGCTGCGCCAGTAGGAGCGCGCGAAGCAGGAGACGCGTCCCCTACCACTTCCGCACGCCCACACCACGAGGTGCACAGTCATGTCCGCACACCCCACCCGACGCGCCGTGCTCGGCGCCACCACCGCCGTCGCGGGCGGCGCCCTGCTCGCCGCCTGCTCGGGATCCGACTCCATGGACGGAATGGACGGAATGGACGGCATGGATGGCATGGACGGCATGAGCCACGGCTCCAAGCCGTCGGCCACCCCCTCCGGCTTCGTCGACCCCGCCGGCCCCGAGGTCGCCGCCGCCGAGGCCCGGCGCGGCTCCGGGCCCGTCCGCGCCGTCCGGCTCACCGCCACCGCCACCCCGCTCGACCTGGGCGGCGGGCGCACCGTCCGCTCCTGGGCGTACGGCGATCGGCTGCCCGGACAGGAGGTGCGGGTCACCGCGGGCGACACGCTCGCGCTCACCCTCGCCAACCACCTCCCCGAGCCCACCTCACTGCACTGGCACGGCCTCGCCCTGCGCAACGACATGGACGGGGTGCCGGGCCTCACCCAGCGGCCGGTCGCGCCGGGGGCGTCCTTCGCCTACCGGTTCGCCGTCGCCCACCCCGGCACCTACTGGTTCCACCCCCACTCCGGCGTCCAGCAGGACCGGGGGCTCTACGCCCCGCTGATCGTCGAGGACCCGAAGGAGCCGCTGGCGTACGACCGGGAGTGGGTCGTCGTCCTGGACGACTGGGTCGACGGGGTGGACGGCTCGACACCGGACGCGGTGCTGGCGGAGCTGCGGAAGGGGATGGGGATGGGGGGCGGATCCGGCGGCTCCATGGACCACTCCGGCCACGACATGAGCGGCATGGGTGACATGGGTGGCACAGGTGGGACGGGTGGCACAGGTGGCACGCCGGCGCAGACACCCCCCGCCGGCCCCTCCCGCATGCTCATGGGCGCGAGCAGCGAGCCGCTCGGCGGGGACGCGGGCGACGTCGCGTATCCGTACTACCTGGTCAACGGCCGTACGCCGCAGGCTCCTTCCTCCTTCACGGCCAAGCCGGGCGACCGCGTCCGGCTGCGGATCATCAACGCGGGCGGGGACACCGCCTTCCGAGTGGCGCTCGGCGGCCACGAGCTGACGGTGACCCACACGGACGGCTTCCCGGTCCGGCACACCACCACGGACGCGCTGCTGCTCGGCATGGGCGAGCGGTACGACGTGCTCGTCACGGCGGGCGACGGGGTCTTCCCGCTGGTGGCACAGGCCGAGGGGAAGAACGCGGCGGCGCTCGCGGTGCTGCGTACCGGTGACGGGGCCGCGCCCGGCGCCTCCGTACGCCCGAAGGAGCTGACCGGGCGGCTGCTCACAGCCGACCGGCTCGCGCCGGACGCGTCCGTGGCGCTGCCCGCGAAGGCGCCGGACCGCACGGTGAAGCTGACGCTGACGGGCGGGATGGCGAAGTACGACTGGGCCTTCGACGGGAAGCCGTACCGGCCGGACGCGCGGCACCCGGTGCGGGCGGGCGAGCGGGTGCGGATGGTCTTCGCCAACACGACGTCGATGTGGCACCCGGTGCATCTGCACGGCCATACGTTCGCGCTGGCGGGCGGCGCGGGCGGGGCCCGCAAGGACACGGCCGTCGTGCTGCCGGGGCGGACCCTGACCGTGGACTTCGACGCGGACAACCCGGGGCTGTGGATGGTCCACTGCCACAACGTCTACCACTCGGAGGCGGGGATGATGACGGTCCTCGGCTACCAGAGGTAGGCCCGAGGCAGGCCGCCGGTGAGCCGAGGCAGGCTGCTGGTGGCCCGAGACAGGCCGCCGGTGAGCCGAGGCAGGCTGCTGGTAGGCCCGAGACAGGCCGCCGGTGGGCCGAGACAGGCCGCCGGTGGGGTGGAGCGGGGGCGCCGCGCCCTCGCTCGACCCCCCATCGCGTCGCTTTGACGATTACACTGGCGGGGTGCCTCAACTACGTCTCGCTCTGAATCAGATCGACTCGACCGTCGGCGACATCGCCGCGAACGCCGAGGCGATCGTGCACTGGACCCGGCACTCCGCCGAGCAGGGGGCGCACCTCGCCGCCTTCCCCGAGATGATGCTGACCGGCTACCCGGTCGAGGACCTGGCGCTGCGGTCGTCGTTCGTCGAGGCGTCCCGGCAGGCGCTGACCGGCCTCGCGGCGCGGCTGGCCGCCGAGGGCCTCGGCGAGCTCCCGGTGATCGTCGGCTATCTCGACCGGTCGGCCGCGCAGCCCCGTTACGGCCAGCCCGCGGGCGCCCCGCGCAACGCGGGCGCCGTGCTGCACCGCGGCGAGGTCGTGCTCAGATACGCCAAGCACCACCTGCCCAACTACGGCGTCTTCGACGAGTTCCGGTACTTCGTACCCGGCGACACCATGCCCGTGATCCGGGTCCACGGCGTCGACGTGGCCCTCGCGATCTGCGAGGACCTCTGGCAGGACGGCGGCCGCGTCCCGGCCACCCGGTCCGCCGGGGCCGGGCTGCTGGTCTCCATCAACGCCTCGCCGTACGAGCAGAACAAGGACGACACCCGGCTCGAACTGGTCCGCAAACGGGCCCAGGAGGCGGGCTGCACCACCGCCTACCTGGCGATGACCGGCGGCCAGGACGACCTGGTCTTCGACGGCGACTCGATCGTCGTCGACCGGGACGGCGAGGTCGTCGCCCGCGCCCCGCAGTTCTCCGAGGGCTGCGTCCTGCTCGACCTGGAGCTTCCGGCCGCGGGCCCGGTCCCGTCCGGGACCGTCGACGACGGTCTGCGGATCGAGCACGTGACCCTCTCCGAGGAGCCCGTCCCGGCGTACGAGCCGGAGCTGACCGGGGGGCAGGCGGACCGCCTCGACGATGACGAGGAGGTCTATTCGGCGCTGGTCACGGGGCTGCGCGCGTACGTGACCAAGAACGGCTTCCAGTCCGTCCTGATCGGCCTGTCCGGCGGCATCGACTCGGCGCTCGTCGCCGCGATCGCCTGCGACGCGCTCGGCGCGGAGAACGTGTACGGCGTGTCGATGCCGTCCAAGTACTCCTCGGACCACTCCAAGGGCGACGCGGCCGAGCTGGCCCGCCGCACCGGACTGAACCTGCGCACGGTGAGCATCGAGCCGATGTTCACCGCCTACATGGTCTCGCTCGGCCTCACCGGGCTCGCCGAGGAGAACCTCCAGTCGCGGCTGCGCGGCACCATGCTGATGGCCATCTCCAACCAGGAGGGCCACCTGGTGCTCGCGCCGGGCAACAAGTCCGAGCTGGCGGTGGGGTATTCGACCCTGTACGGCGACTCGGTCGGGGCGTACGGCCCGATCAAGGACGTCTACAAGACGACCGTCTTCCGCCTCGCCAACTGGCGCAACGAGGCGGCGGCCGCCCGGGGCGAGGTCCCGCCCATCCCGGAGAACTCGATCACCAAGCCGCCCAGCGCCGAGCTGCGCCCGGACCAGGTCGACACGGACTCGCTGCCGGACTATCCGGTCCTGGACGCGATCCTCGCCATGTACGTCGACCGCGACCAGGGCCGCGAGGCGATCGTGGCGGCGGGGTTCGACGCGGAGCTGGTGGCAAAGACGCTGCGGCTGGTCGACACCGCCGAGTACAAGCGGCGCCAGTACCCGCCGGGCACCAAGATCTCCGCGAAGGGCTTCGGCAAGGACCGGCGGCTGCCGATCACGAATCGGTGGCGGGAGAAGGTGTGACGGGTGACAACGTCTGTCAGCTGACAACTGCCATCTGACGGCTGACAGCTGACAGCTGACGGCTGTTATCTGACGGCTGACGGCTGTTATCTGTCAGCTGACGGTTGACGGCTGTTATCTGTCAGCTGACGGCTGCTGTTTGTCAGCTGACAACTGACGGCTGACAGCTGTGATTTGTCAGCCGTCAGCCATTAGCCGTCAGCCGTCGGCTCAGACCTTCAGCCGCGCCGCGATCGGCAAGTGGTCGCTCGCCGTCCTGCCCAGCGTCCACGACGACTTCGGCTCGACGCCCTTGACCATGATCTGGTCGATCCGGGCCATCGGGAACGACGCGGGCCAGGTGAAGCCGAAGCCGTTGCCCGCCGCGCCCTGGGTGGAGCGCATCTGCGAGGTGATGTTGTTCAGGGCGCGGTCGTTCATGGTGCCGTTGAGGTCGCCGAGCAGGACCACCTTCTTCAGCGGCTCGCTCGCGATCGCGTCGCCCAGGGCGTCCGCGCTGGCGTCCCGCTGGCGCGCGGTGAACCCGGCGCTCAGCTTCACCCGTACCGAGGGCATGTGCGCCACGTACACCTTCACCTGGCCGGCCGGCGTGCTCACGGTGGCCCGCATGGCGCGGGTCCAGCCCATCTTGATGTCGACCGGCTCGGCGTCGCTCAGCGGGAACCTGGACCACAGGCCCACCGTGCCCTGCACCGAGTGGTGCGGGTAGGTCCCGCCCAGCGCCTTCGCGTACGCGTCCACGCTGCTGCCCGGCAGCTCCTCCAGGGCCAGGACGTCGGCGCCGGAGGCGATGAGCTCGCGGGCGGTGCCGGCCGGGTCGGGGTTGTCGGCGTTCACGTTGTGCGTGGCGACGACGAGGTTGCCGCCCTTGCTCTCCTTGTCGGTGAGCAGCCCGCCGAAGAAATTGAGCCAGACGACCGCCGGGAGCACCAGGGCGATCAGCGCGGTCGCCGAGCGGCGCCACAGGGCGAGGCCCAGGAGCACCGGGACGAAGAGGCCGAGCCACGGAAGGAAGGTTTCCGTGAGGCTGCCCAGGTTGCCGATCCGATTGGGGACCTTCGCGTGGACCAGCATGACCAGGGCGATCAGCACCGCGAGCCCGGCCAGGACCAGGCCGCGCCGCCAGATGCCGGGGTCGCCCTTCCAGCCGTCCAGCAGGCGCCGGACCCGGGATCCGGAGCGCTCGCCCTCCGCGCTGCCGCTTCCCGTCTCCGTCACGTACGCCCGCGTCATACCGTCGTCCTCACTGCCTTGCCGTTCGCACTCCGCCGCACCGATGACCCTAGGCGATGGAGGCCGGCTTTCCCTGTCGTCGTACTGCCTCGATGACGACAGGGCGCCGCGCCGGGTTCCAGCAGGTCACGGCCGAAGGGGTGGCTGTGACGAAACGCGCACATTTGCGGGCCTAGGTGGTTCAAAGCTCACGTATTTACCTGACCGATTTGCGTGACCTAGGCACCCACTTCCCGTCGGCGGGGGTGGGATGCCACCATGGAAGTGGTCCGGAGACGCCGTCAGGGCGCTTCGAGATGACGAACAGGAGCCGTTGCGATGACGCAACAACTTGAGGCTGCGCAGAATCCGCCCGGAGCACGTTCCGACAGCAGCAAGGCGCTGTACGGGGGCAAGTCCACGCGCCGCGTCACGATCCACGACATCGCCTCCGCCAAGGCCCGGGGCGAGAAGTGGCCCATGCTCACCGCGTACGACGCGATGACCGCGTCCGTCTTCGACGAGGCCGGGATTCCCGTCCTCCTCGTCGGCGACTCGATGGGCAACTGCCACCTGGGCTACGAGACGACCGTCCCGGTCACGCTCGACGAGATCGCCATGCTGTCCGCCGCCGTCGTACGGGGCACCAAGCGCGCCCTCGTCGTCGCGGACCTGCCGTTCGGCACCTACCAGGAGGGCCCGGTGCAGGCGCTCCGCAGCGCCACCCGCCTGATCAAGGAGACCGGGGTCGGGGCCGTCAAGCTGGAGGGCGGCGAGCGCTCGCTGGCCCAGACCGAGCTGCTGGTGCAGTCCGGCATCCCCGTCATGTCCCACCTGGGCCTGACGCCGCAGTCCGTGAACGCCATGGGCTACCGGGTGCAGGGCCGCTCCGACGAGGCCGCCCACCAGCTGCTGCGCGACGCGAAGGCCGCGGAGTCCGCGGGCGCGTTCGCGGTGGTGCTCGAACTCGTACCGGCCGAGGTGGCCGCCGAGATCACCCGCTCGCTGCACATCCCCACCGTGGGGATCGGGGCGGGCGTGGAGTGCGACGCGCAGGTGCTCGTCTACACCGACATGGTCGGGCTGACGGGTGGCAAGGTGCCGCGGTTCACCAAGCAGTACGCGAACATGCGGGGCGTCCTGGCGGACGCGGCCAAGGAGTTCGCCGGAGAGGTCGTCGGCGGGGCGTTCCCGGCCGAGGAGCACACCTTCCACTGAGCGACGCGGGCGCTGTCGTTCGGCTGCGGCCGAACGCGCCCACGCGGCGCAACCGCGCATGTCACAGCCCCCGCCCAGGGGGCACGGCGGCCCGTCGGCACCCACGTGTCGGCGGGCTGTCGGCGTCTGTAGGCAAGCTGTCGGTGGATTGTCGGTGGCGCCTGGCACCTTGGTGGTCATGACGCGAATCGACAACAACCCCGAAGGCGGCGCGGCCAACGCCGTCACGGTGCGGGGGCTGGTGAAGCACTTCGGCGACACCAAGGCGCTGGACGGCGTGGACCTGGACGTCCGCGAGGGCACGGTCCTCGGAGTCCTGGGGCCCAACGGCGCCGGCAAGACCACCCTCGTCCGCTGCCTGTCCACCCTCATCGTGCCGGACGCCGGCACCGCCACCGTCGCCGGGTACGACGTGGTGAAGCAGCCCCGCCAGCTGCGCCGCACCATAGGCCTCACCGGGCAGTACGCCTCGGTGGACGAGAAGCTGTCGGGCTGGGAGAACCTGTACATGATCGGGCGGCTGCTCGATCTGTCCCGCAAGGACGCCCGGGCCCGCGCCGACGAGCTCCTGGAGCGGTTCTCGCTCACCGAGGCGGCAAAGCGGCCCGCGATGAACTACTCGGGAGGCATGCGCCGCCGCCTCGACCTCGCGGCCTCGATGATCGGCCGCCCGGCCGTGCTCTACCTGGACGAGCCGACCACCGGTCTCGACCCGCGCACCCGCAACGAGGTGTGGGACGAGGTCCAGCGGATGGTGGCCGAGGGCGCCACGGTGCTGCTCACCACCCAGTACATGGAAGAGGCCGAGCAGCTGGCGAACGAGCTGACGGTCATCGACCGCGGCAAGGTCATCGCCAAGGGCGGCATCAACGAGCTGAAGGCGAAGGTCGGCGGCCGCACCCTGCAGATCCGGCCCGCCGACCCGGCCCAGCTGGGCGCGATGGCCCGCGCCATCACCGAGGCCGGTCTGGACGGGGTCTCCGGCACCCAGGCCGTCCCCGACGAGGGTCTGCTGAACGTGCCGATCCTCAGCGACGAGCAGCTGACCGCCGTGGTCGGTCTGCTGGGCGCCCGCGGCTTCGGCATCGCCCACATAGGCACCCATCTGCCCAGCCTGGACGAGGTGTTCCTGGCCATCACCGGTCAGAAGCCCACCCTCCAGGAGTCCGAGAGCGACGACACGATCGAGGAGGTCGCGGCATGAGCACCGCCACCACCGCCAAGGCCCCCGCGAAGGCGCCGACCGGCATCCGCCCGCCCGTCACGGACGCCGACAGCCGGATCGGCCCGCGCGCCAATCTGCGCCACATAGGCGCCCTGGTGCGCCGCAACGCGCTCCAGATCAAGCAGGACCCGGAGTCGATGTTCGACGCCGTGCTGATGCCGATCATCTTCACGCTGCTGTTCGTGTACGTGTTCGGCGGCGCGGTCTCCGGCAAGGGCAACCAGGACGCGTACGTCAACTACCTGATCCCGGGCCTGATGGCGATGCAGGGCCTGAACATCGCGATGGCTGTCGGCACCGGCATCAACGACGACTTCAAGAAGGGCGTCATGGACCGGTTCCGGACCATGCCGATCGCCCGGTCGTCGGTCCTGATCGCCAAGATCGTGGTCGAGATCGGCCGCATGGTCGTCGCCACCTCGATCCTGCTGATCATGGGCTTCATCCTCGGTCTGTCCATCCACACCTCGGTGTTCGAGCTGCTCGCGGCGGTCGGCCTGTCCCTGGTGTTCGGCGCCTCGCTGATGTGGATCTTCATCCTGCTGGGTCTCACCATGAAGACGGCGCAGGCCGTCCAGGGAGTGGCGATGCTGGTGCTGATGCCGCTGCAGTTCGGCTCCTCGATCTTCGCGAAGCCGACCACGATGCCGGGCTGGCTGCAGACCTTCACGGACTACAACCCGCTCTCCAACCTCGCGGACGCCGCCCGCAACCTGGTCAACGGCGGCCCGGTGGCCCACTCGGCGCTGATGACGCTGGGCTGGGCGGTCGCGATCACCGCGGTGACGGCTCCGCTGGCGGTCGCCAAGTTCCGCAAGCGGACCTGATCATGACGAGCCGTCAGGCAGGCCACCGGGTCTGATCCTGACGAGCCGTCAGGCAGGCCATCGGGCCTGACGGCGCCCCTCACTCCCGTTCGCGTTGTGCCAGGGCGGCGGCCTCCTCCAGGGAGAGGCCGCCGCCCTCGGCGTACGCGGCGTCGTAGGCGGCGGCGTCGAGCAGCGGGCGGACCATCGCCTCCACCCTGTCCCGCTGCTCCACCTCCCAGGGCGTGGCGACGTGGACCGCCGGCATCAGGGCGTCGTGCGCGCCGATCAGCCGCGCCGCGCCGGCGGCGGCCCCGGCGCCGGCTTCGCCGGGTTCCGCCAGCCCGGCCCACGACCAGGCGACGGAGAGCAGGTGCACCGGGATCATCTGGGGCGCGACCATCCGGGACATCGGTTCGAGGCCCCGGGCCAGCGCGGCTCGGCCGTCCACCAGAGCCTTGTCATAGGCGCCCTCCAGGTTCTCCAGCCAGCCCCGCAGGCCGAGCACGAAGCCCTCGAAGAGCGAGAGGTTGCTCGACTTGAACTCCTCCATCAGCAGCTCGATCTGCGCCCGGGCCTCCGCCTGCCGCTCGGTGCGGCCCAGCCACATCGCGAGGAACATCCGGGCCGCGGGCTGCGCCTCGTACCCGGCCTGGCGGCCCGCGTCGAGGATCCCGCGCAGCATCGCCTCGCCGCGCTCGCCCTCGCCGGTCTCCAGCAGTACGGAGGCCAGGCGCGCCTTCAGGAGCGACACCTGTGCCTGGGCGCCGAGCCGTTCGGCGTACCGCACGGCCTCGGCGTAGTCCTCGCCGGCCAGCGCGAACCGGCCGCTGCGCTCCCGGGCCTCGGCGCGGGCGGACAGCGCCTCCGCGGCGCCCCAGTCGTCGCCGAGGCGCCGGAAGATGTCAAGGCCCGCCTCGGCGTCGCGGGTCGCCTCACCGCCCCAGTCGCCGCGATTGGCGAGGACGTTGGCCCGCATCTGGAGGGCGTTGGCGAGCTCCCATTCGTAACCGAACTCCTCACAGGCCCGTACGGTCGCGTCGAGCAGTTCCCTGAACGTGTCCGCGTCGCTGGTGAGGAGGACGGGGAAGAACCAGAGCGCGCCGGGCATCCGGCAGGTCTGCGGCAGCCCCGGCCGGTAGACGTCCACGATGGCGCGCAGCCGCTCCTTCGCCTCGGGCGTCGTCCAGTCGTCGCCGGTGTGGTCCATGGAGGCGAGCAGGAACAGCCGCACCCCGCGCCGGGCCTCCTGGAGCACGTCGGGCTCCATGGGCGGCGGGCTGTCGGTGCAGCGCGCGAAGACCGGCGGCGCGGGCTCGGCGGGCGGCGCGAACGGGTCGGGGCCGAGCTCCGCGACCGCCCCGCACCAGCGGCGGGACTCGCCGCGCAGATCGCGCATGTGCCAGTACCCGGCCAGCGCGTGCACCAGGCAGAGCGCCTCCTGCTCGTCGCCGAGGTCCACCGCCCGGCGCAGCGCGGTGCGCAGGTTCTCGTACTCCCGCTCCAGGAACTCGACCGCGGCGCGCTGTCCGCGGCCGCGCAGCAGGGGGTCGGTGGTGCGGGCCAGTTCGCGGTAGTGCACGAGGTGGCGGCGCTCGGTGGCGCTCCGGTCCCCGGCGTCGTCGAGCCGCTCCGCCGCGTACTCGGCGACGGTCTCCAGGAGCCGGTAGCGCATCTCGCCGCCGTCCGCGGGGGCGGCGACGACCAGCGACTTGTCGACGAGGGAGCCGAGGAGCGGGGCGACGTCGAGGGCGGCGACACCGGCCGGGCCGTCCGCGCGGACCTCCCGCGCCGCGGGGCCTGCGCCGTCGGCGCAGACCTCCTCCGCCGCCGCCAGGTCGCAGCCGCCCGCGAAGACGGAGAGGCGGCGCAGGACCGTGCGCTCCGGCTCCTCCAGGAGGTCCCAGGACCAGTCGACGACCGCGCGCAGGGTCTGTTGGCGCGGCAGTACGGTACGGCTGCCGCTGGTCAGCAGGCGGAACCGGTCGTCGAGCCGGTCCGCGATCTGACGAGGCGTCAGCATACGGAGCCGGGCGGCGGCGAGCTCCACCGCCAGCGGCAGACCGTCGAGCCGGCGGCAGATCTCGGCGGCCGCCCCCGGGTCGTCCTCCACCCGGAAGCCCGGCCGCGCCGCCGCGCCCCGCTCCGCGAGCAGCCGCAGCGCCACCGGAGCCGGCAGCGGCTCCACCGGCCGCACCAGCTCGCCCGGCACGCCCAGCGGCTCCCGGCTGGTGGCGAGGACGGTCAGCCCCGGGCAGCGAGCCAGCAGATACTCGGCGAGCCCGGCGGCGGCGTCGATCACGTGCTCGCAGTTGTCCAGGAGCAGCAGCATGCGGCGGCGCTCGCAGTGCGCGGCGAGGTGGACGAGCGGGTCGCCGCCGGTGCGGTCGGCGGCCCGCAGCTCCTCGGCACCGGCGCCGTGCAGCACGGTCTCCCGGGCTCCGACCGAGGTGAGGACGGCGGCGGGCACGGCCGCCGGGTCGGCCACCGGGGCCAGCTCGGCCAGCCACACGCCGTCGGGCCAGCCGTCCCCGGCCGCGCCGGCGGCCTCGGCCACCTCCTGGGAGAGCCGGGTCTTCCCGGCCCCGCCGGGCCCGAGCAGCGTCACGAGCCGCGCGCCGCCCAGGTCCCCCCGGATCGTCTCGATGTCGGCCTCGCGCCCGACGAAGGAGGTGAGCCGGGCGCGCAGGTTGCCGGGGGCGGCGGGGCGGGCGGCGGACGGCGCGGCGGGCGCCTCGGCGGCCGGCGCGTCCGGGGTGTGCAGCAACTCCCCGTGCAGCGCCCGCAGTTCGGGGCCCGGGTCGGTGCCGAGGCGGTTGGCGAGGGTGCGGCGGACGTCCTCGTACGCGGCGAGCGCCTCGGCCGTGCGGCCCGCCGCGCGCAGGGCGCGGATGCGCAGCGCGTGCAGCGGCTCGTCGAGCGGGTGGTCGGCACAGAGCGCGGCCAGCTCGGGCAGCGTCTCCTCGGCCCGGCCCAGGGCGAGCGCGGCGGCCAGGCGGGCGCGGCGGGCGTCGAGGCGGCGGGCCTCCCAGCGGGCCGCCTCGGCCATGCGGTCGGGCAGATCGGCGAGGACCGGCCCGGTCCACAGCGCCAGCGCGTCGTCGAGCCGGGACAGGGCCTTGGCGGGGTCGCCCTGCTCCAGGGCGCGGGTGCCGTCCCCGGCCAGTCGCTCGAACCGGTACAGATCGATGTCGTCCGGCTCGGCGTCGAGACGGTAGCCGCCGCCCTCCACCGAGGCGATCGCGCTGTGCCCGACCACCCGCCGCAGCCGCCCGACCAGTGCCTGGAGCGCACCGGCCGCGTCGGCGGGCGGCTCGCCGGTCCACACCTCGTCGACCAGCAGGCCCACCGGGACCGTACGGCCGGGGCGCAGGGCGAGCACGGTCAGCAGGGCGCGCAGCCGCGCCCCGCCGACGGCGACCGCCGTTCCTTCGGGGTTCAACAGCTGGGTGGTGCCGATAATCCGGTAGCGCACGGCCCCATTCTCCGTGACGTGCGCAGTCCCCGTGTCGCCGCCCGCCAACTCCCGCCAACTCCCGGCAGCGAGAGGGTGGCCAGGGGTGGAACTCGGCAGGGATCGCCGGACGTTCCCGGGGTATCACCTGTACGGTCGGGGCCGTCCGACCGCCCCTCCACCCCGGGAGCCCCGCACATGGCCACCGCCACCTCGCGTCGCAGCGACCGGAGGATCAGCCCGGTCTTCCTGGGGATCGTCGCCGTCACGGCGGTCGCGGGATGGGCGGTGTGGACGGGGTTCTCGAACGTGCCGGGCCTCGCCGTCTTCCTCTTCGTGACGGGCGCCTGGATCGTCTCGCTGTGCCTGCACGAGTACGCGCACGCCCGCACCGCGCTGCACGGCGGTGACATCTCGGTCGGCGCCAAGGGCTATCTGACGCTCAACCCGCTGAAGTACACGCACGCGATGCTGTCGATCGTGCTGCCGGTGATCTTCGTGATCATGGGCGGCATCGGTCTGCCCGGCGGTGCCGTGTTCATCGAGCGCGGCCGGATCCGGGGCCGCTGGAAGCACAGCCTGATCTCGGCGGCGGGCCCGCTCACCAACGCGCTCTTCGCGGTGGTCTGCACGGCCCCGTTCTGGCTGCACGCGCTGGACGGCGTGCCCGCCGAGTTCCGCTACGCGCTGGCGTTCCTGGCGCTGCTCCAGGTCACGGCGGCGATCCTGAACTCCCTGCCGGTCCCGGGCCTGGACGGGTACGGGGTGATCGAGCCGTGGCTCTCACACGGGGTGCGCCGCCAGATCGAGCCGTTCGCGCCCTTCGGGCTGCTCGCGGTCTTCGCGTTCCTGTGGCTGCCGTCGGTGAACGACGTGTTCTTCGACGCGATCCACTCGATCCTGCGCGGCCTCGGCGTCACCGAGTTCGACACCTACTGGGGCCAGCGCCTCTACCGCTTCTGGCAGGGCACGCCGGACATCCCGTCGCTCACCGGCTGACGGCGGCGGCCCGCCGGCCCTCGGCCTTCGCCTTGCGCAGGTAGTACCAGGCCATGTTGGAGGAGAGCCCGGCGAGCAGGATCCAGACGACGCCGGTCCAGTTGCCCTGGACGAAGGAGACCACAGCGGCGGCGACCGCGAGGGCGCAGACGACGAGGGCGTACAGAGCGAGGCGGGGCATGGGGGTCGGCTCCTGTCCGGGTACGGCGCTGATGCCCGTCCAGTGTCCCCCATGCCCCGTGCCGGCCCGCACGGCGGACCTACACGTCGGTCACGCGCAGGCCGGCGTGCGCCTTGTAGCGGCGGTTGACCGAGATCAGATTGGCGACCAGCGACTCCACCTGGTGGGCATTGCGCAGTCGGCCCGCGAAGACGCCGCGCATGCCGGGGATACGGGCGGCCAGCGCCTGCACCAGGTCGGTGTCGGCGCGGCTCTCGCCGAGCACCATCACATCGGTGTCGATCTCCTCGATCGAGGCGTCCTGGAGGAGCACCGCCGAGAGGTGGTGGAAGGCGGCCGTGACCCGTGAGTCCGGCAGCAGGGCGGCGGCCTGCTCGGCGGCGCTGCCCTCCTCGGGCTTCAGGGCGTACGCGCCCTTCTTGTCGAAGCCGAGCGGGTTGACGCAGTCCACGACGAGCTTGCCCGCCAGCTCCTCGCGCAGCGCCTCAAGCGTCTTGGCGTGCCCGTCCCACGGGACCGCGACGATCACGATGTCGCTGCGGCGCGCGCACTCGGCGTTGTCCGCGCCCTCCACGCCGAGCCCCAGCTCGTCGGCGGCGGCCCGGGCGCGCTCGGCGGCCCGCGAGCCGATGATCACCTTCTGGCCCGCCCGGGCCAGCCGGTAGGCGAGCCCGCGCCCCTGGTCACCCGTGCCACCGAGCACGCCGACGACCAGGCCGGAGACGTCGGGCAGGTCCCAGGGGTCCTTGGCGGCGGGCTTCGGGGTGTTCTCAGCGTTGTCAGTGGAAGTCATGGAGCGACTTTACGCCGGGCGTTACCCGGTGGTACGCGCCAGGGCCGGGCCGGGCGCCGCCACGTGTGACGGGGCGTCACGAGGGCGGAGCCGGTCCCGTTCGGGTGAGGAGCGGCCGATGCGGCCCGCCGGGGCGTGCGGTGCGGCAGGATGCCGGGCCATGGATGCCGTACGCGTCGCGCTGTTGCGGGAAGTCCTCGCGGGGACGGAGTGGCTGCGGGGCACCCGCCGGTTCGCGGGGGTGCTGCGGGGGTCGGTGGTGCCGAACGGCGGGGGGCTGCTGCTTGTGGGGACCGAGGCGTACGAGCCGTGGCACCTGGCGGCGCATCTGACCGACGAGGCCGCGTGGTCGGGGGTCCCCGAACTGACCCCCACGCTGGTACGGCACCGGGTCGAGCCGGGCCGCGGCCCGCATCTGTCCGTCGGGCTCGGGCGCCTGGAGGCGGCCGGGCGGGGCGAGACGCTGCTCGTGGTGGCGCCGGAGCGGCCGGACGGCGGGCTCCTGGAGCGGGTCCACGACGCCCGGCGGGCCGGGGCGCGGGTGCTCGCGCTCGACGGGGGCGACCCGGCGGTGCGGGGCCTGGTCCACGAGTCGCTGACGGTGCCGCCGGGTGCGGAGGTCGACCTGGACACGGTGCAGCACCTGGTGAGCGCGGCGGCGGGTGAGAACGGGCTGCCGGTGCAGCGGGGGCGACGGCGGTTCCGCGACCGGCTGTCCCGCCTGGCGGACCAGCTGACGGCGCCCCCGCCGGCGCGGTGGTGAGCCCGCCGGCGCGGTGGTGCGACCGCCGGCACAGTGGTGCGACCGCCGGCACAGTGGTGCGACCGCCGGCGCGGTGGTGAGCCCGCCGGGGCGCGCCCCCCTGTCGGCCTTCGCCCCGGTCAGGCGTCCGGGCGGCCCTCCTTGTCATGCCACTTCGGGTCCGTCTCCCACTCCAGGTTCCGCTCCTGGGCGGTCTCCATGGCGTGCTCGGCCTCCTCGCGGCTGCCGTACGGGCCGAAGCGGTCCTTGGCCGGGCACTCCGGGCCCTCCTCGACCTTGTGGTGGGTCAGGCAGTAGTACCACTCGCCGGGCTTGCCCGCCGTGCGTCTCTTGAACAGCGCCATCAGGTGCTCCTTCCTCTTGGACCATGCTGCCCCAACGCGGCTCGATAGACTCGCCCGCATGTCTGGCCAGTCGCTGCTCGTACCAGGGGAGCTCTCTCCCACCCGCACCGTCCCCGGGAACATCCGGCGCCCCGAGTACGTCGGGAAGCCCATGCCCACGCCGTACACCGGCCCCGAGGTGCAGACCGCCGAAACGATTGAGCTCATGCGGACCGCGGGCCGCATCGCCGCCCGCGCGATGGAGGAGGCCGCCAAGCTCATCGCGCCGGGCGTGACCACCGACGAGCTCGACCGGGTCGCGCACGAGTACATGTGCGACCACGGGGCGTACCCCTCGACGCTGGGCTACCGGGGCTTCCCGAAGTCCCTGTGCAGCTCGGTCAACGAGGTCATCTGCCACGGCATCCCGGACTCCACGGTCCTGAACGACGGCGACATCGTGAACCTCGACGTCACCGCGTACATCGGCGGCGTGCACGGCGACAACAACGCCACCTACCTCTGCGGCGACGTCGACGAGGAGTCGAAGCTGCTGGTCGAGCGGACCAGGGAGTCGCTCAACCGCGCCATCAAGGCCGTCAAGCCCGGCCGCCAGATCAACATCATCGGGCGCGTCATCGAGTCGTACGCCAAGCGCTTCGGCTACGGCGTCGTGCGCGACTTCACCGGGCACGGCATCAGCACCGCCTTCCACTCCGGCCTGATCGTGCCGCACTACGACGCGCCGCACGCCACCACCGTGATCAAGCCGGGCATGACGTTCACCATCGAGCCGATGCTGACGCTGGGCACGCACGAGTACGACATGTGGGAGGACGGCTGGACGGTCGTCACCCGCGACCGGAAGCGGACCGCCCAGTTCGAGCACACACTGGTGGTGACGGAGACGGGCGCGGAGATCCTCACGTTGCCCTGACCGCGGGGCGGGGTACACCTTTACCGACAGGATGTCGGGAACTGGGCTCGGGCAAGCCTGAGCAGCAGGATCGCGGCTGGTTCCCGTCCCCCTCGGTCTCCGGAGGCACGCCTTGGTCACGCCCTTCTCCACCCTCATCCGCACGGCCTCGCACGACCAGCACACCGAGGCGGAGACCTCCGGTTTCATGACCGCCCTGCTCGGCGGACGGCTCGGCGTCGACGCGTACGCCCGCTACACCGAGCAGCTGTGGTTCGTGTACCAGGCCCTGGAGGAGGGCGCGGGGGCGCTGCGCCGCGACCCGGTGGCGGGACCGTTCATACGGCCCGAGCTGATGCGTACGGCCGCGCTGGAGCGGGACCTCACGCATCTGCGGGGCGCGGGCTGGCAGCGGACCGCGACCGCGCTCCCCTCGACCCGGGCGTACGCGGCCCGGGTGCGCGAATGCGCGGTGACCTGGCCGGCGGGGTACGTCGCGCACCACTACACGCGGTATCTGGGTGACCTCTCCGGGGGGCAGATCATCCGCGACCGGGCGGAGAGGACGTGGGGGTTCGCGCGCAAGGGCGACGGTGTGCGGTTCTACGTGTTCGAGGCGATCCCCAACCCGGCCGCGTTCAAGCGGGACTACCGGGCGCTGCTGGACGCGGTGGACGCGGACGAGCTGGAGAAGAAGCGGGTGGTCGAGGAGTGCCGGCGGGCGTTCGCGCTGAACACGGCGGTGTTCCGAGAGCTGGGGGCCGAGTTCCCGCTCAGCGCGTAGCGCTCCGCGGGGGGCCGGTTTTTCGGGTGCGGGTCCGTTGTGGCTGGTCGCGCCCACGCGGCGGAGCCGCACAACGTCACAGCCCCGCGCCCCTTAAAGGGCCCTGCGGGCCCCCAGAAGGGGCGGGCGGGTCCCCAGAAGGGGCGGGCGGGTCCCCAGAAGGGGCACCGGGGCCCCTCGGCGCCTCAGCCCTCGCGCGTCAGCGTGCGCTCCAGCTTGACCCTGCCCGCGAGTTCGATCGTGCCGTCCGGGTTCGGGGCCGTGAGCAGCTGGGAGCCTCGGCCCTGGGTGATGTTCAGGGCCCGGCCCAGCTGGGCCGCAAGCAGCAGCGCGGCCGCGCCCGTCGCCTCGTCCTCGTCCACGCCGTCGCCCCGGCCCGGGAACGCCCGCGCCCGGACCCGGCCCGCCGCCTCGTCCTGCCAGCCCCAGGCGTACACCCACTCCCCCGGCTCCGGCACCTCCAGCGCGTCCACCTCGGCGGCCGAGGCGTACTGGCGCAGGGTGCGCGGCGGGGCCCACTCCGGGCGGGCGGTGATCCAGGTGAACTCGCCGTCCTGGCGCGCGAAGACGTCCCCGACGGCCAGTTCCAGTACGTCTATGTCGAGCAGCCACGCCACCCCGACCAGCGGATGTCCCGCGAAGGGGAGGCGCAGGCCGGGCGTGTAGATGTCGACGGCGCCCCGCTCGGGGTCGTCGACGAACACCGTCTCGCTGAAGCCGAGCTCCTTGGCCAGCGCCTGCCGGGCCGCCTCGTCGGGCAGCGCGGAGCCCTCGCGCACCACGCCGAGGGCGTTGCCGTGACGCCCGTCGGGGCCGCAGAAGACCCTGAGTACGTCGATGAGCACGCCGGGTACGCCGTTTTCGGTCACCCCGGCATTCAACAACACCCGCGCAGCCGAGCCGGAGCCTGTACGGAGTCACGGGGGCGCAAAGGAGCGTGCGGGGGCGCAAGAAATCGGCCAGGCGCTGGCGTGTGAGCCCGGAGTGAACCCGCGGATCATGGTCCACGCAGCGGCGCTTGACCGTCCCTTGACCCTGCCATGGCCCTCTTGTGATTGGCCTGTTATCGACGGCCCTCACCCGGACCGGGGTGAGAGCTGAATCACTGACCCGATGGGTATCGGTCAGGTAAGCCTCGGTTAAGTTAGGTCCGCCTCACCCCCTGACCGAAACCAGTGTGGAGCCCCGTATGCGAGCCGTCCGTCTCTCCGTAGTCACCGCCGCCACGACCGTGGCGGCTCTGGCCGCCGTCACGGGCTGCTCCTCGAAGAGCGACTCCAAGAGCACGGACGGGGCGATCCAGGTCACCGCGTCCGACGACGCCTGCAAGCTGTCGAAGACCGAGTTCGCGGCAGGCCACGTGCAGTTCGCCATCGAGAACAAGGGCTCCAAGGTCACCGAGGTCTACCTGCTCTTCCCGGACGACCGCATCGTCGCCGAGCGCGAGAACATCGGCCCGGGCCTCAAGCAGAACCTCACCGCCGAGGTGAAGGCCGGCTCGTACCAGATCGCCTGCAAGCCCGGCATGAAGGGCGACGGCATCCGCCAGAAGGTCACCGTGACCGGCGGCGGCCAGACCCCCAAGCGCGACCCGAAGCTGGACGCGGCCGTGGCCGAGTACCGCAAGTACGTGCAGCAGCAGGCCGACGAGACGCTGCCCAAGCTGAAGACCTTCACCGAGGCGATCGCCGCCGGCGACGTCGAGGGCGCGAAGAAGGCGTACGCGCCCTCGCGCATCGGCTGGGAGCGCACCGAGCCGGTCGCGGAGTCCTTCGGTGACATCGACCCGAAGACCGACACCCGCGAGGACGGCCTGGAGAAGGGCCAGACGTGGACCGGCTGGCACCGCCTGGAGAAGGCGCTGTGGGCCGACGGCAAGATCGGTGACGAGGAGAAGAAGCTGGGCGTCCAGCTCTCCACGGACATCGCGGACTGGGCCAAGCGCGTCGGCACCGCCGAGATCACCCCGACCTCGATGGCCAACGGCGCCAAGGAGCTCCTGGACGAGGTCTCCACCGGCAAGGTCACCGGCGAGGAAGAGCGCTACAGCCACACCGACCTGATCGACTTCAAGGCCAACGTCGAGGGCGCGCAGCAGGCGTACCAGCTGCTCAAGCCGGTCGCCTCGAAGAACGACCCGGCGCTGACCAGCGAGCTCGACAAGCAGTTCGCGGCGATCGAGGCCCAGCTCGACAAGTACCGCGCGGACAAGAACTCCTACGACTTCACCGCGTACGACAAGGTCGGCGCGAGCGAGCGCAAGGCGCTGTCCGACGGCGTGAACGCGCTCAGCGAGCCGCTCTCCAAGCTCGCCGCGGCCGTCGCCAAGTAACCCCACAAGCAGAACGAACAGGAGGGGCTCCGCCATGAGCGACACCACCGACGCCGGCACCGGCACCACCGCCGACTCCGCCGGGGACAGCACGTCCTCGGCCCCGTCCCGGCGTTCCCTGCTCGGCTGGGGCGGCGCGGGGCTCGCCCTGGGGGCGGCCGCCGCGGGCGGCGCCGTCGCGGCCGTACGCGGCGACGGCGGCGACGCGGTGCCCGCCGCCGAGTCCGGCGCGGCCGTGCCGTTCTACGGGGCCCACCAGGCCGGTATCGCCACCGCGGTCCAGGACCGGCTGCACTTCGCCGCGTTCGACGTGACCACCAAGGACCGCGCGGAGCTGGTCCAGCTCCTCAAGGACTGGACGGCGGCCGCGGCGCGGATGACCGCGGGCCAGACGGTCGGCGAGGGCGCCTACGGCGGGCTCGCCGAGGCGCCGCCGGACGACACCGGCGAGGCGCTCGGCCTCAAGCCGTCCCGGCTGACCCTGACGGTCGGCTTCGGCCCCTCGCTCTTCGCCAAGGGCCGGTTCGGCCTGGAGGGCAAGCGGCCCGAGGCGCTCGTCGACATCGAGAAGTTCCCGCACGACAACCTGGACCCGGCCCGCAGCGACGGCGACCTGTGCGTCCAGGCGTGCGCGGACGACCCGCAGGTGGCGGTGCACGCGATCCGCAACCTGGCCCGGATCGCCATGGGCCGCGCCGCGGTGCGCTGGTCGCAGCTGGGCTTCGGCAAGACGTCGTCCACCACGCCCGAGGCGCAGACCCCGCGCAACATGATGGGCTTCAAGGACGGCACCCGGAACGTGTCGGGCACCGACGCCGCCGCCCTGGACAAGCACGTCTGGGTCGGCGAGAAGGACGGCTCGCCCTGGATGACCGGTGGCTCCTACCTGGTGGCCCGCCGCATCCGGATGCACATCGAGGCCTGGGACCGCACCGGTCTCCAGGAGCAGGAGGACGTCTTCGGGCGCGACAAGGGCGAGGGCGCCCCGGTCGGCAAGGCCAAGGAGCGCGACGAGCCGTTCCTGAAGGCGATGAAGCCGGACGCCCACGTGCGCCTCGCGCACCCGGACTCCAACGGCGGCGCGACCATCCTGCGCCGCGGCTACTCCTTCACCGACGGCACGGACGGCCTCGGCCGCCTGGACGCCGGCCTGTTCTTCCTCGCCTACCAGCGGGACGTCCGCAAGGGCTTCCTTCCCGTACAGCGCAGCCTGGCGCGTCACGACGCGCTCAACGAGTACATCCAGCATGTGAGTTCGGCGATTTTCGCCGTCCCTCCGGGCGTCCGCGACAAGGATGACTGGTGGGGCCGGGCACTGTTCAGCTGATCGGCCGAGGGCTGAGGGGAAACGAATGTTCGGCAATTATCTGATCGGCCTGCGCGAGGGTCTCGAAGCCAGTCTGGTCGTCTGCATCCTCGTCGCGTACCTGGTCAAGACGGGTCACCGCGAGGCGCTGCGGCCGATCTGGATCGGCATCTCCGTCGCCGTCCTGGTCGCCCTGGGCTTCGGCGCGGGCCTGGAGTTCGGCTCGCAGGAGATGACGTTCAAGGCGCAGGAGGCGCTCGGCGGCTCGCTGTCGGTCGTCGCCGTCTGCCTGGTGACCTGGATGGTCTTCTGGATGCGGCGCACCGCGCGGTTCCTGAAGTCCGAGCTCCAGGGGAAGCTGGACGCGGCGCTGCGGCTCGGCACCGGCGCCCTGGTCGCCACCGCGTTCCTGGCGGTGGGCCGGGAGGGCCTGGAGACCTCGCTGTTCGTCTGGACCTCGGTGCACGCGGCCGGCTCCGACAGCGGCAACACCGACCCGCTGATCGGCGCCCTCCTCGGCCTGGCCACGGCGGTCTTCCTGGGCTGGCTCTTCTACCGGGGCGCGCTCAAGATCAACCTGGCGAAGTTCTTCACCTGGACCGGCGCGATGCTGGTCGTGGTGGCGGCGGGCGTGCTCGCGTACGGCGTGCACGACCTGCAGGAAGCCGACTTCATCCCCGGCATCAAGAGCCTGGCGTTCGACATCAGCTCCACGATCCCGCCGGACAGCTGGTACGGCACGGTCCTCAAGGGCGTCTTCAACTTCCAGCCCGACCCGACCGTCCTCCAGGTCACGGTGTGGGCGCTGTACCTCATCCCCACGCTCGCGCTGTTCTTCGCCCCGGTAGGGTTCCCCAAGCCCAAGGGGGCGGTGGCTCCGCAGGGCGGGGCCACGAAGGACGAGGGGCAGAAGGCAGTCCATGAGCAGGGTGAGTCGGCTGGCGGCGGCGCTCGCGACGGTGACCGTACTGACGGTGACGGCGAGCGGCTGCGTGACGGTGCACGGCGAGCGGGAAGTAGTACCGTCGGCGACCAGGGCTGAGGCCGTACAGGCGCTCAGGGACTTCACCGACGCGTACAACAAGGCCGACAAGGCCTTCGACCCGGCCCTCGACGCGGGCCGGGTCACCGGCCCGCTCGGGGCGGTCAACCAGGCGGGCCTCAAGGCCCGGCACGTCACCGACCCGGGCGGCAACCCGCAGCACGTGCCGCTGGAGCTGACGGACGCGAAGTTCGCGATACCCAGGAAGGCGGGCTGGCCGCGCTGGTTCGTCGCCGACACCGACTCCAACCGCGACAAGGACACCGGC
The DNA here is from genome assembly GCF_040639555.1 of Streptomyces sp. NPDC023838. Classification (NCBI taxonomy): domain Bacteria; kingdom Bacillati; phylum Actinomycetota; class Actinomycetes; order Kitasatosporales; family Streptomycetaceae; genus Streptomyces; species Streptomyces sp. NPDC023838. The sequence goes on from NZ_JBFAAD010000005.1 coordinate 148,076, forward strand.
CCGGAGGACACGCGCTGGCTGCTGGTGTTCGTACGCGGCGGTGTGGACGACGTCTGGAAGGTGGCCCACCTCTCGGTCCTGGCCCCCAAGGACGTCCCGGCGTTCACCGCGGACAAGGACGGCTGGGCGGAGCCCGTACGGCCGGACGACGCGGGGCTGGCGGTGGCGCCGAAGGATCTGAGCGAGCAGTACGTGTCGTATCTGCGCGCCGGCCGCCCCGAGAGCTTCGCGCCCGGCCCGCACACCACGCAGTGGCGCGAGCTGCGCAAGAAGAACGCGGTCCTGCCGGGGATGTCCACGCAGTACGTGGACCAGCCGCTCGACACCGGCGACTTCGCGCCCCTCGCGCTGCGCACGCGGGACGGCGGCGCGCTCGTCTTCTTCGCCACGCGCCACTTCGAGCGGCAGACCGCGGCGAAGGGGGTGCGGCTGAACATCAACGCGGATGTACGGGCGCTGATGACCGGGGAGGCCCGGTCGACCGTGACGAAGGAGCGGGTGTCCGACGACGCCGCGCTGGTCCCGCCGGCGGGACGGGGGCCCATCACGGTGATCAATCGCCTTCAGGGCCTGGTCTCGGCCAAGGGCGAATAGGGTTACGCGTTCGGCTGCGGCCCGGTGGAGGCTGGTCGCGCAGTTCCCCACGCCCCTTTAGATGCGCCCCGGGGGTGCCGCGCAGCGGCACTTAAGGGGCGCGGGGAACTGCGCGACCAGCCCCCCACTCAGCCGCAGACAAAGGCCCGGCCTGAAAAGGGGCGCGGGGAACTGCGCGGCCAACCCCCACTGGCCCGCAGACGACAGCGCGCCCCGCAGGGGCTATCGGCCCAGGGGCCAGGCCACCGCGTGCGCGTCCGCGACTCCGTGCCTGGCGCACGCGTCCGTCAGGGTTTCCAGGAGGGTCAGGGGGTCCGGCAGGTCGTGTTCCGGGCCCCGTACCCAGGACACCTCGTGGTCGCCCGGCAACCGAGCCGGGGGGACCAGGACGTAGCTGCCGCGGCAGTGCCAGCGCAGGCCCGGGTGCTCGTCCATCGTCTCGGGGTGGCAGTCCAGCTCGCAGGGCCACCACTCGTCCTCGTCCTCCGGCGTGCCCCGCGTCGCCGTGAAGAACAGCATCCGCGCCTGGTCGCCGACGCCGCCCGACTCGGCCACCGGGCCGACGTCGACGCCCTCGGCGAGCAGCCGCTCCAGGGCCTCGCGGCCCGCTTCGAGGGGCACGTCCAGGACGTCGTGGACCATGCCCGTCGCCGTGATGAAGTTCGCCTCGGGCTGGCCCAGCGCCCACCGCTCGATCTGGGCGCGGTCGGTGGTCGACTGCGTCTGCCAGGCGAAGGAGACCGGGTGGCGCGCCGGGGTCGGACAGCCCACGCGCTCACAGGAGCACCGGTAGCCGGCGGGGTACGCGGCCGGGGCGAGCGGCAGCTTCGCGGCGGCGACGGCGAGCAGCAGACCGAGGCGGCCCTCGTCGGCGCCGGGGGCGTCCTTGGGACGCCTGCGCAGCCAGCGGGACAGCTTGCTCTCCGAGCTGCCGGAACGCCCGTACTCCGCGCCCATCTATCCCCTCACCTCACCGTTGCCCCGCGAGAACCTTCCCCCATGCTCCCACCATCCTGCGTCCGCCGAGGCCGTACCCCCCGATCCGGGCCCTCAGCGGGGGGCCAGTCCGCGCAGGGCGTATTCGACGACGGTGTCCGCGTACGCGTGGGTGAGCGGCAGGGTGCGCAGCAGCCAGCGGTGCGAGACCGGGCCGACCAGCAGCTCCAGGGCGGTACGGGGGTCGACGTCGGCCCGTACCTCGCCCGCCTCCTGCGCGGCGCGCAGCCGGTCCACGTACATCTTCAGCTGGGGCTCCAGGAGGTTCTGCACGAACGCGGCGGCGAGCTCCGGGTCCATGACGCCCTCCGCCGCGAGCGCCCGGTACGGCGCCTCGGTCGCGGAGTCGTTGAGCTCGTCGACGGTGGCGCGCAGCACCAGCTTGAGGTCGGCCTCCAGGTCCCCGGTGTCGGGCAGCGACACCTCGCCCTGGACGGCCTGGCGGCTGAGGTCGACGAACGCCTCCAGCAGGACCGCCGCCTTCGAGGGCCACCAGCGGTAGATGGTCTGCTTGCCGACCCCGGCGCGGGCGGCGATGCCCTCGATGGTCGTCTTCGCGTACCCGACCTCGCCGACGAGTGAGAGCGCCGCGTCGTAGATCGCGCGCCGCGAGCGCTCGCTGCGGCGGGTGGAGTCGGGCGCCTGCCCCTTGTTCGCCATGCCGGGATCCTAGCGCCATCGAGGCGAAACGTATCGTCTCTGTTCGCCTGCGCGGTCCGGCTCTGTCAAGGGCGCGCGCAGGGCAACGGTGGGTGAAGCGGCGAAAAACACCCGAACGGATCACTGCGCGAACGGCGGGCAGGCCGCACCATGGGCTGACCACCACCGCAGATGCGGCGCGTGCAGCCGAAGTCGTCCGTGAGGAGCCCTCATTGCTCAGTGAGACCCGTGACCTCCGTGCACCCCGAGTCGCCAGACCCCGGCGCTATCTGATGTGCCCACCGGCACACTTCAAGGTCACGTACTCCATCAACCCGTGGATGGACCCCGCCAAGCCCGTCGACCTGCCGCTCGCCCTCGCCCAGTGGGAGGACCTGCGCGACCGCTACCGGGCGCTCGGCCACACCGTCGAGCTGCTCGAACCCCGCCCCGACCTGCCCGACATGGTCTTCGCCGCCAACGGGGCCACCGTGATCGACGGCCGGGTGCTGGGCGCCCGCTTCGCCCACCCCGAGCGGGAGGCGGAGGCCGAGGCACATCTGGACTGGTTCCGCGCCCACGGCTTCACGGAGATCCACGAGCCGTCCCACATCAACGAGGGCGAGGGCGACTTCGCCGTCACCGCCACCTATCTGCTGGCCGGGCGCGGCTTCCGCTCCAGCCCGCTCTCGCACGACGAGGCCCAGGAGTTCTTCGGCCGCCCGGTGATCGGCCTTGACCTCGTCGACCCGCGCTACTACCACCTGGACACGGCCCTGTGCGTGCTGGACGACGCCGCCGACGAGATCATGTACTACCCGGGCGCCTTCTCGCCCGGCAGCCGGGCCGTCCTCGCCCGGCTCTTCCCGGACGCGGTGATCGCCTCGGAGTCGGATGCGGGGGCGCTGGGGCTGAACGCGGTGAGCGATGGTCTCCATGTGCTGCTGCCGCAGGGGGCGGTGGGGCTGTTCTCGTCCCTGCGGGAGCGGGGGTTCGTTCCCGTGGGGATGGACCTCGGTGAGCTGCTCAAGGGCGGGGGCAGCGTGAAGTGCTGCACGCAGGAGCTGCGCGTTTAGGTGCGGTGAGTTGTCTGCGGGTCGGTGGGGGCTGGTCGCGCCCGCGCGGCGGAGCCGCACATGCCACAGCCCCGCGCCCCTGTAGATGCGCCCCCGCGGGGCGCCCCGGGGATGCCGCGCAGCGGCACGTAAGGGGCGCGGGGAACTGCGCGAGCAACCCAACACAGCCCGCAGACAAACACCGGGCCCGACAAGGGGCGCGGGGAACTGCGCGACCAGCCCCCCACCGGCCCGCGGGCGAAAACGGCCTACCCGGCCGGAGGCCACCCGTCGCCCCACTCCGCGTCCCGGGCCGCCCGGTACAGCGCGCCGTGGCGCTTAGTGACCGTCTCGCGCCGCAGCACCTCCTCCGCCGTGCACAGGTCGAGCAGCACCTGCCCCTTGCGGATCTGGGGCCGCCGCACGATCCGGTTCACGGCGGGCTCGGCCGCCCCCCGCACCGCCGCGACATAGCTGAACTTCTCGTCCTCGTACGCCAGGGAGCCGCCCTTGACCTGCCGGTGCAGGGAGGAGCGGCTGACCCGGGCGGAGAAGTGGCACCAGTCCGTGCCGGGCTCGATCGGGCAGGCGGCGCTGTGCGGGCAGGGCGCGGCGACGGTGAACCCGGCCGCGATCAGCCGGTCCCGGGCCTCGATGATCCGGGCGTAGCCGTCGGGGGTGCCCGGCTCGACGATGACCACGGCGCCGGTCGCGGCGCGGGCGGCGGCGTCCACGAGGGCGCGGCGGTCGTCGGGGGTGAGCTCGTTCAGTACGTACGAGACGGTGACGAGGTCGGTCCGCTCCAGGCTCAGCGCGGCGCCGATCCGGGCCCGCTCCCAGCGGATCGCGCCCAGGCCCTCGATGCCGGAGGCGTCGGCCAGCTCACGCCCGATCGCGAGCGCGGGCTCGGCCCAGTCCAGGACGGTGGTGGCGGTCTCCCACGCCTCCGCGACGGCCCAGCTCGCCGCGCCCGTGCCGCCGCCGACGTCGGTGTGGGTGGCCGGGGCCCACTCCGGCACGGCGTCCTGGAGGGCGCCGAGGGCCGACCGTACCGCCTCGAAGGTCGCGGGCATCCGGTACGCGGCGTACGCGGCCACGTCGGACCGGTCGCGCAGCACCGGGGCGTGGGTCTGGGTGGCTCCCCGGTAGTTGGCGATGAGCCGGTCGACGGCCTGCGCGGCCTGCGACGGCGGCAGCCCGTCCAGCAGCCCGGCCAGCGTCGACCGCAGCACTTCGGGGACCCGCACGTTCTCGTTCACCTGGGGATTCTACGGGCGGGGCGGCACGTCGTCGGCGCGCTGCCAGGGCCTGCACAGCACCAGGAAGCACACCAGCGCCGCCACGCCCGAGGCGACCTGCACCACCGCCATCGGAACCGCGGTCGACTCCCCCGCGATCCCCACCAGCGGCGAAGCCACCGCCCCGATCAGGAACGACGACGTCCCGAGCAGCGCGGACGCCGAGCCCGCCGCGTGCGGGGTACGCATCAGCGCCTGGGCCGTCGTGTTGGGCGTCGCCATCCCCATCGCGGACATCAGCACGAACAGCCCGGCCGCGACCGGCGCGAGGCCCGGGTCCCCGAACACCCCGGACACCATCACCAGCAGCGCCGCCGCCGCCAGGACGACCACGCTCAGCGCGCACGCCAGCACCTTGTCGAGGCTGACCCGGCCCACCAGCAGCTTCCCGTTGATCTGCCCCGCGGCGACCAGGCCGACCGAGTTGAGCCCGAAGAGCAGCGAGAAGGTCTGCGGCGAGGCGCCGTAGATCTCCTGGATCACGAACGGGGAGGCCGAGATGTACGAGAAGAGCGCGGCGAACGCGAGCCCGCCGGCCAGCACGTACCCGGTGAAGACGCGGTCCTTGAGCAGCGAGCCCATGGTGCGCAGGGCCTCGCCGACCCCGCCCTCGTGCCGCCGCTCGGGCGGCAGCGTCTCGCCCAGACACCGCCACACGAAGAGCGTGAGCAGCAGCCCGACGGCGGTGAGCACCCCGAACACCCCGCGCCAGTCGGTGACCCGCAGCACCTGGCCGCCGATCAGGGGGGCCACGACGGGCGCGGCGCCGGAGATCAGCATCAGGGTGGAGAAGAACCGGGCCATCTCCACGCCGTCGTACAGGTCGCGCACCACCGCGCGGGCGATCACTATGCCCGCCGCGCCCGCCAGCCCCTGGAGCAGCCGGAAGGCGATGAGCAGTCCGGCGTCGGGCGCGAAGGCGCAGACGGCGGTGGCGACCACGTACACGGCCATGCCGACCAGCAGCGGTCTGCGGCGTCCCCACTTGTCGCTCATCGGCCCGACGACGAGCTGGCCGAGCGCCATGCCCGCCAGGCAGGCGGTAAGCGTGAGCTGCACGGTGGCGGCGGGCGCGTGGAGCGCGCCGGTGACCTCGGGCAGCGCGGGCAGGTACATGTCCATGGAGAGCGGCGGGAGCGCGGTGAGGCCGCCGAGGACGAGCGTGACCAGAAGCCCGGCGCGGCGGGCGGCGGCGACGGGCACCGGTACGGGTATGTCTGCCTCGGCCGTCGGACTGCTCTCCGCCATGCGCGTCCCGTCTCCTTGTTGTCGTTTCAAGCATCCATGCTCTCAGCCCGGCCGGGGTGCTCGGAACCACATCGCGGACGACCCGGCCCGGCGCCGAAGCCGCTCCCGTACGCTCCGGGCCATGAACGCATCCGCAGCGCGCAAGACCGCCGTCGTCACCGGCGCCGGTTCCGGCATCGGCCGCTCCGTGGCGCTCACCCTGGCCGCGGCGGGCTGGTCGGTGGCCCTGGCGGGCCGCCGGTCCGAGCCCCTGGAGGAGACGGCCGCGCTGGCCGGCGCCGACGCCGACGTCCTCGTCGTCCGTACGGACGTGACGTCACCGGACGAGGTGACGGCCCTGTTCGAGGCGGTACGGGACCGGTACGGGCGGCTCGACCTGCTCTTCAACAACGCGGGCACGTTCGGGCCCGGCGGGGTCGCGGTGGAGGACCTGGCGTACGAGGCGTGGCGCCATGTCGTCGACACCAACCTCAACGGGGCGTTCCTGTGCGCGCAGGCGGCGTACCGCCAGATGAAGGAGCAGGACCCGCAGGGCGGCCGGATCATCAACAACGGCTCGATCTCGGCGCACGTGCCGAGGCCGCACTCGGTGGCGTACACGGCGACCAAGCACGCGATGACCGGCCTGACCAAGGCGCTCTCGCTGGACGGCCGCCCGTACCGGATCGCCGTCGGCCAGATCGACATCGGCAACGCGGCCACGGACATGACGGCCCGGATGCGTACGGGCGTGCCGCAGGCCAACGGGGAGCTGGCGGTGGAGCCGGTGATGGACGCGGCGGACGTGGCCCGCACGGTGTTGCACATGGCGGAACTGCCGCTGGAGGCGAACGTGCAGTTCGCGACGGTGATGGCTACGGCTATGCCGTATATCGGGCGGGGCTGAGTGCCCCCTCGCACCTCCCTCTCCACCCGGGGAATGCCCGCACCCCCAGCCGGAGTTGATCACGGCATGACAGACGTACTGCGCTACACCGCCTTCTCCTCCGACCCGGCCGGCGGCAACCCCGCCGGGGTCGTCCTCGACGCGTCCGGGCTCGGCGACGCCGACATGCTCGCGATAGCCGCCGAGCTGGACTACAGCGAGACCGCGTTCCTGACCGCGCCCCCCGAGGGCCTGGGCGAGAAGGGGCGCGCGTTCACGGTCCGGTACTTCAGCCCGCGGGCCGAGGTCCCCTTCTGCGGTCACGCGACCGTGGCGACGGCGGTGGCGCTCGCCGAGCGGATCGGCCCGGGCGACCTGGTCTTCGCGACCCCCGTCGGCACGGTCCCGGTGACGGTCACGGACGACGAGGGCGTGCTGCGCGCCACGCTCACCAGCGTCGAGCCGCACAGCGAGGACATCGCGCCCGACGACCTCGCGGAGGCGCTGGCCGCGCTCGACTGGCCCGCCACCGACCTCGACCCGGCCCTGCCGCCGCGCATCGCGTACGCGGGCGCCCGCCACCTGGTCCTGGGCGCCGCCACCCGCGAGCGCCTGGCGGACCTCGCCTACGACTTCGACCGGCTGGCCGCGCTGATGCGGCGGCTCGACCTGACGACGGTTCAGCTGGCGTGGCGCGCGTCGGACACGGTCTTCCACGTCCGCGACCCGTTCCCGGTCGGCGGCGTCGTGGAGGACCCCGCGACGGGCGCGGCGGCAGCGGCCTTCGGCGCGTACGTACGCGAACTCGGCCTGGTACCCGAGGAGTCGGTCCTCACGCTCCACCAGGGCGAGGACCTGGGCCGTCCGGGCGTTCTGACGGTGACGCTGCGGGCCGGGGACGCGAGGGTACGGGTGGGCGGCGCGGGGGCTCGTATCCCGGAGTAACCCGACACCCGGCCCGGTCACACCCGCCCGGTCACCCTTGCCCGGTCACCGTTGCCCGGCTACGCCTGCCCGATCACGCTTGCCCGGCTACGCCTGCCCGGTCCGGTCACACCTGCCCGGTCCGGTCACACCTGCCCGGTTACGCCTGCCCGGTCTCGAACCGGCTGATCTTCCCGTCCTGGACGTCGAAGCGCCAGGCGGTCCGCATTTCGCCCCAGGTGTCGTTGCGATAGCGGGCGATGAGCGAGCGGCCGTCCTCGTCCTGCGACTCGACGTCCATGTACCCGCCGGAGGAGAAGACCTCGCGCTCGGTCCAGTCGTCGACGTTCCGGTCGGACCCGTCGTCGGACATGGTCGCGCCCGGGGCGAGCAGCGCCTGGAAGGCGGCGCGGTCACCCGCGTTGAGCGCAGTGACGAAGGCGCGGACGGTCGGGTCGCTGAGCAGCTCGACGGGGATGGTCATGGGGGGCTCCTCCGGATACAGCAGGGGGACGCCTCCCAGCTCACCCCATCCCCACCACCCCCGCCACCGGTCGCGGCGCGGAAGGGGGAAGCGGGGAACGTTCCCGAGGTTCAGACGGTCTGCTCGATGCGCTCGAAGATGTCCGAGTCCGTCTCCTGCTGCCAGGCCGGGAGGTCGGCCCAGTCGGCGACGTATCCGGGTTTCGGATCCTTGAAGTGCTTGAACATCTGGGCGGTCCAACAGATCGCGACGAAGCGGCCCTTCTGCTCGCGGGTGAGCCGCGTGGCGTGGCCTTCGCTGATCTTGATGAAGTCGCGCACCTGTCCGTACACGGCGGCGGCTGCCTCGCGCTCCCACTCGGGCGTCTCGTCCCACGGCGTGATGTAGCCGGGCTTCGGTTCACCGGGGTAGTGCTTGGTCACACCGGCGATCCACGCCTCGCGGAAGATCCGACCGTCACTCATGCACGTGCCCTCTCGTCATGCGGTGCGCGACAGCGCCGCGATTCGGTGATCCAGATCCGAGACTCGGCCATCGGACATGAGCGGGGCAAGACGCCCTCGCAGTCCGTCCAGCTTCTTGCCGATGAATCCCGAGTTCGACCGGTCGGCCAGTCCGAGCACTGCCTCCGCGTACTGCACGACCTGATCGACGTCGCCCCGGTGGGCCCCGAGGACAGCAAGGTCGCTCAGTACGGCGGCGCGGCGGCGCAGCGACAGTGGTTGGGCGAGGGCTGCGGTGAGGGCATCTTCCGCGAGGTCAGAACGGCCGAGCTGGAGGTAGCAGGCTCCTCGTTCCTCGGAGAGGCGGGAGCCGTCGAAGCGGAGCCAACCGCCGTTGTGGGAGTGGCCGTCGAGGGAGTGCACCTTCTCGGCTTCGTCGAGAGCCCGGGCGCAGCCGTCGATGTCGCCCATGGCCGCGCACACCTGGGCCTGGACGGAGGCGACCCAGTGGCGGGTGGACAGGGCACTGTCGCCCCGCCGGGCGATCCGGGAGGCCACCGCCAGCAGGGGCTGGGCAGCGGGCGCGCGTCGCGCGTACAGCTCGACGTAGGCGTGGCGGGTCATGGCGCAGGCCCAGAGGTCGTGGTCACTACCAGCGTGGGCGGCGTTGGCGGCCAGTGTGTAGCACTGGGCGGCGTCGATGTATCGGCTGGCGTCGAAGAATAGTTCCCCGGCGAGCTGGTAGAGGTCGCCGATCATCACGCACAGCCGGGCCCGGTCCGCTGCGGCGCGCGCCTCGGCTAGTCCCTTCGCCAGGACGTCGAGCTGCTTGCGGACCGCCGGAAAGACGGTCGGCTTGGAATCCGCGAGGGTGAAGACCTGCCACAGGCTGCGGTGCAGCTCCTCCCCTGTCTCCAGGAGCGCCGCCACTGTGTACCCTCGCGGAGCCTCGCCCGAATCGGGCAGGGTGACCAGCGCGCCCGTGACGGCGAGCAGGCCGAGGACATCGCGACGCTTCATATCGTCATCATCACCGCGGAGGAGGGGTGGGGTGTCGGGAAGCACGGCGGTTTCGGCCAGCTGCTCTCCGAAGAGAAGCCCGTCCAGCTCGGAGAGGGTGACTCCTAACAGGCTGGCGATCTTGGGCCGTTGGTGCGGCTGTGGGGCAGCACGGCCACTTTCCCAACGGCCCACGGTGGACGCGGCCACCGTAAGCGCTTCTGCGAATTCCTCCTGAGAGTACCCCTTTGCCACCCTCCGCTCGGCAAAGCGCCTACGCCTTAAAGCCATTGGTCTCCCCTCACGAAGAGCGCCTTCCTCACGCGAACCACCCGATGCCCGGAAAACGCCTGGGCAATGCGCGGGGTCCGCTCTGGGAGACGGTAACGGATCGTCGTTCACTGGTCACACGCCGCTCGGAAGTTGAAGGAACCTCGGGCGGTTCCCCCGAGGCAGCGGGCCACACGCCGCGTCCCGTCCGGGCTGCGGCCGGCTGCTGCCCCATCAGAGAGGAGCGACCACGTGGCAACCTCCGAACTCCCCCGCAGGAACCCTGGCGCCAGCGGCCGTACGTACACGCCGCAGAAGCCCCAACCGGGTGCACCGAGCCGGGCTCTGCGGGTACGGGCGGCCAGCGGCTGGGAAAAGTTCATGCGCCGCGTCGAGGCCCGGCAGGGGACGGAGACGTGAACCCGGTCGGGCCCGACGGCTACGAGCAGCACCCGCTCCTGAACACGAACGTCCGCGACATCGCCTCACGCGGGGAGGGTGTTCTCGTCGCCGTCACGCACGAGCTCCACAGCCACGGCACGGTCCGGGTCGCACACATCCGGCTCGAGAGTGGCATTGAGTGGACGACCGCGGCCGACAACATCCAGGCCGCTCACCTCTGAGTCACTGCCCGCAGGTCGCCGTCCGCACCCGCTGGCGCAGGCCGTTTCCCGCACTGCCCCCTTTCTGTCGAAGGAGTCCCATGACCACCTCCGTCGTACTCCCCACCCTCACTCGGCCGTGGGGTGCGGACCGACTCGCGCCCTACCCGACGACCATCCGCCGCCACCACGCCACGGTCGCCATCGACCCCACGACGCAGCTCGGGGTGTTCCGCGACCGCGCCGGGCAGGTGGTCGAGATGGGCAAGCACGGCACCAGCTCCGGCACCGAGACCTCCACGACGACGAACTCGGACTCCCGGAACGACCAAGGTCACGACCAGGACAGCAGCCAGGACTGATGACCGTGACGGAGGAGAGGCCGGTTCTGGTGGCCACCGAGGCGGACGACATCACCGCCGACATGGTGATCAGCGAACTCAACCGGCACGATGTGCCGGTGGTCCGGTTCAACCCCGCCGACATCGGCGGGGACCTCACGGCCTCGGCTCGGTTCGGCACCTGCCCAGCCCATGTGGTCTGGCAGGTGCGCACCCCGTCGAGAACCGCCGACCTGACCCGCGTCCGATCGGTGTACTGGCGCCGCCCGGAGTGGCCGTCATTCCCCAACCTGTCCCCGAACGACTCCCGATTCGCGGCGGCGCAGGTCCGCTACGGGCTTGGCGGCACGCTGTACGCCTTGGACGGCCCGCTCTGGGTCAACCACCCGTTACGCATTGCAGCGGCCGACTACAAGCCCGTCCAGCTCGCCCTCGCCCAGCGGCTCGGCTTCACCGTCCCACCCACCCTCGTCACCAACGACCCGGCCGAGGCGCGCGAGTTCATCCGCATCCAACGAGACGCGATCTTCAAGACGCTGCGATGGACCCCCTATACACGTGACGGCGTGCCGGTGACCGGATGGGCCGACCCCGTCACCCCCGACGAGATCGACGACAGCGTTCGCGTCACGCCCCACCTGTTCCAGGCCCGCGTGGACAAGGTCGCCGACCTCCGCGTCCTGATCGTGGGGCGGCACACGTTCGCCGTGCGCATCGATTCCGAACTGCTGGACTGGCGCAAGGACTACAGCGCTCTGGCATACACCGTGGAGAGCCTTCCCGACCGGGTGGACAAGTCACTGCACGCCTACCTGGACCGACTGGAGCTGGTATCAGGGAGCTTCGACCTCGCGGTGGACCGGGCGGGGGACTACTGGTGGTTGGAGTTGAATCCCAATGGGCAGTGGGGGTGGCTGGAGACGGAGACCGGCCTCCCGATGTCCGCCGCCTTCGCCGACCTGCTCCTGCAAGGAGACTGCCGATGACAGACCCGGCATCCGAGCGGCGCCGCATGGCAGCCGTGCTCGCGAACAAAGGCATCCTGAAGTCTCCCCGGCTGCGCGGGGCCGTCGAGGCCGTCCCCCGCGAGCAGTTCCTCCATCCCGGGGTCTTCCTGGACGAGGGGCGGACCTGGCGGCCGGTCACCGCCGTCGGTACGGACCCGGGCAAGTGGCTGAGGATCGCCTACAGCGTCGACACCCTCACCACCCAGCTCGACGGCCACCTCACCGCCGATCAGACCGGCGAACCCGTCGCGGGTGTACCCACGTCCTCCTCGACCGATCCGACCACCGTCGTCGGCATGATCGAGGCCTTGGGCCTCACAGAAGGTCACCGTGTCTTGGAGATCGGCACGGGCACCGGTTACGCCACGGCCCTGATGTGCCACTGCCTCGGCGAAGACAACGTCACCACGGTCGAGGTCGACCCGCAGGTGGCGGTACGCGCCGACGCCGCCCTGGAATCCGCCGGCTATTCGACGTGGACGGTGACGGGCGACGGGCTTCTCGGCCATCCGCACCGGGCACCGTACGACCGGGTCATCGCCACTTGCACGGTACGTCGCATCCCGTACACATGGGTCCGGCAGACGAAGCCCAGCGGCATCATCCTCGGTACGGTCGGCTCCTGGCCTTGGGGTACCGGCCTCGCGAAGGTCACCGTCGGCGAGGACGGTACCGCCGAGGGCGCGATCATCGGGCGCTCCTCCTTCATGCAGGCGCGGGCCCAGGCGGTGACGCCTTTGGCCGGCGACCTCTCCGCCCGGACCGCCTACGCGGACAGCGAGCGGACCGCACTGGTGTCCCCTCTCGCCCTGGAAGAGTGGATGCCCGCGTTCCTCGCGCAGCTCGCCGCGCCCAGTGCGCAGTTCGTTCGCGCCGCCCGCGACGACGGGGCACAGTTGCGATACCTCTTCGATCCCGAACGGGAGTCGTTCGCCGAGTTCCTCGCCGAGGGCGGGATCTGGACCGTCCGTCAAGGCGGCCCCGTAGCCCTCTGGGACGACATCGAACGCACCCTCGTCGCCTGGCAGGACGACGGCAGTTCAGCTATCGAGGCTGTGCGACTCCGCGTCACCAATAGATCGCACCTGTACTGGATCGACGGCAGCCCGCTGCTGCGCTGGGAGCACCGGCTCACCTGAACCGCTACCCTCCGAGGAAGCCGCTCCCCGGCCCGTAGGAAGCACGATGGACGACGAACCACTGTCGCAGTGGGCCGAGCGTCGTGACGCGAAGATCGGACAGCTCCGCGCCGTTCCGCTTGGCAGCGGCGAGGGCCCGCGAGGGTCGCATGTGAACCCTGATGTACCCCGAGCGATCCAGCGATGGAACGGGTACATATGGGAGCCGTTCGGCTTCGCGGCGAACCTCGCAGAGGCTAGAAGCATCCTGTTCCCCCACACCGAGGACACCCCAGCCTCGGGGCCGGCGCCGAAGCTCGGCCCGGGGAGCGGCAGGCACAGGAAGCCTCAGGCTCCGCGATGGTCCTGATGAGGGGCTGGCCCGAACCATGCGGGTGAAACCCGCTCCCGCCTGGTAGGTCACCGACACCACCATGGCGCCTGTGAGGAGGCCGGGGAGGGCCACTCCCGGCTTCGCCGACGCCGACCTCCAACCCGACGAAGCGTGGATACCTTGGTGGCTACCTTCGTACCGTGAGGTCCGGTTTGAACCGGTAAGGATCGGGGTCATGCTAGGTCCGCCGATCCATGAAAAAAGGCCTCTGACCTGTGTTTCTACTGATCAGAAGCCCCGAGGGGCAGACGAGTCGGGCTGTACGCCGGGTTCTGTCGCCCGGTCGCCTCGCGGCGGCCGGGGAGACGGCCATCCATCTAGGACCGGTGTTGCCACCGGCCTCGTGCGGTCTACCCGCGGACTCGGGCGGGCAGCCCTCGAACGTCCGCGCAGAGCCGCTTTTCACGGCGGCTCCTCTTGACCTTGCTCCGGGTGGGGTTTACCTAGCCGCCTGAGTCACCCCAGGCGCTGGTGGTCTCTTACACCACCGTTTCACCCTTACCGAGGACCGAGGTCCCCGGCGGTCTGTTCTCTGTGGCACTGTCCCGCGGGTCACCCCGGGTGGGCGTTACCCACCACCCTGCCCTGTGGAGCCCGGACGTTCCTCGGGAGGATCCGAGGATCCCCACGCGGCCGCCCGCCCGGCTCGTCTGCCGTGGTGCCCATGCTACCTGCCGGGCGGGACCCCTCAGACGAACTCGGCGGTGTCGAGGTGGAAGGCGAAGGGCTCGGGGAGGGTCTCGACCGTGGCCGGCCGCCCTCAGGCCGGGCTGAACTCCACCTTCGCCGTGCCGGGGTCGGCCTGGGTGAGGCGGACCTGGAGGCGTTCGCCGAGGGGGAGGGGGGTGGTGCCCCTGACGGGGGCCACGACGGCCGGGTCGGTCAAGTGGACGGTGCCGACGGCCGGTTCGTCCTCCTCCACGTCGACGACCGTCGCATCGAAGACGTCGCCGACGCGATCCTTGAGGAGAGCCGCCTCCACGAGGTCGACGCACTCGCGCTCGATCGTGTTGGCCCGGCGGGTGCCCTCGGCCATCTCCTTGGGAAGGGCGTCGAGCGCGGCGAGCACCCAGTCCGGGATGTCGGCGGCGGCGACCGCCGCGAGGCAGAGCTCGCTCGCGTAGCGGTCGACGAGGCGGCGCAGGGGGGCCGTGCAGTGCGTGTACTCGTCGGCGACCGCCGCGTGGACGGCGGGGTGGGGGATGTTTCCGCCGGTGAAGACGGTGTACCCGGCGCCCCGCAGCAGCGTCGTGCACTCCTGGAGGAACGCGGCGTGGTGCGGGTCGCGCGGGTCGAGGGAGCGGACGACCTGGGCGTACGGGACGTGGTGCGGCCAGTCGATGCCCAGCGCCTGGGCGGAGCGGCGCAGCCGGACGACGGCGCCGTCCGGGGCGCTGGGCAGGGTGCGCAGGACGCCGGTGCCGTACGCCAGCATCAGGTCGGCGGCGGCGATGCCGGTGAGCAGGGAGATCTGGGCGTTCCAGCCGTCGGCGGGGAGGGGGGCGCGGTAGTCGAGCCCGTACCGGCCGTCGCGCTCGACGATCTCCTGCTCGGGGACGTTGAGGGAGATGCCGCCACGGGCGACCTCCTGCTGTTCGCGCAGGCGCCCGATGTCCTGGAGGAGGGCGAGGGAGGGCTCGGCGGTGCCGGCGTCGATCTGCCGCTGCACCCCGTCGTAGTCGAGCTTGGCGCGGCTGCGGACGAGGGCGCGCTCGACGTGGGTGGCGGTGGTGGCGCCGTCCGCGTCCAGGTCGATGGTCCACAGGACGGCTGGGCGGGTACGGCCCGGCAGGAGGCTGGCGGCGTCTTCGGAGAGTACGGGCGGGTGGAGCGGGACGCGCTCGTCGGGGAAGTAGAGGGTGTTCACCCGGCGGTGGGCCTCGGTGTCGACGGGGCCGCCGGGGACGACGTAGGCGGCGACGTCGGCGATGGCGTAGTGCACGCGGTATCCGCTGCCGCTTGTGGTGAGGTGCATGGCCTGGTCCAGGTCCATGGAGGCGGGCGGATCGATGGTGAAGAAGGGGAGGTCCGTGGCGTCGCGGGCGGGCAGCCGGGGGCTGCCCGCGGCCCTGTCCGCCTCGGCGAGGACGTCCGGGGGGAAGTCCTCGGGGACGGCGAGGGCGGTGCGGAGGTCGCGCAGGGCGGCCCTCAGCGGGTCGGCTGCGCCGGTCATGTGCAGGTGACGGCGGGGCATGCCCCGAGCGTAGGCCGCACCCTCCGACTCGGCCCCTTTTCCGGGGCTACGCCCCGCCCCCCGGCCCGGCGGCGGCTGCTGCTCGCGGCCCTCCGGGGTGGGGTGCGGAATTCGTCTGCGGGCCGGTGGGGGCTGGTCGCGCAGTTCCCCGCGAGGCCCTCCGGGGCGGGGTGCGGAATTCGTCTGCGGGCCAGTGGGGGCTGAGCGCGCAGTTCCCCGCGGGGCCCTCCGGGGTGGGGTGCGGGATTCGTCTGCGGGCCAGTGGGGGCTGAGCGCGCAGTTCCCCGCGGGGCCCTCCGGGGCGGGGTGCGGAATTCGTCTGCGGGCCGGTGGGGGCTGAGCGCGCAGTTCCCCGCGCCCCTAAAAGACTCGGCTGGGCGCGCCCGCGCGGCGGAGCCGCACGTGTCACAGCCTCGCGCCCCTAAAAGACTCGGCGGAGCCGCACATGTCACAGACCCGCGCCCCTAGAAGCCCGGGCGCCCGTCAGGATGCGGGCCGCGGGACGCAGCCGCCGTAACCCCCAAGGGGCGCGGTGAACTGCGCGGCCAGCCCCCGCCGGGCCGCAGACAAAATCGGAGCCCGGGGCGCAGCCCCGAGAGCGGGAGCCCGGCGCGCAGCCCCGGGAGCGGGAGCCCGGCGCGCAGCCCCGGGAGCGGGAGCCCGGGGCGCAGCCCCGAGAGCGGGAGCCCGGGGCGCAGCCCCGCGAGCGGGGCCCGGGGGCGTGGTCCCCTGGGGAGCTGGCTCCGGCGGCCGACCGCCCTCGGAGAGTTTGGGGAAGGGGCGGGGTGGGGGCTTAACCTGGCTCGGGGCCGCACCCCCGTCCCGTACACCCCCCAAGGAGACCCCGTGCTCGTCCTGCTCCCGCCCTCCGAAGGAAAGGCCGGCGGGGGGCGCGGAACGCCCCTGAAAGAAGAGACGCTGTCGCTGCCGGGGCTCCGCCCCGCCCGCACCGCCGTCCTCGACGAGCTGATCGAGCTGTGCCTCGCGGACGAGGACAAGGCCCGCGACGTACTCGGCCTCAGCGAAGGCCTCCGCGGCGAGATCGCCAAGAACGCCGAGCTCCGCACCGCCGGCACCCGCCCCGCCGGCGAGATCTACACCGGCGTCCTCTACGACGCCCTCGGCCTCGCCACCCTCGACCCCGCCGCCAAGCGCCGCGCCGCCACGTCGCTGCTCGTCTTCTCCGGCCTGTGGGGCGCCGTACGCACCGGCGACCGCATCCCGTCGTACCGCTGCTCGATGGGCGTGAAGCTGCCGGGACTCGGCGCGCTCGGGGCGTACTGGCGCGGCGTCATGGACCCGGTCATGACCGAGGCCGCCGGGACCGGCCTCGTCCTCGACCTGCGCTCCTCCGCGTACGCCGCCGCCTGGAAGCCCAAGGGCGAGGTGGCCGGGCGGACCGCGACCGTACGCGTCCTGCACTCCCAGGTCGTCGACGGCGTCGAGAAGCGTTCGGTCGTCAGCCACTTCAACAAGGCCACGAAGGGGCGGCTGGTGCGGGACCTGCTGTCGGACGGGGCCGCTCCCACCGACCCGGCGCGGCTGGTGGAGGCCCTGCGCGATCTCGGGTACGTGGTGGAGTGCGCCCCGCCCGCCAAGCCGGGCAAGCCGTGGGCGCTGGACGTAGTCGTGGAGCAGATCCACTAGGCCCGGGGCCAACGCTCGTTGCATAGGGTGCAACGAGCGTTGCAGCACGCGAATGCGCCCGGCAGGATGCCCCGTATGGCCTCCGTCCTGGATCTCGCCCCCGTCGTCCCCGTGGTCGTCCTCGACGACGCCGCCGACGCCGTACCGCTCGCGCGGGCCCTGGTGGCGGGCGGGCTGCCGGCGATCGAGGTGACCCTGCGTACGCCCGCCGCGCTCGACGCGATCCGGGCGGTGGCGGCGGAGGTGCCCGGCGCGGTCGTGGGCGCCGGGACCGTCGTCACAGCCGCCGGGGTCGCCGACGCCGTCTCGGCCGGGGCACGCTTCCTGGTCAGTCCGGGCTGGACCGGCGGCCTCCTCGACGCGATGGCCGCGTCCGGGGTCCCGTACCTGCCCGGGGTCGCCACCGCCTCCGAGGTGGTGGCGCTCCTGGAACGCGGCATCCGCGAGATGAAGTTCTTCCCCGCCGAGGCGGCGGGCGGCACGGCCTATCTGAAGTCGCTGGCCGGGCCGCTGCCCGGCGCCCGCTTCTGCCCCACCGGCGGCATCTCGCCCGCCTCGGCCCCGGACTATCTGGCCCTGCCGAACGTCGGCTGTGTCGGGGGTACGTGGATGCTCCCCCCGGACGCTCTCGCCGCGCGGGACTGGGGGCGGGTGGAGGCGCTGGCGCGGGAGGCGGCGGGGTTGCGCTGAGTCCTTCGGCCGCGGACCGTGCCGGGTTGCTCGCGCGGTCCCCCGCGCCCCTGGGTGATCAGGGGCGCGGGCAACCACTCAAACCCTCAGCGCAGATGCGACGTGTCGTTCAGCAGCCGCACCGACGCGTTCCCGTCCCCGTAATACGCCACCGCCGACAGCGACGCCGCCGACAGTTCCATCCGGAACAGGGACTCCGGCGGGGCGCCCAGGGCGAGCCGGACCAGGGTCTTGACCGGGGTCACGTGCGTGACCAGCAGGACCGTCCGGCCCTCGTACGCCGTGAGCAGGCGGTCCCGGGTCGCCGAGACGCGGCGCGACACCGTCGCGAAGCTCTCGCCGCCGCCCGTCGGGGCGGCCTTGGGCGAGGCGAGCCACGCGTCGAGGTCGGCGCCGTACCGCTCGCGCACCTCCGCGAACGTCAGGCCCTCCCACGCACCGAAGTCCGTCTCGCGCAGGCCTTCCTCGACCCGTACGTCCAGACCGAGGCGCGCCGCGACCGCCGCCGCCGTCTCGCGGCAGCGCCGCAGCGGGGACGAGACGACCGCCTGGATCGTGCCCCGGGCCGCGAGGGCCGCCGCGACCTGGTCGGCCTGGCGTCGGCCCGCCGCCGAAAGCTCGGGGTCGGAGCCGCCGCTGCCGGAGAAGCGCTTCTCCGGGGTCAGCGCCGTCTCGCCGTGCCGCAGCAGCACGAAGGTCGTGGGCGTGCCCAGGTCGGGCGCGCTCCACCCGGCCGCCGGGGCCGCACCCGAACTCCGGGCGGGCGCCGGGACGGTGGCGACGGGAGCGGCGGGAGCCGTGGATGTCGCCAGCGCCGCCCTCGCCCGGGCCGCACCCGCCGCCGCGTCCCCGACGACCCGCGCCGCACCCGCGTCAGCGGACGGCGCACCCGCGGATCCCGCGTCCAGCGCCGCCCTGGACGCCGACGGCTCCCACTGCTTGCCCCGCTTGCCCGCGTCCATCGCCTCGTTGGCGAGCCGGTCCGCGTGCTTGTTCTGCTCGCGCGGGATCCACTCGTACGTGACCTGCCCGGGCGGCAGGACCCGCCCGGCCTCGGCGGCCAGCGGCTTCATGTCCGGGTGCTTGATCTTCCAGCGGCCCGACATCTGCTCGACGACCAGCTTGGAGTCCATCCGGACCCGCACCCTCGCCGCCGGGTCCAGCGCCTTCGCCGCCTTGAGCCCGGCGATCAGGCCCTTGTACTCGGCGACGTTGTTGGTCGCGACGCCGATGTACTCCGCCGCCTCGGCCAGCGTCTCGCCCGTCGCCGGGTCCAGGACCACCGCGCCGTAACCGGCCGGACCCGGGTTGCCCCGGGAGCCGCCGTCGGCCTCGACAACGAACTGCCGCACTACAGGCCCGACTCCGCCGTACGGACCAGGATGCGGCTGCAGTTCCCGCACCGCAGCACGGTGTCCGGGGACGCCGCCTTCACCTCGTTGACCTCGGTGATGTCGAGCTCGAGCCGGCAGCCCTCGCACTTGCGCTGGTAGAGCCGGGCCGCGCCGACGCCGCCCTGCTTCTCGCGGAGCTTGTCGTAGAGCTTGAGCAGGTCGGCCGGGATCACACCCGCGACGACCTCGCGCTCCTTGGCCACCTCGGCGGCCTCGGCGTCGAGCTGCTGCGTCGCGGCGTCGCGGCGGGCGGTCGCGTCGTCGGTCTTCGACTGGACGGAGGAGACCCGCTCGGTCAGCTCGGCGACCCGCTCCTGGGCGGACTCACGGCGCTCCATGACCTCCAGGACGACGTCTTCGAGGTCGCCCTGGCGCTTGGCCAGCGAGGTGATCTCGCGCTGGAGGGACTCCAGGTCCTTGGGCGAGGAGACGGCGCCCGAGTCCAGGCGCTGCTGGTCGCGGGCGGCGCGCTGGCGGACCTGGTCGACGTCCTGCTCGGCCTTGGTCTGCTCGCGGGCGGTGTCGCTCTCCTCGGTCTGCGCGGCGACCAGCAGGTCGCGGAGCTGGAGGAGGTCCTTGTTCAGCGAGTCGATCTCGGCGTGCTCGGGCAGCGACTTCCGCTTGTGGGCGAGCTGCGACAGGCGTACGTCGAGGGCCTGTACGTCGAGGAGGCGGATCTGGTCGGCGGGCGCGGCGTTCAGTTGGGGGCTCCAGAAGAGTGGTGGGATGACCAGGGGTCGGTGACCGTCTTCGAGACGTGGACCCGCAGGTCCCAGCCGTGACGGTCGGAAATCTCGTCGAGCTGTGCGGCGGCCTGCTCGCACCAGGGCCACTCGGTGGCCCAGTGGGCGGCGTCGATCAGGCCGAGCGGGCCGGAGGAAGGAGACGCGGCCTGGGTCGCCTCCGACACCGGGTGGTGGCGCAGGTCGGCGGTGAGGAAGGCATCGGCTCCCGACGCCCGTACGGCGTCGAAGAGGCCGTCGCCCGAGCCGCCGCTGACCGCGACGGTCCTCACCAGGGCCTCGGTGTCGCCGGCGACCCGGATGCCCTGCGCGGTGGCGGGCAGCCGGGCGGCGGCGCGGGCGGCGAACTCGCCCAGCGTCATCGGCGGCTCCAGCTCGCAGATCCGGCCCAGGCCGCGGCGGCCCGTGGGGTCCGTGGCGTCGGGCACGAGCGGGCGGACGACCCGGATGTCCAGGGCGCCCGCGAGGGCGTCGGAGACGCCGGGGTCGGCGGTGTCGGCGTTGGTGTGGGCGACGTGCAGCGCGATGTCGTGCTTGATCAGGGTGTGCACGACCCGGCCCTTGAAGTGGCCGGCCGCGACCGTCGTCGTACCGCGCAGATAGAGCGGGTGGTGGGTGACGATCAGATCGGCGCCGAGCTTCACGGCCTCGTCCGCGATCTCCTGGACGGGGTCGACGGCGAACAGCACGCGCCGGACCTCCGCGTCGGGCTCGCCGCAGACGGTGCCGACCGCGTCCCATCCCTCGGCCCGCTCGGGCGGCCAGAGGGCGTCGAGCGCGGCGATGACTTCAGACAGACGGGGCACGGACACAGGTTACCCGCGCTCGGGGCCCCGCCCACCATGGCTCCGGGCCTCCGGCCACCTCGGCCGCGGACCCGGCCCGCCGCCGCTCCGGCCCCGCCCGCCCCGGGCGCGCCTCGCCCCGCTCGCACCGCACGCGCATCCGTACGCGCACCGCACTGCACATCCGTCGCCCCGATCACAGCGGAATCGCCCGATGGCCACCCTTTGGTGTGAAGCGAGTGGTCTCGTGCTGTTCGGCAGGAAGTGCGAAAACTACCTTCATGGGCCGGAGGTGAGCCATCTCATGACGGCCTTGGCCATCGAGATCGCTGCCGGGAACGGCGCGGTCCGGCACACGGACTTCACGATCACTGCGGACGGCTCCTACGCGGCCCGTCTGGTAAGGGGAGGGGGCGAGGGCGAGCGCTGGTTCCCCGAGCGGTGGACGCTCGACGGACCCGAGCCGTACGCAGTGCCGCTGCCCGGCAACCAGCCGGAGGAGCCGGACGCCTCGGTGCTGCCGATGGCGGACGGGCGGGTGCTGATCCACCGCCGGGTCGCCGACCGGGACGCCTTCGCCCTGCTCTACCCGACCGGCCCCGGCACCGGCGAGCTCGCGCTCGGCAGGATCGCCCACGACGCGGAGCGGCGGCTGTCGCTGCTGCCGCCGTCCCCGAACGGCAGCTGTGCGTACGCGCTCGCGGCCGGACCCGAGAACAGCACCATCTGGCTGGTGGCGGGCGGCGCCTTCGGCCCGGAGCCGGTCGCCACCCTCAGGGGGCACTGCTCGGGCGGCGCCTGGCTGGACCGGACCGGGCGGATGCTCGCCCTGGACCGGGAGGTGGACGGGCGGACCAAGGCGGTCGCGGTGGACCTGGAGCGGGGCGGCGAGGTGACCCCGCTGCTGCAGATCACCGAGGAGAGCGAGGACCGGCTGCTGCTCGCCGACCCGGACACCGGTCTGCTGCTGCTGCGCTCCGACGCGCCCGGCCACCACCGGCTCGGCTGGGGCGTGCTCGGCTCCACCCTGCCGGTCCGCTTCCCCGAGTGCCTGCGGCTCGCGGACGCGGCGGTCACGCCGTTCGCCGTGCAGCCCGGACAGGCGCTGATGCCGGAGAGCTGCGCGGTGGCGGTGCGGATCGACGCGGCGGCGGGCACCTGGCTGGGGGTGTGGCGCCCGGCGGGCCGGACCCTGCACCAGCTGGCCGCGCCCCAGGGGTGGCTGGCGGGTTCGGGGCTGTGGACCCGGGACGGGGTGCTGCGGCTGCCGTGCGCGACGGCCTCGGCGCCCTGTGCGGTGGCGGCGGTCCGGGCCCCGGCGGACGTGCCGCGGCCCACCCCCGTACCGTGCGCGACGGCCTCGGCGCCCTGTGCGGTGGCGGCCGTCCGGGCCCCCGCGGACGTGCCGCGGCCCGCCCCCGTACCCGTGAAGCCGCAGGCCCCCCGGCCCGTACCGCTCGCGCAGGCACCGCTGACCGGCCGTCAGTAGACCGGGGGCGTCTGGCTAAAATCCACGGCGAACGCAACGGACGAAAACACAACGGGGTGACTGCACCACATGTCCGAGACACTGACCGCCGTGTCCGCCGAAGCCACGACGGACCCCGACGGCCACGGTCGGCACCGGGGCGGCGCCGCGGCGACCGAGGAGCCGACCACGGAGGCCCACGGCCGTCACCGGCGGAACGACGGCGACGGCGGCCACCACCACGGCTGACGTCGGCGAAGAAGCGCGAAGGGCCCGGGATCCACAGATCCCGGGCCCTTTCCCGTGTCCCCGCGGCTCAGCCGCGCTTGAGCCCCAGCACCTCCGCCGCCGCGAAGGTCTCGTTCGCCGGGCGGTCCGCGTAGTACGGCGAGAGCAGCTCGTCGAGTTCGCCGTACGAGAAGATCTCCTTCGCCGCGTCGAACTTCGCGGCCACCTTGGGGCGCTCCACGATCGCGACCATCCCGCCGTGCACCACCATCAGCTGGCCGTTGACCCGCGCGGCCGCCGGGGACGCCAGATAGCCGACGAGCGGCGCCACATGCTCGGGCGCCAGCGGGTCGAGCCTCCCCTCCCCCGGCTCCTCGCTCCCTGGATTTGCTGAAATGGCGGCGAAGACGTCCTCGGTCATCCGGGTGCGGGCGCGGGGACAGATGGCGTTGGCGGTGACGCCGTACTTGGCGAGCGCGAGGGCCGTGGACGTGGTGAGGCCCACGATCCCGCCCTTGGCGGCCGCGTAGTTGGGCTGTCCGGCCGATCCGGCGAGGAACGCCTCCGAGGAGGTGTTGACGATCCGGCCGTAGACCGCGCGGCCCGCCGCCTTGGACCGCTCGCGCCAGTGCGCGGCAGCGAAGTGGGTGGTGTTGAAGTGGCCCTTGAGGTGGACGTGGATCACCGCGTCCCACTCGGACTCGGTCATCGAGAAGATCATCCGGTCCCGCAGGATGCCCGCGTTGTTGACCAGGATGTCCAGCTTGCCGTAGGTCTCGACCGCCAACCGGACCAGTTCGCGGGCCTGTTGGTGGTCGGCCACGTCGCCGGTGTGGGCGACCGCCGCGCCACCCGCCGCGCGGATCTCGGCGGCGACCTCCTCGGCGGGCCCGGCCGAGGCCTCGCCGGAGCCGTCCCGGCCGGGCTGCCCGAAGTCGTTGACGACGACGGACGCGCCGAGCCGGGCGAGTTCGAGGGCCTCGGCCCGGCCCAGGCCCCGGCCGGCGCCGGTGACGATCGCGGACAGGCCTTCAAGGGGCAGTACTGCCATGCCGGTCGGCTCCTCTCGGGTTCACAGGGAGATGCAGGTACGCAGGGCCTCGCCCGTGCGCATCTGGTCGAGCGCGTCGTTGATCCCGGCGAGCGGCACCCGGTGGGTGATCAGACCCTCCAGATCGATCCGGCCCGCCCGCCACAGCGCCACGGCCCGCTCGTAGGAGCGCAGCACGTCGCCGCCGCCGTACAGCGAGGGCAGGATCCGCTTCTCGTCGAAGAACAGCTCGAACATGTTGACCTGGAAGAAGTCGTCCATGGCGCCCGCGCCGACCACGCACAGGGTGCCGCCGCGCCGGGTCGCCCCGTAGGCGGTGCGGGTGGTGGCGGACTTGCCGACGACCTCGAAGACATAGTCGAAGCCCTCGCCGCCGGTGATCCGCTGCTTGGCGTCGTCGAGCTCGCTGGGCGAGACGGCCTCGGTGGCGCCGAACGTGAGCGCCGCCTCGCGCCGGGAGGCCACCGGGTCGACGGCGACGATCTGCGCCGCGCCCTGCACCCTGGCGCCCTGGATGGCCGAGACGCCGACCCCGCCGCAGCCGATGACGGCGACCGACGAACCGGCCTCCACCTTCGCGGTGTTGATGGCCGCGCCGAGCCCCGTGGTCACCCCGCACCCGATGAGCGCGGCGATCTCGTACGGCACGTCGTCGGGGATCGGGACCGCGCACCCGGCGGCGACCACGACCTCCTCGGCGAAGGTTCCGGTCCCGGCGAAGCCGAACACATCGCCGCCGGGGCGCTTGAAGTTGGGGGTGCCGGCGTTCATGAACCCGGCGAGGCAGAGGTGGGTCTGGCCGCGCCTGCACGCCGGGCAGACGCCGCACGCGGGCAGCCAGCACACCAGCACGCGGTCGCCCGGGGCGAGCGAGGTGACCCCGTCGCCGACGTCGAGGATCTCGCCCGCGCCCTCGTGGCCGGGGACGAAGGGAGCGGGCTGCGGGAGCACCCCGGTCATCGCGGAGATGTCGGAGTGGCACAGCCCGGTCGCCCGGACCCGGATCCTCACCTTCCCGGGTCCGAAGCCCACCGCCTCGACGTCGTCGAGCACATCGAGCTTGTCCTGGCCGATCTCGTGCAGTACGGCTGCGCGCATGGGTGCGGCTCCCCTCTGGACGTATGGGACTCAGACGTGTTCGACGAGCGTGTCGGAGAGCACCGGCGCGTCGTCCCGCTCAACGGCCGTCACCGACACCTGGATACGGCCCTGACCGGCCCACATCCGGATGCGCAGGGTCTCGCCGGGGAAGACCACCCCGGTGAAGCGGGTGGTGTACGAACGGACTCGGCCCACCTCGCCGCCGAGCACCGTGTCGACGACCGCCTTCAGCGTCATGCCGTACGTGCACAGACCGTGCAGGATCGGTCGGTCGAACCCGGCGAGCTTCGCGAACTCGGGGTCGGCGTGGAGCGGGTTCCAGTCGCCGGAGAGCCGGTAGAGCAGCGCCTGTTCCTCGCGCACCTTCCGCTCGACGGTGTGGTCGGGGGCGCGGTCGGGCTGCTCGGTGCGGGCGGACGGGCCGCGCTCGCCGCCGAAGCCGCCCTCGCCGCGTACGAAGATCTGGGCGTCGCTGGTCCACAGCGGCCCCTCCGCGTCGGCGGCCTCGGTACGCAGGACCAGGACGGCGGCCTTGCCCTTGTCGTAGACGGCGGCCACCTTGGAGGTGGAGACGGCCTTGCCCCGTACCGGGATCGGGCGGTGCAGGACGATGCCCTGGCCGCCGTGGAGCACGGCCGTGAGGTCGACCTCGATGCCGGGCGCCGAGAGCCCGCCGACCACGCCCATGCCGGCGCCGGCGACGGTGGCGAAGGAGGGCAGCACGTGCAGCTTCGACTCCAGGGTGTAGCGCAGCTCGCCGGGGTCGGTCGCCGGGACGCCCGCCCCGAGTCCCAGGTGGTAGAGCTGGATGTCCTTGTGATCCCAGACGATCTCGGTGGACCGGGGCTCGGCGGCGAGCGCCTTCGCGACGTCGATGGGCATACGGGGGCTGCTCCTTGGAGGTGGGAAGACCTCGGCGCGGCCGTCCGCACCGTCGGCCGCACCGAGGCCGTGCGGGACCGGCGCCGCGCGCCGGTTCTAGAACGCGTTCTAGGGCTCGATGGCCCCTATGTATAACGCAGCACCCTGGGATTGGGAACACTTCTGACGTGCCGTCAGCTTGGCTGTGTGCCCGGTGCTCGTCTGCGCGTGGGTGGGGGCTGGTCGCGCAGTTCCCCGCGCCCCTTGAATGCCGCTGCGCGGCATCCCCCCACTCAGCCGCAGCCGACCAACCACCGGGACATTTGTCCCACCCAACCCCGTACAAGAACATCTGCCGCCCGCCCAGGGCGGATCCGTAGCGTCGACGGCATGACGCAACCAGCACCCAGCGCCGTGCGCTTCCACGGCGTGGTCAAGACCTTCGGCCCCGTACGGGCACTCGACCGCATCGACCTCGACATCCACCGGGGCGAAACCGTCGCCCTCCTCGGCCGCAACGGCGCCGGCAAGTCCACCACCATCTCCCTCCTGCTCGGCCTCGACGAGCCGGACGCCGGCGAGGTGCGGCTCTTCGGGCGGACGCCCGGGCGGGCGGTACGGGCCGGGCTCGCCGGAGCGATGCTCCAGGAGGGCCAGCCCATCCCCCGCGTCACCGTGCGCGAGCTCGTGACGTTCGTCGGCTCGACCTACCCCCGCCCGATGCCCGCCGCCGAGGCGCTCGCGCTCGCCGGGCTCACCGAGTTCGCGGACCGCCGGGTCGACAAGCTCTCCGGCGGTCAGGCCCAGCGCGTCCGGTTCGCGGTGGCGATCGCCGGGGCGCCGCACCTGCTGGTCCTGGACGAGCCGACCGCCGCGCTCGACGTGGAGGCGCGCCGCGCGTTCTGGGACGCGATGCGCGGCTACGCGGCCCGGGGCAACACCGTGCTGTTCTCCACCCACTACCTGGAGGAGGCGGACGACAACGCCGACCGGATCGTGGTCGTCGACCAGGGCCGCGTCGTCGCCGACGGCCCCGGCGAGCGGATCAAGCGCGCGGCGGGCGGCAGCGTGGTCTCCTTCGACCTGGCGGGCGACTCCAGCGCGGGCCTGGCGGCGCTGCCGGGCGTGGTCTCGGTCGAGGTGCGCGGCGACCGCGCCCGGCTGCGTACCGACGACTCGGACGCCACGGTCGTCGAGCTCGCCCGGCTCGGCGCGGTCCGGGGCCTGGAAGTCGCCCCGGCCAGCCTGGAGGACGCGTTCCTCTCCCTCACCTCGGCCGTCAACGGCCCCGTACGCGAAAGCGAGGCCGTCTGATGACCGGCTCCATCCAGTACGTCCAGCTCGAAATACGGCGTACGTTCCGCGACGCGTCCTTCGTGATCTTCGGCATCGGCATGCCGGTGCTGATGTATCTGCTCTTCACCAACATCGGCTCGGCGGACGGCGACTCGGCCGACTGGAAGACCGCCTCGATGGTCGGCATGGCCGCGTACGGCGCGCTCGGCGCGTCCCTCAACACGGGGATGGGCGTGGCCGCCGACAAGACCGCCGGATGGCTGCGCCAGCTGCGCGTCACCCCGCTGACGCCGTCCCGGGTGGTGGCGGGCCGGGCGGTCAGCGGTTCCGCGACCGTGCTGCCCGCGATCCTCGCGGTGCTCGCGGCGGGCGCGCTCGTCAACGGCGTGCGCCTGGACGCCTGGCAGTGGGCCGCGCTGGCGCTGCTGCTGTGGGCCGGGGCGCTCCCCTTCACCCTGCTGGGCCTCGGCAACGGCTACCGGCTCAGCCCGCAGGCCATGGGCGTGGTCAACGTGGCGTGTCTGATGGGGCTCGCGGTGATCGGCGGACTGTGGTTCCCACTCTCGTCCTTCCCCCACTGGCTCGCCTCGGTCGCCGCGTACAGCCCGGCCCACCGGTTCGCCGACCTCGGATGGGCCGTCTCGCACGGTTCGGCCCCCGGGGCCGGGACGGTCGCGGTGCTCGGTGGCTGGCTGCTGGCGTTCGGTTCGTACGCCGTGATCTCCTACCGACGGTCCGCGAGGACGGTCTGAGCCTGATGAACGGGGAGAACGAGACAGTGGCGCCCAGCCTGCCGAAACTGCCGGAGCTGAAACTGCCCGAGCTGAAACTGCCCGAGCTGCCGGAGCTGCCGAAGAAGAACGCGCGCGACGCCGACCTCCCCGGCCCCCCGGCGAGCGGGTACACCCTGCTGCCCTGGCTCCTGATGGGCCTGGGCGCGTTCTCCAACCTGGTCCAGGGCAGGACCGCCAACCCGTGGGTCGGCGGCGCGGGGCTGCTCGCGTTCAACTCCCTCTACGTCGCGGTCGCCTTCCGCGCCTTCGTCAAGGAGAAGCGCGAGAGCCGTACGACGCTGGTGCTGCTGGCCGCGATGGCCGCGGTCACCTACGGCCTCACCCTCGGCTACGGCGGCACCTGGCTGTTCTTCTTCCCGCTGCTCGCGCTGGCCTGCGGCGCGGTGCTGCGGGACCGGGGCCTCGGTCTCGCGATCATGACCCTGGCGGCCTCGGCGGGTGCCATCTCCGGCGCGGAGGGCGGCGAGGTGTGGGACAACGTGACCCTCGCGTACGGCACGTTCCTGTCCGGCATGGTGACGGCGGCGGTCCTCTCGCTCTCCCAGACCGTGCGCGAACTGCGCGACACCCGCCAGGAGCTGGCCCGTACCGCCGTGGAGAAGGAACGTCTCCGCTTCTCCCGGGACCTGCACGACCTGCTCGGCCACACGCTCTCGGTGATCGTGGTGAAGTCGGAGGCGGCCCGCCGCCTCGCGCCGCGCGACCTGGACGCCGCGCTCGGCCAGGTCGCCGACATCGAGTCGGTCGGCCGCCAGGCGCTCACTGAGATCCGCGAGGCCGTCACCGGCTACCGCGAGGGCAGCCTGGGCACCGAGCTGGACCGGGCCCGCTCGGCGCTGCTCGCGGCCGAAGTGGAGCCGGTGGTACGCCTGTCGGGCCCGCCGCTGCCCTCCCAGGTGGAGGCGCTGCTCGGCTGGGTCGTACGGGAGGCGGTCACCAACGTCGTACGGCACAGCGGCGCGGCCCGCTGCGAGATCATGGTCGACGGCGCGCCCGGACGGGTACGGCTGAAGATCACCGACGACGGGCGCGGCGTACCATCCGAACAGCCCGTCGCCCCCGGTCCACGCATCGGCGGCACGGGTCTGAAGGGTCTCACCGAACGCCTCGCGGCGGCCGGCGGCTCACTCGAAGCGGGCCCCGGGCCGCGCGGCGGCTTCCAGGTGAGCGCCGAGCTTCCGGTCGACCCGCTCGACGCCGAGCTCGAAGCGGAGCTGGGGACGGAACACGGGGTGGCGCGGGGATGACCACCGGCACGATGGGGAGAACGGCATGATCAGAGTCCTGCTCGCCGAGGACCAGGGCATGATGCGCGGCGCACTGGCCCTGTTGCTCGGTCTGGAGGAGGACATCGAGGTGGTCGCCCAGGTGTCGGCGGGCGACCAGATCGTGGCCGCGGCGCTCACCGCGCGTCCCGACGTCGCGCTCCTCGACATCGAACTGCCCGGCCGCAGCGGCCTCGACGCGGCCGCCGACCTGCGCGAGGAGTGCCCCGACTGCCGGGTGCTGATCCTCACCACGTTCGGCAGGCCCGGGTATCTGCGGCGGGCGATGGAGGCGGGCGCGGCGGGGTTCCTGGTGAAGGACGGGCCGGTGGAGGATCTGGCCGAGGCGGTCCGGCGGGTGCTGCGCGGCGAGACGGTGATCGACCCGGCGCTGGCCGCGGCCGCCCTGAGCGCGGGCGCGAACCCGCTGACCGCGCGGGAGCGGGACGTCCTGAACGCCTCGGTGGACGGAGCGACCGTCGCCGACATCGCGGGCAAGCTGCACCTGTCGGAGTCGACGGTGCGCAACTACCTCTCGTCGGCGATCGGCAAGACGGCCACCCGCAACCGCATGGAGGCGGTGCGGGCGGCGCGGCAGCAGGGCTGGCTCTGATTCGTCAGCGCCTGGTGGCCCTGGGCAGCCACACCAGCGCGACCAGCGTGCTGGTGAGCAGGACGAAGCCGCCGGTGCGGAAGGCGAGCGCGTAGCCGTCGGTGAGGGTCTCGGGGGTGAGCGAGTCGCCGGTACGGGCGGTGGCGACGGTCGACAGGATGGCGAGGCCGAGCGCGCCGCCCATCGTGCGGGAGGTGTTGATGAGCCCCGAGACGAGCCCGGCCTCGCCGGGCGCGGCGCCGGAGGTGGCGAGGGAGGCGAGCGGCGTCGTCGCGAGCCCCGCGCCGGTCATCATCAGCACGCCGGGCACCAGGACCGACATCCAGTACGGGTCGTGCGCGTGCATCGTGGACTGCCAGCCGAAGCCCGCGGCGGCGATCAGGAGGGCGAGGACGGTGAGGTTGCGGGTCCCGGTCACCGGCATCAGCCGGGGCGCGATCTTGGCGCCGAGGACGATGCTCAACGAGCTGGGGATGAGGGCGAGTCCGGCGCCGAGCGGGGTGTAGCCGAGGACGTTCTGGGCGTACAGCGTCATGAAGTACCAGGTGCAGAAGGTGGCCGAGCCGCACGCGAACATCACGACGTTGGCGGAGGAGACGGCCCGGATGCGCAGCAGCCGCAGCGGCATCAGCGGCGCCGCCGCCCGCGCCTCGGCGGCGAGGAACGCGCCGAGCAGCGCGAGCCCGCCGAGCAGCGGGGCGAGCGTCTGGGGGGCGGTCCAGCCCGCCCGTTCCGTCTGCACGATGCCGTACGCGAGGACCGCGAGCCCGCCGGTGACGGCGACCGCGCCGGGCAGGTCCAGGCGGTTGCGGGTGGCGGCGCGGCTCTCCGTGATCCACAGGGTGGCGCCGGTGAGGACGAGGGCGCCGACGGGCACGTTGATGAGCAGCACCCAGCGCCACGACAGCGTGTCGGTGAGCACCCCGCCGACGAGCCCGCCCGCCGCGCCGCCGCCCGCGCCGACCGCCGCCCAGGTGCCGATGGCCCTGGTACGGGCGGCGCCCTCGGGGACGGCGGCGGTGAGGATGGTGAGGGTGGACGGCGCGAGCACGGCGGCGCCGAGCCCCTGCACGCCGCGCGCCAGCAGCAGCTGCCAGCCCTCCTGGGCGAGGCCGCCGGCGAGGCTGGCGGCGGTGAAGAGCCCGAGCCCGACGAGGAACATGCGCTTGCGCCCGAAGAGGTCTCCGGCCCGGCCGCCGAGGAGCATGAACCCGGCGTACGCGATGGAGTAGGCGTTGACGACCCACTGCAGTCCGGTCGGGGTCATCCCGAGGCCGGTCCGCATCGAGGGCAGGGCCACGTTGACGACGGAGACGTCGAGCACGACGAGGAACTGCCCGGCGCAGGCGGCGAGGAGGACGAGCCAGGTGCGGATGGGTTTTGTCCGGGTGGGTATGGCGGGGGTGTCTGGGGGCGCTTGGACCATGCGGCCATGTTTGCAGCCGGGGGTTGGATCCCCCACCCCGCCCCTCCCCTAAATCCCTTGGCCGGAGGCCTGGTTGGGGCGGCGGCCCGGGGTCCCCGTTTTGTCTGCGGACGTGGTGGGCTGAGCGCGCCCACGCGGCGGAGCCGCACATGTCACAGCCCCGCGCCCCTTAAATGCGCCCCTTCGGGGCGCCCCTGTAGGGGCGCGGGGAACTGCGCGAGCAACCCACCACGGTCCGCAGACAAACGGAGCGGGGCGCAGGGGCCGCAGGCCCCGCGGCGGGGTCCGGGGGCGTAGCCCCCGGGAGAGCCACCTCAGCCACCCACCCACCCCCGGAGGGTTGAGGGAACGGGCGGGGTGGGGGCTCTACCTCCGTAGGAGCGTCAGCACCGCCGCCCCGCCCAGCCCGATGTTGTGCGCCAGCCCCACCCGCGCACCCCCCACCTGCCTCCGCCCCGCCTCCCCCCGCAACTGCGTCACCAGCTCACACACCTGCGCCAACCCCGTCGCCCCCAGCGGATGCCCCTTCGAGATCAGGCCCCCGGACGGGTTCACCACCCACCGCCCGCCGTACGTCGTCGCCCCGGACTCCACCAGCTTCCCCGACTCCCCCTCCCCGCACATCCCCAGCGCCTCGTACGTCAGCAGCTCGTTGATGGAGAAGCAGTCGTGCAGCTCGATCACGTCGACGTCCTCGATGCCGAGGCCGGAGCGCTCGTACACCGCCCGCGCCGCCGCGCGCGACATGCCCGCGCCGACGACGTCGATGCACCGGCCCGAGGCGAACGACGCCTCCGTGTCCGTCGTCATCGCCTGGGCGACGATCTCCACCGCCCGCTCCTCCAGGCCGTGTTCGGCCGCGAACCGCTCGGAGACGACGACGGCCGCCGCCGACCCGTCCGACGTCGGCGAGCACTGGAGCCTGGTCAGGGGGCGGTGGATCTCCTTCGAGGCGAGCACCTCCGCCACCGAGTAGTCAGTCTGGAACTGCGCGAACGCGTTGTGCACCGAGTGCCGGTGGTTCTTCGCGCCCACCGCCGCCAGCTGCGCCGCCGTCGTCCCGTACAGCTCCATGTGCTCACGCGCCGCGTTGCCGAAGATCTGCGCCGTCGGCGGGCTCATCTCGAAGCCGTGGGCTGCGGCCATGACGGAGTAGTGGCGGGCCACCGGGGACGTCGAGAAGTCGTCACCCGCGCCCCCGCCCAGCGCGCCCCGTTTCATCTTCTCGAACCCCAGCGCGAGCACGCACTCGCTCGCCCCGCCCTCCACCAGCTGCCGCGCCAGCATCAGCGCGCTCGCGCCCGTCGCGCAGTTGTTGTTGACGTTGTGGACGGGCACGCCGGTCAGGCCCAGTTCGTACGCGGCCCGCTGGCCGGCCGTCGACGGCTGGAAGCAGTAGCCCGCCAGGACCTGCTCCACCTGCCCGTATGTGATCCCCGCGTCCGCCAGCGCCGCCGTCCCGGCCTCCCTCGCCATGTCCCAGTACTGCCACGCCCGCGACTCGGGCTTCTCGAACTTCGTCATACCGACACCGGCCACCAAGCTCTTCACGTGCCTCCTCCTTCGGTCAGTCCCGGGGCAGGCCGAGGATCCGCTCGGCCACGACGTTGAGCTGGACCTGGGTGGTGCCGCCCGCGATGGTCAGACAGCGGGACATCAGATAGCCGTGGACGGCCCGCTCCGCCGGGCCCTCGGCCGCCGCGCCCGCCGGGCCGAGCAGCTCCAGGGCCAGCTCGGCCACCTTCTGCTGATGCGCGGTCTGGACGAGCTTGCGCACGCTGGCCCCCGCCCCGGGCTCCAGGCCCGACACCTGGAGCATCGTGGTGCGCAGCCCGATGCAGGCGAGCGCGTGCGCCTCGGCGGCCAGGGCGCCGACCCGGGCGCGGTACGAGCCGTCCAGGCCGTCGGCGCGGGCGAGCAGCGCCTCCAGACCGGTGTCGAAGGTCAACTGGTCGGCCATGTGGACGCGTTCGTTACCCAGGGTGTTGCGGGCGACCCGCCAGCCGCCGCCCGGCTCGCCGACGACCGCGTCGTGCGGCAGCGGCGCCCCGTCGAAGTACACCTCGTTGAAGAGCGCGTCCCCGGTGATCTCGCGCAGCGGGCGTACGTCGATCCCCGGCGTGTTCTTCATGTCGACCAGGAAGTAGGTGAGCCCCTCGTGCTTGGGCGCTTCGGGGTCGGTCCTGGCGAGCAGGATCCCGTGGTCCGCCCACTGGGCCGCGCTCGTCCACACCTTCTGGCCGGTGATCCGCCAGCCGTCGTCGGTGCGCTCGGCCCGGGTCCGCAGGCTCGCCAGGTCGGAGCCCGCCTCCGGCTCCGAGAACAGCTGGCACCACAGCAGGTCCCCGCGCAGGGTCGGCAGCAGGAAGCGCTCCTGCTGCTCGCGCGTCCCGTACGCGAGCAGCGACGGCACCACCCAGGTGCCGATCCCCAGCTCGGCGACCTTCACCCCGGCCGCCCTTAACTCCTCCTGGACTACCAGTTGTTGGACCGGGTCCGCGCCCAGGCCGTACGGCGGGGGCAGGTGCGGTGCGGCATAGCCGGTCGGGGCGAGGGCGCGCCGGGCGGCCGCCGGGTCGAGGCCGCGTACGGACTCCGCCGCCTCCCGTGCCGGACCCCGGAACGCCTGTGCCTCCTCGGGAAGTTCGAGGCGCAACTCCCGGCGCGCCCCGGCCCCGGCGAGCCGGACGGCCCGCTGCCGGTGGGCGTCCCCGGCGCCGAGGAGCTGGCGGGCCACCAGGGCGCGGCGCAGATACAGATGGGCGTGGTGCTCCCAGGTGAAGCCGATGCCGCCGAGGATCTGGACGCAGTCCTGGGCGCAGGTGAAGGCGGCGTCCAGGGCGGTGCCCGCCGCCAGCGAGGCGACCAGGCCGCGCACTTCGGGCGGCTCCTGGTCCGCCGCCCGCGCCGCGTCCCACACCAGCGCCCGGGCCTGCTCAAGACGGACCAGCATGTCCGCGCACAGGTGCTTGACCGCCTGGAACCGCCCGATGGGCCGCCCGAACTGCTCGCGCACCTTGGCGTGCGCGGCCGCCGTCTCCAGCGCCCATGCGGCGGTGCCGCACGCCTCGGCGGCGAACAGGACGGCCGCGAGGTCCTGGACGAGCGCGGGGTCGACGGCGAGGACCCGGTCGCCCGGCACGGTGACGCCGTGCGCGGCGACCTCGGCGGTGGGCCGCGTCGGATCGGCGCCCGCGTGCGGGCGTACGTCCAGGTCCGCCGCGTCCACCGCCAGCCACAGCGTCTCCTCGCCCGCGCGGGCGGCCAGGACGAGCAGGCCGGCCTGCGCCCCGGCGAGGACCGGCGGCGCGGTCCCGTCGAGCGTCACGCCCGCCGCCGGGTCCCGTGCGGCGGTGAGGGTCCCGGGCCCGAGCGCCACGGCGGCGGTCAGGCCTCCGGTCGCGATCGCGTCGACCAGTTCCGTCGGCCCCTCGGACCCCGCCCGCTCCAGTACCGCCGCCGCGAGCACGCTGGGCAGGTACGGGCCGGGCAGCGCGCCCCTGCCCGCCTCCTCCAGCACCACCGCGAGCTCCACCAGGCCTCCACCGCCGTGCCGCTCGCCCAGATGGATCCCGAGCAGGCCCTGCGCGGCCAGCGCGTCCCAGTACGGCGGCCGGGAGGCGTCCCGCGCGGGCGCGTCGAGCAGCTTGCGCACCTCCTCGACCGGCACGGCCCGCGCCAGCCCGCCGCGTACCGCCTCGGCCAGCTCCCGCTGCTCCCGGGTGATTCCGATGCCCATGCGCACTCCCCCGCCCACCGCGGCCGCCACTGGAACGGCGTCAGACTAGAACACGTTCCAATCTGACGGAAGGTCAGATCGAGGCCGGGATCGCCGGGGATTACGATGTGGCGCCACACCCCGACGCACCTCGATACACCTCGACACACCCCACGACGCCCTCCACGCGTTCCGCGCGCACACCCCCGGGAGCCCTGCCATGGCGACACCCAAGGCGACACCCAAGCCGGAGATCCTCGCCGCCTTCGAGGCCGCCAAGGGGTTCATGCCGGTACGCGAAGGGCTCGCGCTCTACGACGCTGCGGTCCAGGCGGGCGCGCTCGGCCTGCCGCTCCTGGAGGTCGGCACCTACTGCGGCCGCTCCACGCTGCTGCTCGCCGACGCCGCCCGCGCCGCCGGAACCGTCGCCGTCACCGTCGACCACCACCGGGGCAGCGAGGAGCAGCAGCCCGGCTGGGAGTACCACGACGCGACCGTGGTCGACCCGGAGGTCGGCCTGATGGACACCCTGCCCACCTTCCGCCGCACCCTGCACAAGGCGGGCCTGGAGGACCACGTGATCGCGGTCGTGGGGCGCTCGCCGCAGGTGGCGCGGGTCTGGGGCGGCCCGGTCGGGCTCGTCTTCATCGACGGCGGGCACACCGACGAGCACGCCAACGGGGACTACGAGGGCTGGGCCCCGCACCTCGCCGAGGGCGGACTCCTGGTGATCCACGACGTCTTCCCCGACCCGGTCGACGAGTTCACCGGCCAGGCCCCGTACCGCGTCTATCTGCGCGCCCTCGCCTCCGGCGCGTTCACCG
This sequence comes from Streptomyces sp. NPDC023838, assembly GCF_040639555.1. NCBI lineage: Bacteria > Bacillati > Actinomycetota > Actinomycetes > Kitasatosporales > Streptomycetaceae > Streptomyces > Streptomyces sp. NPDC023838. Next base: position 183,451 of record NZ_JBFAAD010000005.1, read on the forward strand.
AGGTCTCGGCCACCGACTCGCTGCGCGTCCTGCGCCGCACGCGCGCCGGGGTGTGACGGCGCACACCGCAGTGCACCCCTTCGGCGCACGCGGGAACCGGGCTCCCGCGGAGCTCCCCCGCTAGCATCACTGCGTGTCGTACGACAGCGAGTCCCCCTCCCAGTCCCCCGCGCCCGGCCGGCGCCGTCTGCGCGGCAACCTCGTCATCGTGACCGCCGCGCTGGTCCCGACCGCCCTGGCCGGGTGGCTGGTGTGGCAGGCCATGGGCGGCTCCGGCGGCCAGGACGACAAGCCGCCGCAGGTGCTGCCGCTGCCGAGCGGGCCGGCCGTGACGCCCTCGGGGAACGCCCGGCCGCCGACCGTGACCGTCACGGCGACCCCGTCGCCGTCCGCCTCGGCCTCCACCCAGTCCGCCCGGCCCACCGGGCCGCTCGCCGGACGGGTCGTGGTGATCGACCCGGGACACAACCCGAGCAACTTCAAGCACGCGGCCGAGATCAACCGCCAGGTCGACATCGGGACGAACAAGAAGGAGTGCGACACCACCGGCACGGACACCGAAGGCGGGTACACCGAGGCCGCGTTCACCCTGGACGTCTCGCACCGCATCCGAGCGCTCCTGGAGAAGCTGGGCGCGACCGTCACGTACACCCAGGACAACGACCGGCCGTTCGGCCCGTGCGTGGACGAGCGGGCCGCGATCGGCAACCGGGCGAAGGCGGACGCGGTGGTCTCGGTGCACGCCGACGGCGCGGGCGAGGGCAACCACGGCTTCCATGTGATCCTGCCCGCCCTGGTGAACGCGGGGAAGGCCAACACCGCCCCGATCGTGGCCCCCTCGCGTGAGCTGGGTGTGAGGATCGCGGGGAAGTTCGTGCACGCCACGGGCATGCCGCCCTCCAACTACGTGGGCGACGGCACCGGGTTGGACGTCCGCAAGGACCTCGGTGGGCTCAATCTGTCGACCGTGCCGAAGGTGTTCATCGAGTGCGGGAACATGCGGGATTCCGGCGACGCCGCCCTGCTGACGAGTGCGGACTGGCGGCAGAAGGCGGCCCAGGGCATCGCGGACGGGATCAGCAGCTTCCTCCAGAAGTGAGGGGCTCCGCGACGGGTCCGCCGACGGGAGCGGTCGGCTGCGGGTCGGTCACGGTCTGAGCACCGAGGGGACTTCCCACCCGGTCAGACGATAGATTCTCCTCCGGGTGGGGAACCACCCCCGTGCTTCGCGCCGTGTGCACGTACACCGGCGGCAGCGATGACCGCCCCGACGAGACGACCCCAAAGGACTATTACGTGAACATCCGCTCCCTCACGCGAGGCGACGGCGTGGTGATCGGAGCAGCGGTGGTGCTGTTCATCGCCTCGTTCCTCGATCTCTACTCGGTCGGCAATTCGTGCTCCGGTACGTTCTGCCCGAAGCTCGACCTGCCGAACGCCTGGGACTCGCTGGGCCTGCTGATGAGCATGTTCCTGGCCGGCATCATCGGAGCGGTCCTCATCGTGGTGGCCCGTTCGCTGCCGCAGCCCAAGAAGATCGCCGGGATCGACCTGGGCCAGTTCGGCACGGCCTTCACGATCTTCGCCGCGTGGACCGCGTTCTGGACCATCATCGACATGGACAAGGCCGGGGCCGGCATGATCCTCGGCCTGATCGCGGCGCTGGTGCTCGCCGCCGGTGCCGTGGCGGGTCCGATGGTCGCCGCGCTCAAGGCCCCGCTGATGGGCGCCCCGAGCCCGGCCGTGGCCCCGTACGGCGGCCAGCCCTACGGCGGGCAGCCCGCGGGCGGCTACGGCTACCCGGGCGCCGGCCAGCCGCAGCCCCAGCCGTACGGTGCCCCGGGCGCCGACCCGAGCCAGGGCGGCCAGACCCCGGCGCCCGGCGCCGGTGCCGCCGCCCAGCCGCAGCCCGCGGCAGGCGCTTCGGCCGGTGACTTCGCCCCGTTCTGGTTCGCCGTTCCGGTGGCCCGTCCGCTGTACCCGGAGGACGGCTCGGCCACGCCGATCGCGGAACTCGCGCCCGGCACCTGGTACCTGGCGGTCGAGCAGCGTGGTGCGGCCCTGGTCGCGCAGACGCAGGACGGACGTCGTGGTGTGCTTCAGGACACCACAGGTATCCAGCGGGGTTAGTCAGTCGACGGTTCGCCTGCGGACCGGCCCCCATGTCCCTCAAGGGCACATGCATCACGGCCCCTCGCCCCTTCCGGGCGGGGGGCCGTTCCCGTACGCTCCCCTGACGATCCATCAGATACTGCTACGGGCAGGGGCTCTCGCCATGCGGCTGGGACTCGCACTGGGCTACTGGGGGCGCGGGCCGAACCCCCGGCATCTGGAGCTGGCCCTCGAGGCCGAGCGGCTCGGGTACGACTCGGTCTGGACGGCGGAGGCGTGGGGCTCGGACGCGTTCACCCCGCTCACCTGGATCGCCGCGCACACCTCCCGTATCCGGCTGGGCACGGCCGTCGCGCAGATGGCGGCCCGCACGCCCACGGCGACCGCCATGCACGCGCTCACCCTCGACCACCTCTCCGGCGGCCGCGTACTGCTCGGCCTGGGACTGTCGGGGCCGCAGGTGGTGGAGGGGTGGTACGGGCGGCCGTTCCCGTCCAGTCCCCTGACAGCGACGCGGGAGTACGTGGAGGTGATCCGGCAGGTGCTGCGGCGCGGGGCGCCGGTGGAGCTGGACGGCCGCTTCCACCCGCACCCGTACCGGGGCGCGGACGGCACGGGTCTCGGCAGACCGCTCAAGCCGATCACGCATCCGCTGCGGGCGGACCTGCCGGTGCTGCTGGGCGCCGAGGGCCCCAAGAACATCGCCCAGACGACCCGGATCGCGGACGGCTGGCTGCCGTTGTACTGGTCGCCGACGCGGCTGGACGCGTACGAGGCGTCGCTGGCGCGGGCGCCGGAAGGCTTCACCGTGGCACCCATGGTCCGGGCGCACGTCTGTGACGACGTGGCCGAGGGGCTGCTGCCGGTGAAGGCCATGCTCGGCTTCTACATCGGCGGGATGGGGCACGCGGCCCGCAACTTCCACGCGGATCTGATGGCGCGGATGGGGTACGAGGCCGAAGCCCGCCGGATCCAGGGGCTGTTCGCCGAGGGCCGCCGCGAGGAGGCGGTACGGGCGGTGCCGGACGCGTTCGCGGACGAGATCTCGCTGGTCGGGCCGCGCGAGCGGATCGCGGAGCGGCTGGAGGCGTGGCGCGCGGGCCCGGTGACGGACCTGCTGGTCACGTCACCGGACCTGACGACGCTGCGGCTGCTGGCGGAACTGAACGGCTGAGCGGGCTCGGTCGGCTCAGCCGGCTCGGTCGGCTCAGCCGGCTCGATCGGCTCAGCCGCCGCTGAGCTGGGAGGCGGACGGCACCTGGTCCTTGACCTCGGCACCGGCGCTCTTGCCCGCGCCCTTGACTCCGTTGATGACGTTCTCGAACATCCCGACGTCCGCGTCGGTGGCGTCGCCCTTGCGGAGCTTGCCGCCGAGGTTCTTGAGGGAGTCGATGCCGGAGCTGAGGGGGGCGACGGCCTTGGAGAGGAGGGGGTCGCCCTTGGCGTTGTTCACAGCCGCCTTCAGCCGGTTGTACGTGAAGGCACCGGCGAGCCCGGCCTTCACCAGGGCGAACGTGCGCCCCTTGGCGCCCTTCTTGAACTTGCCCGCCTTGAAGGGCTTCACGATCCACTGATAGGCGGCGCCCGCCGCGAGGCCCGCGTTGGCGACGAACCGCGTCTTGGCGAGCTTCTGCTTCTCGAAGGAGCTGGACGGGGTCGGCGAGGCGCCGGCCTCCGCCGCGGTCAGGCTGTTGTGGGCGCTCTTGGTCTCGCCTCCGCAGGCGGTCGTCGACACCAGGACTGTGGTGGACAGGACGACCGCCACGAGTATGCGGCGGAAGTTGAGCGTACTGGGCACGGTGACCTCCGGGGATGTGGTCCTCCCCGGCAGCCTCACCCGCCCCGGCCGATGCGGCCACCCCAGCTAGCCCGGACGGGTCCCCCTCCGGGGCGGGTACGGCATTCGTCTGCGGGCCGGCGGGGGCTGGTCGCGCAGTTCCCCGCGCCCCTTGAGTGCCGCTGCGCGGCATCCCCCTGGGCGCCCCGAAGGGGCGCATTCAGGGGCGCGGGGCTGTGACATTTGCGGCTCCGCCGCGTGGGCGCGACCAGCCACATGCGGCCCGCAGACGAACGGGAGCGGGGTGCAGGGGCCGCAGGCCCCGCAAACGGGGCCGGGGGGCGTGGCCCCCGGGAGAGCCGCCTCAGCCACCCACCCACCCCCGGAGGGTTTAGGGAACGGGCGGGGTGGGGGCGCAGCACTGCGGTGCCAGGCCGCGCGGCAGGCGCTCCCCGCCGAACACCGCCCCGGTCGCCTCGTCACCCCCCAGCGCCGCCACCGCAAGCAGCAACGACCCCGCCGTCCACGTCGTGAGCTCCTCCGGCCACACCGCCCGGTCGCCCTCGAACACGTAACCCGTCCAGTACAGACCGTCCCCGGCCCGCAGGTGCTGGATGGACTGGAGGATCTCCAGCGCCCGGTCCGACTCCCCCATCACCCACAGCGCGAGCGCGAGTTCACAGCTCTCGCCCCCCGTCACCCACGGGTTCGGCAGCACGCACCGCACCCCGAGCCCGGGCACCACGAAGGCGTCCCACCGCGACTCGATACGCGCCTTCGCCTCCGCGCCGGTCACCGCGCCGCCGAGGACGGGGTAGTACCAGTCCATGGAGTAGCGGGACTTGTCCAGGAAGCGCTCGGGGTGGTGGGCCACGGCGTGCGCGAGCGCACCCGTCGCCAGCTCCCAGTCCGGCTGCGGCTCCTCGCGCTGCTCGGCGATGGCCAGCGCGCACCGCAGCGCCTGGTGGATCGAGGAACTGCCGGTCAGCAGCGCGTCGGTGACGGGGGTTCCGTCCTCCTCGCGCTTCCAGCCGATCTGCCCGCCCGGCTGCTGGAGCCGCAGCACGAACTCGACCGCCGCGTACACGACCGGCCACATCCGGTCGAGGAACGTGTCGTCGCCGGTGGCGAGGTAGTGGTGCCAGACCCCGACCGCCACGTACGCGACGAAGTTGGTCTCCCGGCCCCGGTCGGTGACCTGCGCGAAGTCGCCGTCGTGGTAGGCCGCGTACCAGGACCCGTCATCGTTCTGGTGCCGCGCCAGCCACGCGTAGGCCCGCGCCGCCGCCTCGTGCTCGCCCGCCGCGTCCAGGGCCATCGCGGCCTCGGTGTGGTCCCACGGGTCCAGGTGATGGCCGCGGAACCACGGTATGGCCCCGTCCTCGCGCTGCACGGCGAGGATGCCGGCCACCGTGGCGGCGGCCTGCCCGGCCGTGAGCACGCCCGGCAGAACCAGGTGCTCGGTCCGTTCCGGTGAGGTCACTTGGCGGCGACCTTGTCGAAACGCGCGAGGTGCGGCTTGGTCGCGTACGCCACGAAGCTCTTGCCCACGATCGGGTTGAGCGCCTGCTCCGCGAGCCGCGTGACCAGGGGCTTCTTCATGATGTCCCAGACCAGCAGCTTGTGGTACGCCCGCACCGGCAGCGCCTTGTCGTTGTCCACGCCGAAGGCGCACTTCAGCCACCAGTACGGCGAGTGCAGCGCGTGCGCGTGGTGCGTGCCGTACGGCTTGAGGCCCGCCTCGCGCATCTTGCCCAGGAGCTCGTCCGCCTTGTAGATGCGGATGTGGCCGCCCTCGACCTCGTGGTACGCGTCGGAGAGCGCCCAGCAGACCTTCTCCGGCCCGTAGCGGGGGACGGTGACCGCGATGCGGCCGCCCGGCTTGAGGACCCGGACCATCTCGGCGAGCACGCCCTTGTCGTCCGGGATGTGCTCCATGACCTCGGAGATGATCACGACGTCGAAGGACTCGTCCGGGAACGGCAGGTTGAGCGCGTCGCCCTCCATCGCCGTGGCGGTCGCCCCCTCGGGCGCCTCCCCGGCCTCCTTCATCGCCGCGAACCACTTGGCGACCTCGCGGATCTCCTCGCCGTTCTGGTCGAGCGCCACGACCTGCGCGCCGCGCCGGTAGCACTCGAAGGCGTGCCGCCCCGCGCCGCAGCCCAGGTCGAGCACGCGGTCGCCCGGGGCGAGCGGGAAGCGGGAGAAGTCGACGGTCAGCACGGGGCCTGCCCTTTCGGATGGAGAACAGCTGTGGCCGCGGAGCGGCCGGGGGTCGGGGCCGCGGAGCGGCGGGTGCCGGCGCGGTGCCCGGTCACCTGGTGGGTGCCTTGTGGTGGGCGATCGCGGAGCGATAGAGCTCGGCCGTGCCCTCGGCCGCCCGGGCCCAGGTGAACCGGGAGAGCACCCGTTCCCGCCCGGCCGCGCCGAGCCTGGCCCGCAGCTCGGGGTCGGCGAGGAGCCGGTTCAGCCCGGCGGCCAGCGCCCCCGGGTCGCCCGGCGGCACCGCGAGGCAGGTCTCCCCGTCGGGCCCGGCGACCTCCGGGATGGCCCCGCCGGTCGTGGCCACCAGCGGCGTCCCCGTCGCCATCGCCTCCGCGGCCGGCAGCGAGAACCCCTCGTACAGCGAAGGCACACAGCTCACCTGCGCGGACCGTACGAGGTCGACCAGCTCGGCGTCGCTGATGCCCTTGACGAACCGGACCGCGTCGGCGAGCCCGTACTTCTCGATGGCCTGCGCGACCGGCCCGTCCTCGGCGCGCTTGCCGACGACCACCAGGTGCGCCCCGGGGTGTTCGGCGCGCACCTTGGCGAGCGCCTCGACGAGGAAGACGAGCCCCTTGAGCGGTACGTCCGCGCTGGAGGTGGTGACGATCCGGCCGGGCACCTCGGCCACCGACGGGTCCGGGGACCACAGGTCGGTGTCGGCGCCGATGTGCACGACGGAGACGCGGTCCTCGCGTACGCCGAGGTGCTCGACGATCTCGCGCTGCGAGGAGCCGGAGACGGTGAGCACGGACGGCAGCCTGCGGGCGACCCGCTTCTGCATCCGCGTGAACCCGTACCAGCGGCGCACCGAGGAGCGCCGCTTCCAGTCGCCGGCGGCGTCCAGTTCCAGCTGCCGGTCGACGGTGATGGGGTGGTGGATCGTGGTCACCAGCGGGGCGCCGAGGTCGGCGAGCAGGCCGTAGCCGAGCGTCTGGTTGTCGTGGATGACGTCGAACTCGCCCTTGCGGGCGGCGAGGTGGCGCCGGGCCCGCAGCGAGAAGGTCAGCGGCTCGGGGAACCCGCCGGTCCACATGGTGGCGACCTCAAGGGCGTCGATCCAGTCCCGGTACTCGTCCTTCTTGGGCGTACGGAACGGGTCCGGCGAGCGGTACAGGTCCAGGCTGGCGAGCTCGGTGAGCGGCACGCCCTCGTCGAGCACGGGGTACGGCTGCGCGCCGATGACCTCCACGCTGTGCCCGAGGCGGGCGAGTTCGCGGGAGAGGTGGCGTACGTAGACGCCCTGGCCGCCGCAGAACGGATTGCCCTTGTACGTCAGGAGGGCGATCCGCAGGGGGCGGTCGCCCGCACGGGCCGGCTCCCCTGCGCGGGGGCTTGCCTCTACGGCCTCTGCGGTCACTCGCGGCCCCTTCATCGCTGCGTTTCGCCGGAGCGTAACCGCTCGCGCTAATCTAGAACAAGTTCCAGACTTGATCCTTCTTGATCACTCCGAGGAGCCTCAAGAAGCTTCGAATCTACCGGCAGGTAGCGCGCGTGTGAGGGCCGGATCAGGTGATTCGCGCCACCACCGGAGCCCCTGCCATGCTGTGCCCCCGGAAACGGGCCGCCAGGGGCACGGGAACCGCACGCGGAACACTGGGCATCGGACGACGGAACGGGACAGATGACAGCGGAAGCCAGAGCAGCCACCCCCGCGTCGGCCACCGCCGCGTCAGCGACTCGCGCGTCGGCCGTTCCCGCGTCGGCGACTCCGGCGTCGGCCGTTCCCACGCCGGCCGTTCCCGTGTCGCCCGCCCTGACCGAGCGCCAGGAGGCGCGCCGCCGCCGCATCCTGCACGCCAGCGCCCAGCTGGCCAGCCGGGGCGGCTTCGACGCGGTCCAGATGCGCGAGGTGGCCGAGGCCGCGGGGGTCGCGCTCGGCACGCTCTACCGCTACTTCCCGTCCAAGATCCATCTGCTGGTCGCCACCATGCAGGACCAGCTCCAGCATCTGCACTCCACGCTCCGCAAGCACCCGCCGTCCGGCGACTCCTCCGCGGAGCGGGTCGCCGAGACGCTGATGCGGGCGTTCCGCGCGCTCCAGCGCGAGCCGCACCTCGCCGACGCCATGGTGCGCGCGCTGACCTTCGCCGACCGCTCGGTCAGCCCCGAGGTGGACACGGTCTCCCGGCAGACCACCGCGATCATCCTGGACGCCATGGGCCTGGACCACCCGACGCCGCAGCAGCTCTCGGCGGTCCGCGTGATCGAGCACACCTGGCACTCGGCCCTCATCACCTGGCTGTCGGGGCGGGCCTCGATCGCCCAGGTGAAGATCGACATCGAGACGGTGTGCCGGCTGATCGACCTCACCGCGCCGGACGACGTCCCGGCCTGATCCGGGGTCCCGCGACTCCGCGCCCGGCGCGCAGCCGCTGCGGGCGCTGCCGCCACGCGCCCGTACTGTGCGCCGTGCGCGCCCCCGTGCCACCCCATGGCTGATAATCCGGCTTCCCGTCCCCCGGGGCGCCGATAGAAATGTTTCGCGTGCAAAAGGAAGGCAACCGGTAGGCGGGGAGCTGGAGGGGGCTGAAACGTGATCCGGGTACTTCTCGTGCACGATGCCTGTCTGATGCGGTCGGCACTGGCCGACCGTCTGGCCCGTGAACCGGGCTTCGAGATCCATCACGCGCCGTGGCGCAGCGCACCCGCCCGCGCGCGGGTCCTGCGCCCGGATGTGTGCGCCGTGGACCTGGACTGTTCCGACTCGTACGGGATCGCGCCGCTGGGGGAGTTACAGAGCCGGCACAACGGGTCGCGGGGCACCCGGCTCGTTGTGCTGGCCAGCGCCAACCGGCCCGGGCCGCTGCGCCAGGCCGTGGAGGCGCACGCCCTCGGTTACGTCGACAAGGACGCCACTCCGGAGCGCCTGGTCATGGCGATAAGACGGGCCGCCGCCGGCCAGCGGTTCGTCGACGACTCGCTGGGCGGCGGGTTCCTGCGGGCGGCCGAAATGCCGCTGACGAGACGGGAGCTGAGCGTGCTCTCACTCGCCGCCGAGGGCGCGTCCATCGCGGACATCGCGCACAGTCTCCATCTGTCCAACGGGACCGTGCGGAACTACATGGCGGCGATCACCCGTAAGACCGGCGCCCGCAACCGCGTGGACGCCATCCGCATCTCCCAGGGCGAGGGATGGGTGTAATCCGGTCAACTCCCGGTAGAAGGCGGATTGTTGGAGAAGCTCGTCGTGCGTACCGCGTTCCACGCCGTCGCCGCCGAGCATCAGCACCTGCCGGGCCCGCCGCGCCGACCCGGTCCGGTGCGCCACGACCACCAGGGCGGTGCCGGGCCGCTCCGCGAACGCCCGCTCGGCCCGCGCCTCGGCCGCCGGGTCGAGATGACAGGTCGCCTCGTCGAGCAGGACCAGGGGGGCGGGGGCGGTGTAGGCCCGGGCGAGCGCGATCAACTGCCGTTCACCTGCGGACAGTTGTGACGGCTTGACGGTGGCGTCGAGTCCGCCGAGCCGGTCGACGAGGTCGCGGGCGCCGACGGCCGTACAGGAGGCGAGCAGATCCTCGTCGCGGGGCAGGCCGTCACGGTTGGACGAGCCGCCGGGCAGGCCGTCACCGTCCGGTGAGTCGCCGGGCAGGCCGTCACGGGGCATGCCGTCACCGGCGGGCGAGTCGCCGGGCAGGCCGTCGCCGTCGGGCGAGTCGCCGGGCGGGTCGTCCGGGCACAGATAGGTGAGGTTGGCGCGGACGGTGTCCGTGAAGACGTACGCCTGCTGGGGCACCAGGACCCGGGCGCAGGCGCGTAAGACCTCACCGCTGTCCGGCGCCCGTACCCCCGCCATGAGCTCGGCCAACGTGGACTTGCCGATTCCGCTGGGGCCGACGACCGCGAGGTGCCCGCCGTACGGCACGGTCAGGTCCAGGCCGTCGACGACCGGCGCCGCGCCCGGCCCGTACGCGAAGGTGACGCCCCGCAGCCGCACGGCCTCGCCCGGGTCGGGCGCACCGGCCGGGTGCGCGGGCGCCTGCCCCTGCCCCCCGTCCGCCGTCAGCCGCCGCAGCACCACGAACAGCCGCGCCCCCGAGGTGCCCAGCCCCTGCATCAAGGACTGGAGGGCCGGGATCAGGGACTGGGTGAGGTAGGCGAGGGCCCCCACGAACGCGCCCGGGGTGACGCCGTGGCCGAGCAGCCAGGGGGCCGCCGCGAGCAGCAGCACCACCGTCAGCCGTCCGCCGATCCCGGCCGCCAGCGTGCGCAGCACGCCCCAGCGGGCCAGTGCGCGCGACGCGTGGAACTCGGCGTCGATCCGCTCCCGTACGTCCCTCCCCACCCGGTCCTGCGCCCCGGCCGCCGTGATGTCCCGCAACCCGCCCACCACGAGCCCGAGTTCGGCGGCCAGCGCCTCGTCGGCGGCCAGGAACACCTCCTGGCGGCGGGCGAGCGGGCGCAGGGTGACGAGGAACAGGGCGAGCCCGGCGGCCAGCGGCAGCGCCACCACCGGCAGCAGCACCGGTGCCAGCGAGAACAGCCCGATCAGCGCCCCCACCGCCGTGACGACGAACGTCCGCGACACCATGACCAGTCCGGCGAGCGTGTCCCGGGCGATCTCCACCTGGTGGGTGAGCCGGGAGACCGCCGCCCCGTCCGGCGCCCGCAGCGCCCGGCGCACCACCCTGCGTACGAGATCGTCGCGTACGGGCTCGACGAGCGCGGCCACCGCCAGGTGCACCCGGCCGGTGCCGAACGACCCGGCCAGCACGCCGAGCGCCGCGAGCCCCAGCCAGGCGAGGCCGGTCCCGGTGTGGCCCGCGAGGAAGCCCCGGTCGAGCGCCCGCGCCAGCGCGTAGCCGAGCAGGAACGTCTCCCCCGCCTCCAGCGCCGACCAGGCGGCGAGCCTCAGCAGCGCCCGCCACCGGGGGCGTACGAGCCGCAGCAGGCGCCCCTTCACCCCGCCTCCTCCCACCCGGTCTCCTCCCACCCGGCCTCCTCGGCGAACACCGCGCGGTACTCGGGCAGCCGCCACAGCTCGTCGTGCGGGGCGAGCGCGCGTACTCCACCGCCGTCCAGCCAGACCACCAGGTCGGCGCGGGCGGCCGTGGTCACCCGGTGGGCGACGATGAGCCGGGTGCCCGGGGTCAGCTCGTCGAGCAGGGCGCGGGAGACCCTCAGCTCGGTCGCGGAGTCCAGGCTGGAGGTGGCGTCGTCGAGGATCAGCAGCCGTCCGCAGTGCGCGAACGCCCTGGCCAGGCCCAGGCGTTGGGCCTCGCCGCCGGACATGGGGGCTTCGGCGCAGGGCGTGTCGTAGCCGAGCGGCAGCCTGCGGACGAACTCGTCGGCGCACGCCGACCGCGCGGCCGCCCGGACCTCCTCGGGGCCCGCCTCGTCGGCGCCGAACGCGATCGTGCCGCCGACGGTCGCGCCGAGGAGCGCGGGGCGGGCGAAGGCGTGGCCGACCTCGCGGCGCAGCGCGTCCCGGGAGAGTTCGGGCAGGGGGACGCCGTCGACCAGGACCGTGCCCCGGTCGGGGTCCGCGAGCCGGCCCGCGACCGCCGCCAGGGACGTCTTGCCGCTGCCGGACCGCCCCACCACGGCGGCGATCGCCCCGCCGGGCACGTACAGGTCGACGTCGCGCAGGGGTCCGGTGGACACGCTCCGGAACTCCAACGCCCCTGTTCCGTCCGGCAGTTGGCGTGTTCCGTACGTCATCGCCGGCGGGGCGAGCGCCCCGGCCAGGCGGTCGGTGGCGGCGCGGCCGCGCACCAGGCCGTTGAGCTGACCGACCAGGACGCCGGTGCCGGTGGCGAGGACCGCGTACCGCCAGGCGGCGAGCATCCCGCCGACGCTCAGCGCCCCGTCCACGAGCCGCAGCCCGGCGACCGCGAGCACGGTGAGCTGGAGCAGCGGCAGCAGGGCGGAGGCCTGGGCGGTGGAGCGGCCGGTGACGCGCCACATGCGGAAGCCCTGGCGGGAGAGTTCGGGCAGCGGGGCGAGGATGCGGGCCGCGTCCCGTTCGGCGGTTCCGGCGGCCGCGATGGTGCGGGCGCCCTCCACCGCCTCGGTGAGCCGCCCGGCGATCTCGCCCTGGGCGCGCAGATAGGCGGCGCCCACATCGCCGGAGGCGCGGACGAACACCTTGAGCAGCAGGGCGAGTACGGGCATCCCGGCGAGCAGCGCGAGGGCCGTCCACCCGTCGGTGAGGGCGAGCGCCACCACTCCGCCGACCGGGGTGATCACGGCGGCGAGGGTGGCGGCGAGGGTGGCGGGGACGGGGCCGGCCTGGGCCGCGTTGCCGACGAGCCGGGCCACCAGGTCGCCCTCGGGGAGCTGGGCGCGCGGCCCGGCGGCGAGGACGTGGCGCAGGACCCTGTCCCGTATCCACGCGGTGGTACGGGCGTTGGCGGTCGCGGTGACCAGGCCGTCGAGGGCGCCGAGCAGGACGGTCGCGCCGGTGAGCGCCGCGCACAGCGCGAGCCAGGGGCGCGCGGCCGCCCGGTCGTCGCCGAGCAGCAGGTCGAGGGTGCGGCCGAGCGCCCACGGCAGGGCGAGGCCCGCCCCGGCGAGGGCCGTGGTCAGCAGCAGGACGAGGGCGGCGGGTGCCGCGCCGTACCGAACGGTCTCGCGGAGAAAGGGGCGTGGAGCCAAGGGACCCTCCGGGGCGCGCAGGCCCCGGGCGGAGAGCAGATCCGCCCGGGGCCACGTCACACGGTTGATCAGGATCGATCACGGTTGATCAGGTGCAACAGGGATTGATCAGGGTGGTTCGTGTCTCAGAGGCAGAGCAGCTGGCTGGCCCCGCTGTGCTTGTCACACAGCAGCAGGCTGACGCTGCTCTCGCCGCCACCGCCGCCGCCACCGGTGGTCTCGGGAACGTCCATCTTCTGCAGGTCGAGAAGTGTCATGACAATCTCCTTCTGTCGGGAACTTCTTCGTGGGGACGGGTTCACCGTCCGGCCCCTCGCGGGGCCGTCTTGGGGGCCACCGGAAGCGGTGGCAGGAAGGGCAGCCCCGCGGGGCGCCTTCGGGCGGACGCGGCGGCGGGCAGCGAGCCCAGGGCGAGCAGACAGCCCGCCGTGCCGGTCGCGAGGTCCATGGAGAGCCGCATCATCTGGTTGCCGGGAAAGGCCAGATGGCCCTGGTACGGCACGGCGTACCAGGCGAGCGCCGCGCTCTGCGCGTCCAGGTCGGCACGTGCGGCGCGGGTGCGGGCGAGGTGCAGCACCATGCCCGCGCGGCCGTCGAACAGGCCCGGCTGGGCGTAGTACCGCAGCCGCGCGGTGGGCAGGATCGCGGCCCTGGCCTCGGCGAACTCCTCGTCGTGCCGGTGCGCCAGATAGTCGTCGAGCACCATCGCGATGCCGACACCGCCCGAGCCCAGATAGGGCATGGTCCGTACGCCCTCGTCGACCTGGAGGGCGCCCGAGCGGTCGGTGACGCAGCGCGCGAGGTCGCGCCGGAGGAACTCGGCGGCGTGGTCGAGGAGCGCGGGCTCGCCGGTGTGCTCATAGAGCCGAAGGAAGAGCAGGGCGGGGCCGCTGGCGCCGTGCAGCAGCCCGGCGCGCGGGCGTGCGGCTCCCTCGTCCGGCCGCGGCTCCCCGGCGATGATCCAGGCCGCTTCCAGGGCCCGGTCGCGCAGGTCGCTCTCGCCGGTGGTGCGGCCGAGGGAGTCGAGGGCCAGCCCGAGTCCGGCGAGGCCGCCGTGCAGTCCGGGCGCGAGCCGCTGCCACTTCTCGTCGAGCACCCGGTCGACGAGGTCGAGGGCGCGCTCGGTGTGGCCGAGCCGGTCCAGGACGTACGCGACGCCGCTCAGCCCGTCGTAGAAGCCCAGCGGAGAGCCGGCGGGCGGCTCCTCGGTGCGGCGCAGCAGCCACTCCTCGCCGTCCCGGTAGCGCCCGGCGCCGGTGGCGTCCAGGGCGTAGAGCACCCCGGCCGCGCCGTACGCGACGCCGAGGCCGCCGCCGTCCGCGAACTGCGAGATGTCCCCGGGGAAGAGCCGGTCCTCGCGCTCGGGCGTGGCGGAGGCGAGGATCGCGCGGACCATCGAGTCGCGCCCGGCGGGCCACTCCTCGGGCCGGGCGGGCAGATAGGGCCGCGCCAGGGGCTCGTCCGTGCCCCGGATGACCCGTACCGCCTCTTCGAAGAAACCTTCCGGCACAGCGGGGAACTGGCTCTTCGCGACCTTCGCCAGATGCGCCGCCTTGTCCTGGTCGACCACGAGCAGCGTCGTCATCGGCACGAACAGGGCGAGCCGCAGACAGGCCAGCGCGTACCGGTCGACCTCGAAGCCCTTGCGGTCGGGCGGGGCCACGAACCCGGGGTGCGCCATCGTCTGCCCCTCGTGCTCGTCGACCGGCACCGCGGCCTCGAAGTCGAGCAGTCGCACCGGGACCTCCCGGCCGCCGTTCGCCTCGTCCCCGTCCGGCCCGACCATCACGTTGAACATGTGCAGGTCGTTGCAGACCAGCCCGCGCGAGTGCACCGCCTCGACCGCCCGCTCCACGGCGCGGTGCACCGCAAGGGCCCAGGTCGTGTACGAGGCCACCGCGTCCGGGTCGGGATCGACCGCGAGGAGCGGGTGGCGCTCGGCGAAGAACGCGTTCAGTGTGCGCCCCTCCAGGAAGTCCATGACGAGGAAGCGGTGGTCGCCCAGCTCGAACCAGTCGCGCACCTCCGGCGCCACCCCGAGCCCGGAGATCCGCTCCAGGGCCGCCTTCTCCCGCTCCAGGCGGGTGACCGCGTCGCAGCCGTCGGCGGCGAGCCCCGCGTACGGCCGGGCCTCCTTCAGAACGACCTTGCTGCCGTCGCGCACATCGGTCCCGGCGTACACCCCGCCGCCGTTGGAGAAGTGCAGCGCCCGCTCGATGCGGTACGGCAGGTCGCCCACGGTCGTCGCGTTGCGCGCCTCCAGCTGGGGCCGCAGGAACGGGGGCAGCGTCACCCACTCGGGCATCTGGAACACCGGGTCGCGGCGGTCGGGGACCAGCTCGCCCCGGGCGTTCTCGATCGCGGGCACCAGCGCCCCGCCCTCACCGACGCAGTGCCGCTCGACGAAGCCGCCGTAACGCACGTACAGCGGCCCGGAGTTCCAGCGCAGATCGGTGAGGATGTACGGGCCCGGCTCGCCGTCGAGCAGCTCGCCGAGCTCGGTGAGTATTCGCTCCAGCTCGTCCACGCCGGAGGGGTAGATCGTGGCGAACTTCCCGCTGGAACCGCGCCCGGCGTACTTGGAGTTGCGCAGGTGCAGCGGCTGGCGGCCCGGCACGAACTTGAACGGGACCGCTCGGGGGACGCAGTACTCCCACACCTGCGCCGCCATCTTCTCGGCGTTGTCCAGACACGCCGAGACGTGGATCTTCCAGCCCTGGCGGGGCCTCCCCGGGCGCGGTTCGCCCGCCTCGTCGACGGGACTGAAGTGGAGCCAGTCCCCGGAGAGCGTGCTGCGCCACCCCTCGGGAACCGGGCGCAGGGCCGCCTCGAAGAGCGGTACGGACTCGCCGGTCCTGGCCGATGACAGACGGTCCGGAGTCTCATAGAACTGCCTGTCGGCCAGACAGAAGACCTCGTACCGCTTGTCCATCGCTTCTCCCCTCGGTGGCGTGGCAACGAAGGTGCCATGCCGGCCGGGAGCCGGACAGTCGCATGTGTCATGCGGTCACTGTGCGGTACGCATGCGTCAACCTGTGTTCGTAGGGGTTCGAACGGACGGAGCGCCTGCTGCGGGCCGGTGGGGAGGCAGGGGCGCGGGGAGCTGCGCGACCAGCCCACCAGGACCCGCAGACGAACGACGCACTCACTCCTCAGGGGGGAAAACGGGCTCGCCCGAATCGTGCAGGGCGATGCTGATCGCCTCCACCGGGCACCCCTCGGCCGCCGCGAGCACGCGCTCATTCGCGTCCGTGTCGGCGCCGCGCGGCCGCGACTGCCGAGCCGCGTCCAGCGCGAAAGCACCCGGCGCGGTGTTCACGCACATGCCCGAGCCGATGCAGACGCTCCGGTCGACCTCGACGTGCCAGCGGTCCCCCATCACGCCTCGCCCCCGGCCCCGCCGTACCCGGCGGGCAGGTGGATCATCTTGTGCTCCAGGTACTCGCTCAGCCCCTCGGGCCCGAACTCCCGCCCCAGACCGGAGTTCTTGTAGCCGCCGAACGGGCCGAGCATGTCCAGGCTGAAGGTGTTCACGTTGAAGGTGCCGGTGCGCACCCGCCGGGCGAAGTCGATGCCGTGCTCGACGTCGCCGGTCCACACGCTGCCGCTGAGCCCGTACTCGGAGTCGTTGGCGATGCTCAGCGCCTCGGCCTCGTCCCCGTACGGCAGGAGGCAGATCACCGGCCCGAAGATCTCCTCGCGGGCGATCCGCATGGAGTTGTCGACACCGCCGAAGAGCGTCGGCTCGACGTACCAGCCCCGGTCCCGGCCCGGCGGGCGGCCGCCGCCCGCGAGGATCTTGGCGCCCTCCTCCTGGCCGATCCGGATGTAGTCGAGCGAGCGCCGCTGCTGCCGTTCGGCGACCAGCGGGCCGACCTGGGTCGCCGGGTCGAGCGGGTCGCCGACGACCAGTTGTCCGGCGGCGGCGGCGAACCCCTCCGCGAACTCGTCGTACCGGCTCGCGGGCGCCAGGATCCGGGTCTGGGCGACGCACGCCTGCCCGTTGTTCATCCAGGCGGCCGGGACGACTCCGGCGACGGTCGCCTCCAGGTCGGCGTCGGGCAGGACGACGGCGGCGGACTTGCCGCCCAGTTCGAGGGTGACCCGGGTGAGGTTGCGGGCGGCGACCTCCATGACGCGCCGCCCCGCGCCGACCGACCCGGTGAACGACACCTTGTCGACGCCCGGATGCCCCACCAGATACTCGCTGACCTCGCGGTCGGCGGGCAGGATCGAGAGCACGCCCTCCGGCAGCCCGGCCTCGCGGGCGATGTCGCCGAGGATGTACGCGTCGAGCGGCGTCTCGGGCGACGGCTTGAGCACCACCGAGCACCCGGCGAGCAGCGCCGGCGCGAGCTTGGCGGCGGCCACGAACTGCGGGACGTTCCAGGGGACGACGGCCGCCACGACCCCGACCGGCTCGCGACGGACCAGGATCGGCCCGAGGACGCCGGCGCGCCGCTCCTCGTACGGGAAGTCACGCGCCACGGTGATCGCCGTGTCCCAGACCATCATGGCGCCCAGCGCCTGCGCGAGGACGCTCCAGGAGTACGGGGAGCCGTTCTGCGCGCTGATGGTGCGGGCGATCTCCTCGTGGCGCAGGGCGATCGCGTCCTTGATACGGGTGACGACGGCGATGCGTTCGTCGAGGGTGGCGCGCGGCCAGGGCCCCTCGTCGAAGGCGCGGCGCGCGGTGGCGACGGCGCGGTCGACGTCGGCGCGGGAGGCGTGCGGCACACGGCCGATGAGCTGCTCGGTGTGGGGGGAGACGACCTCGATGACGTCGGAGCCGAGGGGGTCGGTCAACTCCCCGCCGATGTAGAGGTGCTGGTGTTCGACGAGGTCGTGCGTGGCATCGGTCATGGCGTGGCGCCTCCGGGTCCGGTCCACTCTGGCGGTGTTTCGGGCGGTGTTTCTGACGGCATGTTTCTGACGACATGTTTCTGACGCCATTTCAGATCTGCGAAAACTGATACCAGTTCCACTATCAGGAGTCCACGGCCCGGGAGGCCCCTTGAGGGCTTACTGAAACACGTTCTACTGTGGCCCGAACGGCAGATGACCAGAGACGAGGCGGCACCATGACGCGGACGACCCCGGTGACCGACCACGGCGGGGGCGTCCACTCCCTCGCGGTACCCATCCCGGACAACCCGCTGGGCCACACACTGGTGTACGTCGTCGACACCGACCGGGGCCCGGTCCTGGTCGACACGGGCTGGGACGACCCGGCGTCCTGGGACGCGCTGACGGAGGGCCTGCGACGGCTCGGTACCGACGTCACGGACATCCACGGGGTGGTCCTGACCCACCACCACCCCGACCACCACGGGCTGTCCGCCCGGGTACGGGAGGCGTCCGGCGCGTGGCTGGCGATGCACGCGGCGGACACGGCGGTCGTACGGCGTACGCGCGAGGCCGAACCGGGCGCGTGGCTCGACTACTTGACGGAGAAGCTGACGGCGGTGGGGGCGCCGGAGGACCACCTCGCGCCGCTGCGGGAGGCGCGGGCGCGGGGGGCGGGGCGGTCGCTGCCGGGGATGCGGGCGGCGCTCCCCGACCGCGAGATCGTCCCCGGCGACCTGCTCCCCCTCCCCGGCCGCCGCCTGCGGGCGATCTGGACGCCGGGCCACACGCCGGGCCACGTCTGCCTCCACCTGGAGGAACGGCATCCGTCGGGGCGGCCGGGCCACGGCCGCCTGTTCTCCGGGGACCACCTGCTCCCCGGCATCACGCCGCACATCGGCCTGTACGAGGACCCCGACGACGCGACGGTGACCGATCCGCTCGGCGACTACGTCTCGTCCCTTGAGCGGGTGGGGCGCCTGGGGGTGGCGGAGGTACTGCCGGCCCACCAGCACGCGTTCCCGGACGCGGCGGGCCGGGTCCGGGAGCTCCTGGCCCACCACGAGTCCCGCCTGGCGGACCTGCTGGCGCTGCTGGCATCGGAGCCGCTGACCCCCTGGCAACTGGCGGTCCGCATGGAGTGGAACCGCCCCTGGGCGGAGATCCCGTACGGGTCCCGCAACATCGCGGTGTCGGAGGCGGAGGCGCATGTGCGGCGGTTGGTGAAGCTGGGGAGGGCGGAGGGGGTGCCGGGGCGGCCGCAGGCCTATCGAGCGGTGGATCCCCCCACCCCGCCCCTTCCCTGAACCCTCCGGGGGTGGGTGGGTGGCTGAGGTGGCTCTCCCGGGGGCTACGCCCCCGGACCCCGTCTGCGGGGCCTGCGGCCCCTGCGCCCCGCTCCGTTTGTCCGCGGACCGTGCTGGGCTGGTCGCGCAGTTCCCCGCGCCCCTCAAATACCGCTGCGCGGCATCCCCTGCGCCCTGCTTCCGTTTGTCTGCGGGCCGCGTGCGGCTGGTCGCGCAGTTCCCCGCGCCCCTGAAAGATGCGGGGTGCAGCGGCCGCAACCCCCCAAGGGGCGCGGGGCTGTGACATGTGCGGCTCCGCCGCGATGGGGGTCCCTCCTGTTCGAGCGAAGCCGAGAACTTGGGGGAGCGACCAGCCGAAGCGGACCCGCACCCGACCGACGGCCAGTCCTTCAGGGGCGCGGGGACCCGCACACCCACGGCCAAGCCTTCAGGGGCGCGGGGAACTGCGCGACCGAACCCCACCGGGCCGCAGGCGGGCGCGGGGCCCGGGGCGTAGCCCCGGTAGGGGCCCCCGGGGGCGGGGTGGGGCGGCCGGTACAGTGGGCGCGTCGTCCATGACCGTACGGGGGGAAGCCGGTGCGAATCCGGCGCTGACCCGCAACCGTGAGCCGCCGCCGAGAACAGGCGCGGCGAAGCCGGACCACCCCGACGGACATGACCGGCTCAACGGTCACCGGCAAGCCGCCGATGACCGGCCCCGTCGAGGTACACGGAGCCGGAGCCGGCGTGCCCCCGCGCCCGCCTGCCGCCGGCCCCCGCAGGAGAGGCACCGCCCGCCATGACCGTACGCCGCTGCGCCGCAACGCTCGCCGCCGCCACCACCGTGATCCTCGGCGGCGCCGCCCCGGCCGCCTTCGCCGACGGCACGGCGCCCCCCGCGACCACGATCCCGCAGGGGCTGTACGGGACGAAGGACCCCGCGTACGACGGCGTCTGGCGGCAGTCGCTCGCCCTGCTCGCGCAGAGCACCGTCGGAGTGAAGCCCGCCGCGCAGGCGGTGACGTGGCTGACGGGGCAGCAGTGCGACACCGGCGCGTTCGCCTCGTACCGCCCCGACGCCGCCAAGCCGTGCGACGCCAAGACGATGCTCGACACCAACGCCACCGCCGCCGCCGTCCAGGCGCTCGTCGCCCTCGGTGACCACACCGACGCCGTGACCAAGGGCGTCTCCTGGTTGAAGACCGTGCAGAACGAGGACGGCGGCTGGGCGTACAACCCCAGCGGCAAGAGCGACGCCAACTCCACCGCCGTCGTGATCGGCGCGCTCGCCGCCGCCGGCGAGAAGCCCGCCGACGCCAAGTCGGCTGTGAAGGACGGCAAGGGCGGCAAGTCGCCGCTCGACGCGCTGCTGACCTTCGCGATGCCGTGCGACAGCACGCCCGCCTCGGGCGCGTTCGCGTACCAGCCGGACCTCAAGACCGGGAAGCTGTACGCGAACGCCGACGCCAGCGCCGCCGCCGTGACCGCCTCGTACGGCAAGGGCCTCGCCGCCACCGCCGGGCACTCCGACGCCAAGGGAACCACCTGCGAGAAGGCGGCCACGCCGGAGCAGGCCGCGCACAACGGCGCCGCGTACCTGGCCAGGACCATGGCCAAGTCGGGCCACCTCAACTCCGCGATGCCGGGCGCCGAGAACCAGCCCGACTTCGGCAACACCGCCGACGCCGTCGTCGCCCTCGCCGCCGACGGCCAGGAGGCCCAGGCCAAGGCGTCCCTGCAGTGGCTGGAGAAGAACGCGTCCGGCTGGGCCAAGGAGAACGGCCCCGCCGCCTACGCCCAGCTCCTCCTCGCCGCGAACGCCACCGGCACCGACCCGAGGAACTTCGGCGGCGCGGACCTGGTCTCCCAGCTGAACGCGACGGGCCCGAAGCCGGCGGGAGTCGCGGCCGACCAGGGCAAGCCCGCGAAGGAGAAGTCCGAGAAGGACGACTCCTCCAGCACGTCGGTGTGGTGGATCGTCGGCGTGTTCTTCGTGGCGAGCGTGGGCGTCGGCTTCCTGGTGAGCGCGCGCAAGAAGAACGCGCAGAAGTGATGCGGGTGCGTGTGCCCGTGCCTCTGCCCGTGCGCATCTCCGTGGCCCTGCCCGTACTACGTCGGGCCCTGACCGGTCTCGCCCTCGCCCTCGCGCTGACGCTCGGCGCGGGGGCGGTGGCGGCGCCCGCCCAGGCGTCCGGGTACCGCTACTGGTCCTTCTGGGACCGCCAGGGCACGACATGGACGTACGCCACGCAGGGCCCGGCCACCGCGCACCCCTCGGACGGCGATGTCCAGGGCTTCCGCTTCGCGGTCAGCGCGGACTCCAAGGACGCGGCGACCCCGCGTACGGCGCCGACGTTCGACGAGGTGTGCGCGTCGACCCCGGCGAAGCCGGGCCGCAAGCGGGTCGCCCTCGCCCTGGACTTCGGCACCCCGCAGGACGCCCCGGGCGGCGAGACGCCCCCGGCGGCGCGTACGGCGTGCGCGCAGGTCCCCGAGGACGCGACGACGGCGGACGCGCTGGCCGCGGTGGCCAAGCCGCTCCGCTACAACAGCGCGGCCCTGCTCTGCGCGATCGCGGGCTACCCGCACACGGGCTGCGGGGAACAGGTCTCGGGCAAGACGCGGACGAAGGCCCCCAACCAGTCGGCCGAGCCGCAGGATTCCGCCGAGAGGTCCTCCGACTCCGGCCCGTCCCTGGGCCTCCTGGCGGGCATCGCGGCGATCCTGGCGGTAGCCGCAGCAGCCATCTGGCAATCCCGCCGCCGCCCCCGCGACTGACCCATGCCGACCGAGAACGACAACCCGCACCCCCGCAGGGCGAAGCCGCCCTACGGGGAACCCCCCACCGGCGAAGCCCCCACCCACGACCCGCACCCGCCAACGGCGAACGCGCCCCACGCTGAGCCCCACACCAGCGAACCCACCGTCACGGGCGAAGCCCCCACCCACGACCCGCACCCGCCAACGGCGAACGCGCCCCACGAGAAGACCCGCACCGACGAACCGACCCTCACGGGTGGAGCGGGTGGGTACGACAACCCGGCCGAAGGCCGGGTGCCTGCCCACGGCCCGCAGCCGCCGACGGCGAACGCGCCCCACGAGAAGACCCGCACCAACGAACCGACCCTCACGGGTGGAGCGGGTGGGAACACCGGCCCGGCCGAAGGCCGGGTGCCCACCCACCGGCCCGGGGCCGAAAGCCGCCGCACCCCCCGGCCCCCGGCCAAGCCGCACCGCACCCCCCGCCCCCCGGCCAAGCCGCACCGCACCCCCCGCCCCCCGGCCAAGCCGCACCGCACCCCCTACGCCACCCGCTCCAACGCCCTGCCCCCCGGCGCCTGGTGGCTCTGGGCCATCGGTCTCGCGACGGCCGCGTCCCGCACCACCAACCCTCTCCTCCTCGCCCTGCTCGTCACCGTCGCCGGCTACGTCGTCGCGGCGAGGCGCACCGACGCCCCCTGGGCCCGCTCGTACACCGCCTTCGTCAAGCTCGGCCTCGCCGTCGTGGCCATCCGCCTCGTCTTCAACATCGCCCTCGGCTCGCCCATCCCCGGCACCCACACCCTCCTCACGCTCCCCGAGGCCCCCCTCCCCGACTGGGCCAAGGGCATCCGCATCGGCGGCCGCGTCACCGCCGAGGGGATGCTCTTCGCGCTGTACGACGGCGCCCGGCTCGCCACCCTCCTCATCTGCGTCGGCGCCGCGAACGCCCTCGCCAACCCGGCCCGCCTCCTCAAGTCCCTCCCGGGCGCCCTGTACGAGGCCGGCGTGGCCGTCGTCGTCGCGATGACGTTCGCGCCGAACATGGTCGCCGACGTCGCCCGCCTGCGTACCGTCCGCCGTCTGCGCGGCCGCCCCACCGGCGGCATCAAGGCGATCCTCCAGATCGGCCTGCCGGTCCTGGAGGGCGCCCTGGAGCGCTCGGTCGCCGTCGCCGCCTCCATGGACGCCCGCGGCTACGGCCGCACCGCGCACGTACCACCCGCCGTACGCCACACCACCACCGTCCTCACCCTCGGCGGACTCCTCGGCGTCTGCGCCGGTACGTACGGACTCCTCGCCGCCGAAGGCGCCCGCTACGGCCTGCCCGTCCTGCTCACCGGCCTCGCCGCCGCCCTCGCGGGCCTGCGTCTGGGCGGCCGCCGCTCGGTCCGCACCCGCTACCGCCCCGACCGCTGGGGCGCCCGCGCCTGGCTGGTGGCCGGTTCCGGCGCGGCGGTGGCGGCGGTGATGATCTGGGCGGGTAGGTACGCACCGGACGCCCTGCACCTCGGCGTGGTCCCGCTCACCGCGCCCACGCTCCCCCTCTGGCCCGCCCTCGCCACGCTCCTCGGCCTGCTCCCGGCCTTCGTGGCCCCCGCACCTCAGACCCGCCCGGCACGCCCGGCACCCCCGGCGCTCCCGACCCCCTCGACACCCCAGGAGTCAGAATGATCCACTTCGACGAGGTGTCGGTCACGTACGAGGGCCAGGCGTCGCCCACGATCCAGCAGGTCCAACTCGCTGTCCCCGAAGGGGAGTTGGTCCTCCTCATCGGCCCCTCCGGCGTCGGCAAGTCGACCCTCCTCGGTACGGTCTCGGGCCTCGTCCCCCACTTCACCGGCGGCACCCTGCGCGGCCGCGTGACGGTCGACGGCCGCGACACCCGTACCCACAAGCCGCGCGAACTCGCCGACCTGGTCGGCACGGTGGGCCAGGACCCGCTCGCCCACTTCGTCACCGACACGGTCGAGGACGAACTCGCGTACGGCATGGAGTCGCTCGGCCTGGCCCCGCACGTGATGCGCCGCCGGGTGGAGGAGACCCTCGACCTGCTGGGCCTGGCGGACCTGCGCGACCGCCCGATCGCGACCCTCTCCGGCGGCCAGCAGCAACGCGTGGCGATCGGCTCGGTCCTGACCCCCCACCCCAAGGTCCTGGTCCTGGACGAGCCGACGTCGGCGCTCGACCCGGCGGCGGCGGAGGAGGTCCTGTCCGTACTCCAGCGCCTGGTCCACGACCTGGGCACAACGGTCCTGATGGCGGAACACCGCCTGGAACGAGTGATCCAGTACGCCGACCGGGCCCTCCTCCTCCCGTCCCCGGCCGCCCCTCCCGTCCTGGGCACCCCGGCCGAGATCATGGCGATCTCCCCGGTCCACCCCCCGGTGGTGACCCTGGGCCGCCTGGCGGGCTGGCACCCCCTCCCACTGTCAGTACGAGACGCCCGCCGCCGGGCAACCGACCTCCGAGTCCGCCTGGCGACAAAGGCGCCGCAGCCGCCGACGGCGAAGGCGCTCCACGGGAAGACCCTCACCGACGAACCCACCGTCACAGGTGGAGCGGGTGGGTACGACAACCCGGCCGAAGGCCGGGTGTCCGCCCACGGCCCGCAGCCGCCGACGGCGAACGCCCCTCGCCAGAAGACCCGCACCAGCGAACTCACCGTCACGGGCGGAGCGGCTGGGAACACCGACCCGACCGAAGGCCGCGGCCCCACCCACCGCCCCGCACGGGAAAGCATCAGCCGCCTCCGCGCGGCGCTCCGCCTCCGCCGAGGCACGAACGCAACCCCACCGCCCGCCGCCAAGGCGACCGCAACCCTGAAAACCCTCGGCGTACGCCGAGCCCGCATCGACGCCCTCCGAGACGTCACCCTCACCCTCACCCCCGGAGAAACCGTCGCCCTCATGGGCCGCAACGGCGCCGGCAAGTCCACCCTTCTCAACACCCTCGTCGGCATGATCGAGCCCACCACCGGCACGGTGACCGTCAACGGCCGCACCCCGCACCGCACACCCCCGCGCGACCTGATCCGCGAGGTCGGCCTCGTACCGCAGGAGCCCCGCGACCTGCTGTACGCGGACACGGTCGAGGCCGAGTGCGCGGCGGCCGACGCGGACGCCGAGGCACCCCCCGGCACCTGCCGCGACCTGGTCTCCGCGCTCCTGCCGGGCGTCCCCGACGACACCCACCCCCGCGACCTCTCCGAGGGCCAGCGCCTCGCCCTCGCGCTCGCGATCGTGCTGACCGGCCGCCCCCCGCTGCTCCTCCTGGACGAGCCGACCCGAGGTCTGGACTACGCGGCGAAGGCGCGGCTCGCGGACGTCCTGCGCGACCTCGCGGCCGAGGGCCACGCGATCGTCCTGGCCACCCATGACGTGGAGCTGGCCGCCGAGATCGCCCACCGGGTGGTGATCCTGGCCGACGGCGAGGTCGTCGCGGACGGCCCGACCGCCGACGTGGTCGTCTCCTCGCCCTCCTTCGCCCCCCAGGTTTCCAAGATCCTGGCCCCGGACCCGTGGCTCACGGTCACCCAGGTACGCGAGGCCCTCGCATGACCACGCCCCCAACGCCCCCGACGCCCCCGCATCCCCAGCCCCACACCCCCCAGGCAAAGGCGGTCCGCCTCGGCCCGCGCGGGGTGATCGCCCTCACCCTCATCACCCTCATCGGCATCGCGGCCTTCGGCTGGCCGCTCCTCGCCGACGCGGACGCCGGGCTCGCCCACTCCCGGGATGCCCCCTGGCTCTTCGCCGCGCTCCTGCCCCTCCTCGTCGGCGTGGTCGTCGCCACCATCGCGGACGAGGACGGCGGCATGGACGCCAAGGCCGTCGCCATGCTCGGCGTCCTCGCGGCGGTCGGCGCCGCCCTGCGCCCGCTGGGCGCGGGCACGGCCGGTCTGGAGCCGATGTTCTTCCTGATGGTGCTGAGCGGCCGCGTCCTCGGCCCGGGTTTCGGCTTCGTGCTCGGCGCGGTCACGATGTTCGCGTCCGCGCTGCTCACGGGGGGTGTGGGCCCCTGGATGCCGTTCCAGATGCTGTCGATGGGCTGGTTCACCATGGGCGCCGGACTGCTCCCGGGCGGCCACCGCCTCCGGGGCCGGGCCGAGCTGGTACTCCTCGCGCTGTACGGCTTCGCGGCGTCCTTCGCGTACGGCACGGTCATGAACCTTCAGGGCTGGACGTACATCGGCGGGATGTCGTCCGGGATCTCCTTCCACCCGGGCGACCCGCTGGGCGAGAACCTGCTGCGCTTCGCCGCGTACTGCGCGACCACCTCGCTCGGCTGGGACCTGGGCCGGGCGGTGCTGACGACGGTCCTCACGTTCACGCTCGGCTCGACCGTACTGAAGGCACTGCGCAGGGCCACCCGGCGCGCTTCCTTCGAGGCCCAGGTCACATTCGACGGGCCCGGCGGGTGAGGCCCCCCACAGGACCTGCGTCACATACGACCCGGAATAGTGGATTTATACGGCCTATATAGAGGCAAAAATCCCGTCTCCGACCAGCCGTTTCTCCTCCACGCCCCACCGGGGCCGCAACACCCCGGATGCGAGGACCACTAGTAAGAGGGGTCGTTGCGGCGGCCTCTCGGGGTCGCTAAAACTGATCCAGTCGCCGGGCACCGCCTGGCCCGTCACCCGGGCCGCGGAAGCCCACGCAGGACGAAACCCTCGCTCCTCCCGGGAGCTCATGTGGCTCTCCGGAGCTGCCGCCTGCTCCGTGACGCCCCATGCCCCCGACGTTAGGTCTCTCTGTGTCGTTCGCCGCCCGTCTCGCCGCCCGCAAGAAGTCGATCGCCGCCGGTGGCGCCACGCTGCTCGCCGCCGCCGGTATCGCGATGGCCGCCGTTCCCGCCCAGGCCGCCCCCATGGGCGCCCAGGACGTGGCGAAGAAGATGATCCCGAGCGCCGCCCAGTTCCAGTGCTTCAGCAACATCGTGAACCACGAGTCCGGCTGGAACGTGCACGCCTCCAACCCCTCCAGCGGTGCGTACGGCCTGGTCCAGGCGCTGCCCGGCTCCAAGATGGCCGCCAAGGGCTCCGACTGGCAGACCAACCCCGCCACCCAGATCGCGTGGGGCCTGGACTACATGAACTCGCGCTACGGCAGCCCGTGCGGCGCCTGGAACTTCTGGCAGCAGAACAGCTGGTACTGAGCCGAGCGGCTGAGCACCCCAGCTGAGCGCACCAGCTGAACCCACCAGCTGAACCCACCAGCTGAGCACAAGCAACGCGAAGCTCCCCGGTAGGAACGCCTGCCGAGGGAGCTTCTCCCGTATAACCGCTGACCGCTGACCGCTGACCACTGACCACTGACAGCTAACAGCTAACAGCTAACAGCTAACAGCTAACAGCTAACGGCTGACAGCTAACGGCTGACAGCTAACGGCTGACGGCTAACGGCTGACGGCTAACGGCTGACAGCTAACCGCTCCACCCCGGCGGCAGCCCCTACAGCCGCTGAATGATCGTCCCCGTAGCCACCGCACCCCCCGCACACATCGTCACCAGCGCGAACTCCCGATCGCGCCGTTCCAGCTCGTGCAGAGCCGTCGTAATAAGACGGGCCCCCGTCGCGCCGACCGGGTGGCCGAGGGCTATCGCGCCGCCGTTGACGTTCACCTTGTCCAGGTCCTGGTCGAAGACCTGGGCCCAGCTGAGCACGACCGACGCGAAGGCCTCGTTGATCTCGACGAGGTCGATGTCCCGCAGCGACATCCCCGCCTTTCCCAGCACCGCCCGCGTCGCGTCGATCGGCCCGTCCAGATGGAAGTGCGGGTCGGCCCCCACCAGCGCCTGCGCCACGATCCGTGCCCGGGGCCGCAGCTTCAGCGCCCGGGCCATCCGCTTGGACGCCCACATGATCGCGGCCGCGCCGTCGGAGATCTGGGAGGAGTTCCCGGCCGTGTGCACGGCGGTCGGCATGACCGGCTTCAGCCCGGCCAGCGCCTCCATCGACGTGTCCCGCAGCCCCTCGTCCCGGTCGACGAGCCGCCACATGCCCTGCCCGGCCGTCTGCTCCTCCTCGGTCGTCGGCACCTGCACCGCGAACGTCTCCCGCTTGAACCGCTCCTCCGCCCACGCCGCTCCCGCCCGCTCCTGCGAGAGCAGCCCGAGCGAGTCGACCCGCTCCCGCGTCAGCCCCCGGTGGCGCGCGATCCGCTCCGCCGCCTCGAACTGGTTGGGCAGGTCCACGTTCCACTCGTCCGGGAACGGCTTGCCCGGCCCGTGCTTGGACCCCGATCCCAGCGGCACCCGCGACATCGCCTCCACGCCGCAGCTGATGCCGACGTCCACGACCCCCGCCGCGATCATGTTCGCGACCATGTGACTGGCCTGCTGGGACGAGCCGCACTGGCAGTCCACGGTGGTCGCCGCCGTCTCGTACGGCAGCCCCATCGCCAGCCACGCGGTGCGCGCCGGGTTCATCGACTGCTCGCCGGCGTGCGTGACCGTGCCGCCGACGATCTGCTCCACGCAGTCCGCGTGGATCCCGGTCCGCCCCAGCAGTTCACGGTAGGTCTCGCCGAGCAGATAGGCGGGGTGGAGATTGGCGAGCGCACCTCCGCGCTTGCCGATCGGTGTGCGTACGGCTTCGACGATGACGGGTTCCGCGGCCATGAGCTCGTCCTCTCCCTCGCACAGTCGCCGGGGCCTCCCGGAGCCGCCGCGACCGAACTAGTACGCGTTCTAGTTCCGTATGCAGTCTGGTGAGACTTACCCCCGGTACGCAAGGGTTGTGCACGCATCGCGCGCGCTCCAGCGCACTCCCGCGCGGGAACGAACACCTCCCGCACCCTTGCGACTTGTAGAACCCGTTACTACCTTTCAGTCAAATTCTGATGGGTCGTCAGACAAGTTCAGACACGTGCCGTCCGGATGGAGTTCCCGATGGAGTTGCCGATGCGCTGCCCCCACCTTCCCGAGGGGTTCGACTTCACCGACCCCGACCTGCTCCAGGACCGCGTCCCCTACCCGGAGTTCGCCCGCGCGCGGCAGACCGCCCCGGTCTCCTGGTGCCCGCAGCCGCACGGCATCGCCGGCTTCGGCGACGACGGCTACTGGGTGGTGACCCGGCACGCCGACGTCAAGTACGTCTCCACGCACCCGGAGCTGTTCTCCTCCACCACCAACACGGCCGTCATCCGCTTCAACGAGAACATCACCCGTGAACAGATCGAGGTCCAGCGGCTGATCATGCTGAACATGGACCCGCCCGAGCACACCCGGGTCCGCCAGATCGTCCAGCGCGGCTTCACCCCGCGCGCGGTCCGCTCGCTCGAAGACGCCCTGCGCGACCGCGCCCGCCGGATCGTCGACACGGCCCTCGCGGCCTCCGAGGGCCACGACTCCTTCGACTTCGTCACCAACATCGCGGTCGAGCTGCCGCTCCAGGCGATCGCGGAGCTCATCGGCGTACCGCAGGAGGACCGCGCGAAGATCTTCGACTGGTCCAACAAGATGGCGGCGTACGACGATCCCGAGTACGCCATCACCGAGGAGATCGGCGCCGAGGCGGCCATGGAGATCGTCAGTTACGCCATGAACCTCGCGGCGGCGCGCAAGGAGTGCCCGGCCAAGGACATCGTGTCGACGCTGGTCGCGGCCGAGGGCGAAGGCAACCTGCTGGCCGACGAGTTCGGCTTCTTCGTCATCCTGCTCGCGGTGGCGGGCAACGAGACGACCCGCAACGCGATCAGCCACGGCATGCACGCGTTCCTCACCCACCCCGACCAGTGGGAGCTCTACAAGCGCGAGCGCCCCGAGACGACGGCGGAGGAGATCGTACGCTGGGCCACGCCGGTGGTGTCCTTCCAGCGTACGGCGACACAGGACACCGAGCTGGGCGGCCAGAAGATCAAGGCGGGCGACCGCGTCGGCCTCTTCTACTCCTCGGCCAACAACGACCCCGAACTCTTCGACGAGCCCGAGCGGTTCGACATTCTCCGCGACCCGAACCCGCACCTCGGCTTCGGCGGCGGAGGCCCGCACTTCTGCCTCGGCAAGTCGCTGGCGGTCCTCGAAATCAACCTGATCTTCAACGCGATCGCCGACGCCCTGCCCAACCTGACGCTCGCGGGCGACCCACGCCGCCTGCGCTCGGCATGGCTGAACGGGATCAAGGAGTTGCAGGTGAGCCCATGAGCCCCGTGAGCTCCGTGAGCTCTACAGGTGCCGTACGAAGTCGCTGAAAGCGGTGACGTCGAAGCGGAGGGCGGGGCCTTGGGGGTTCTTGGAGTCGCGGATCGCGACGGTGTGGGGCAGGGCGGCGATCTCTACGCAGTCACCGCCCTGGTCGCCACTGTGCGCGGACTTGCGCCACTCGGCCCCGTCGAGGGCTGCACACTCGACGCATTCGCCGCCCTGGTCGCTGCTGTAACTCGACTTACGCCACTCGGCCTGGGACAGCTCAGAGTTGTTGCTCCCCATAGCGCTCCTCCATCACCCGCCGGATCAGCTCTGCCGAGTCCCGGAGGGACAGGGCGGCTGCCTGCAGATGATCGTATCGGAGCGAGCAGTCCTTGACAGTCTCTGGATTGGCCGTGGGATGCCCCATTCCGTAGCCCTCGGTGTAGATGATCGCGGGGTCGCTGGAGAACCGGTAGAGGTTGAATGAGCCTTGCAGCCCGGCGTGCGACCCGACGTCGTACGGCAGCACCTGAATGTTGACCTTCGGGTTGTCCTCGTAGCTCAACAGATGCGCAAGTTGCTCGCGCATGACCTTCGGGCCGCCGATTTCCTGGCTCAGGGCCGCCTCGCTCAGGATCGCCCAAAGAACCGGAGCCCCGTCCTTCTCCAGAATCCGCTGCCGAGCGAGCCGCACCGCCGCACGGTCCTCCAGATTGGCGGTGTCCACGGCCCCCAGCACCGCCTTGGCGTACCCGCTCGTCTGGAGCAGGCCGTGCACCATGTGCGTCTGGAAGGTATAAATCTCAATCGCCCGCGCCTCCAGCTCAGCAACTTGCTGAAACCAAGCCGGAAGTTGACTTCGCAGAACGAGCGGCAGCAGCCGGGACAGCAACCCGCCCGTGCCGAGCGCGATGTCCGCGCGTTCGCTGAAGTCGGCCGTCGGTAGCTTGCGGGCCGTCTCGATCTGACCGATCAGCGAGCCCGTGTACGAGATGATCGCGCCCAGTTGTTTCTGCGTGAGCCCGCTCGCCTCTCGGTAGCGGCGCAGCTCGTAGCCGTAATAGTCGAGCGGCGAGGCGCTCGGGTCGAGGACGTTGATGTGGACCACGGCGGGTACCCCCTCGTGCTCAACTCCGCTTACTTCTCAGCGGGTTGTATTCGTGCCGTAGCCGAGAGTAGCCATCGCGCGCCACGCTCGTACCGTGAACGACAATTCCCAGTACGGCATGCGCTTCACGGTCGGCGCGCACTCTGCCCGCCACGTCCGCAGGATCGTCCGTACGCACCTCGACTTCTGGGCCATGTCCGACCTCACGGACGTGGCCGAACTCGCCGTGACAGAGCTGCTCGCCAATGTGGTGCGGCATGTGCCCGACCGTTACTGCGAGTTGAGCATCCGCCGTCGGCCGCACGGCGTACGCATCGAAGTGTCGGACAGATTCCCGCAGCTTCCCCTCCCCCTCACCGCGTCGGAGGAGGACGAGTCCGGGCGCGGGCTCTTCCTCCTGGACGCGGTGGTCGACAAGTGGGGCGTCTCGCCGGGGCCGGCGAGGAGCGGGAAGACGGTGTGGTTCGAGTGCACCACGTCCAACGTCTCAGCCCGCGTAGTCCCGGATGACCCGCCGCGCCACGCGTGAGCGGGCGCCCGCGAGTTCCGCCTCGATGGCGGCTGTGCTGTCCTCGGTGGGGCGGACGGCGGCCGGGTGCGGCGCGGCCGCCTCGGCGAGGCGCCCGCGGCGCAGGTGGGTGGGCGGATGGGTGGAGTCGACGGCGTGGCCGCGCAGCGCGGCGGCCCGGCGCAGGCGCTCGTACTCCCGCTCCGGTATGGCTCCGATACGTTCGGCGAGCCGGTCCCACAGGCCCCGCTCCGCCTCGTCGCGCGACGCGCTCGCACGGCCCTTGGTCTGCGCTGCGACGGACTCGCGGCGCAGTTCGAGCGCGACCGAGTCCGTGAGCAGGATGCGGTCCATCAGCTCGACGGCCGCCTCGGTCGAACCGGCCCGGGCGGCGGCCTCGTCCGCGAGGTACTCGGCGCGCTGGGTCGCGCGCAGGGTGAGCTGGTCGAGCAGGACGAGCACGCCGTACACGGCCCATCTGGGCACGGCCATCAGGTAGTTGGCGAGCCGCTCGGCCATGGTCGGGTGCGGCTCGGGCGAGAGGAAGTAGACCCACAGGGAGAGCGAGCGCAGGGCGTTGTGGACGATCGTGCCGTGCCGGGTGTCGCCGTTGGCGTAGTGACCCAGCTCGTGGCCGAGGAGGGCGACGCGCTGACGGGGTGTCAGCACCGTCCAGAGACCGAGGCCCAGCCAGAGCACCCGGCGCCGACGTATCCCGTACGTACTGACCGCGGCGTTGGCCTCGGCCCCGACCACGACCGCATCCACGCCGCGCGTGCCGACGACGGCCGCGACCTCGTCGATCAGGCCGAAGAGGCTGGGCGCGTCGGCCCGATACAGCACCGGCTCCTCCCCGGAGTCGGGCAGTGAGCCGAGCCGGGGCCGGAGGACGAACGCGATGCCCAGGAGCACGGCGCCGAGAGCCCAGCCGCTGAACGTGCCGATGCCGCCGACCAGGATCACCACCCCCGCGACGGCGAGGCCGAGGGTGACGGCGTGCACGAGGAGCGCCAGCGCTCGGGCGAGGACGCTCGACGCGTCCTTGAGGGGGCGGCCGTCGACCCCTTCGGCGTACAGCTGCTCGCCGTGACGTCGTGCCAGCTGCCGCCGCAGCGCCTCCAGCCGCCCCTCGGGGGCCTGCGGCGCGCCCGGATCGACGTTCCAGCCACACGCGGCGCACCACGTCACGAACCTCGGGTCGACCGGTACGTCCCGGCCGCAGTCCGGGCAGAGCTTCGCCTGCGGTCTCGCGGTCTCCACGGTTCTCTTTCCCCTCCCCTGGCCGCCCCTCCCCAGGGGCCGCCTCCGATGCCGGGCGCACCGCGCCGACGAGGCAGGGTAGAGCCTCACCTCTTGATTGCCCGCACCACAACTGAAACAGTTGATATTGCAGGTGATATCAACCGGATCGGTGGGGGAATGAGCACCAAGGAACAGAATCAGCAGCATCCGGGGCAGCTGGACGTCACCGAGCGGACCCGGCACCGGCGGCTGCGGGAGCAAGGCAGCACCGAGGTCGCCGACCTCGACGCGATCCTTGGGGGCGGGTTCGTGTGCCATCTCGGGGTCGTCGTCGACGGCGCGCCGATGGTCGTGCCGACCGTCTACGGCGTGGACTTCGACGTCCGTACGCTCTACGTCCACGGATCCGTCGCCAGCCGCAGCCTCCTCCGTGCCCCCGAGCAGACCGTGTGCGTCACCGTGACGCACATCGACGGGCTCGTCCTCGCCCGGTCCGTCTTCGAGCACGGGGTGAACTACCGCAGCGCGATGATCTACGGCGTGCCCCGGGCCGTGAGCGAGGGGGACGAGCTGCTGCACGGGCTGCGGGTGGTGACCGAGCAGTGCGCGCCGGGGCAGTGGGAGTACGCGCGCCGGCCCAGCCGTAAGGAGCTCGCCGCCACCGCGCTGCTCGCGCTGCCGCTCGACGAGGCGTCCGTGAAGACCGCGTCCGGCCCGCCCCAGGACGGGGACGGGCCGGACGGTGAACTCGGGCTGTGGGCCGGGGTGGTGCCGCTGCGGAGCTACTTCGACACGCCGGTGCCCGACCCCGTTCTGCCCGTCGGCATCGCCGTGCCGCCCCATGTGGCCGCTCTGGGCGCGGGCGGTCCCGGAAGCTGAACGCCGCGCGGGCCCGCCAGTACGTACACCAGGGCGAAGCCCGCGCCGACGACCGTCGCGCCGCCCACCGCGTCGAGCACCCAGTGGTTGGCGGTGGCGATGATCGCGCAGACGGTGAAGAGCGGGTGGAGCAGGCCGAGCGCCTTCATCCACAGCTTGGGCGCCACCACCGCGATCACGATGCCGCACCACAGCGACCAGCCGAAGTGCAGGCTCGGCATCGCCGCGTACTGGTTGGTGACCTGCGTCATCGCCCCGTAGTCCGGGTTGGCCAGGTCCTGCGGGCCGTGGACCGTGTCGACGAAGTCCATGCCCGGCATCAGGCGCGGCGGGGCGAGCGGGAAGAACCAGAAGCCGAGCAGGCCGAGGAGCGTGGCGAAGCCCAGGGCGGCGCGCGCCCAGCGGTAGTCCACCGGGCGGCGGACGTACAGCACGGCCAGGACCGTCAGCGGCACCACGAAGTGGAATGACTCGTAGTAGAAGTCGAGGAACGATTCTAGCCACTTGACGTGCTGGATCGAGTGGTTCGCCCAGCGCTCGATGTCGATGTGGAGCGCGCGCTCGATCGACACGATCGTCCGGCCGTGCGCCTCGGCCGTCCCGCGCCCGGCGTCGGCGGCGGCGCGGATGTGCGAGTACGCGGAGTAGCCGACGCGGATGAGCAGCAGTTCCAGGAGCAGGTTGGGGCGGCTGAGCACCCTGCGCCATAACGGCAGCAGCGGAACGCGCGCCCAGCGGGCCGGGGCGGGCTGCGCGTACGTGGTGGGAATCGGCGCCCGGAAGTGCTCGGAGGCGCGCGGCAGGAACGGCACCAGACAGGCCGCCATGAGCGCCGTGAGGAGGGGGACGTTCTCGCGTATCGGGTACAGCACCGCCACGTTGGGCAGCAGCACCGCGCCCGGGAGCGTCATCACCAGGATCACGACGGCGGGCCACACCAGACGGTCGCGGGCCCTGGTCCCGGCCCGGCCGGCCATCGCCAGCAGCACCCACAGCAGCTGGTGCTGCCAGGCCGTCGGCGAGACGGCGACCGCGACACAACCGGTGAGGGCGACGGCGAGCAGCAACTGGCCGTCGCGCGCGAGGCGGACGGCGCGGTGCAGCCCGAGGACGATCACGGCGGCGGCGAGCACCAGGAACAGCGCGATCTCCAGCGGCCCTTCGAGGCCGAGGCGGAGCAGGGCGCCGTGCAGGGACTGGTTGGCGAGTCCGTCGGGGCGCGCGCCGAGCCCGGCGCCCGCCACGTGGTGCACCCAGTACGTCCAGGAGTCGTGCGGCATGACCGCCCAGGTCAGGGCGGTCGCGGCGGCGAAGGTGGCGGTGGTGGAGACGGCCGCGCGTCTGCGTCCGGTCAGCCAGAGCAGCGGCACGAAGAGCAGCACGGTGGGCTGGAGGGCCGCGCCGATCCCGATGAGCAGGCCGCAGACGCGCTCGCCCCGTACGGCGAAGCAGCCGAGCAGGACGAGCAGGACCGGGATGATGCTGGTCTGGCCGGTGGTGAGGGCGTTGCGGACCGGCAGCGAGACCATCAGGAGGCTGATGGCGACGGGCGCGGCCAGCAGCGAGCTGCGGCGCGAGAGGGGACCCGGCAGCGCGCGGGCGGCCACGACGCCGAGCACCGCGACGAACAGCAGGGTGGAGAACGTCCAGGCCACGCCGAGCGCCTGCTCGGCGGAGTGGGTCAGCGGCTTGAGGACGAACCCGGCGAAGGGGGTGCCGGTGAAGTGGTCCTGGTCGTACAGGGACCCTTTGACGTGCAGCACTCCGCTCACGCCGCCGTCGGTGCTGTTGGCGCCGGTCCAGGTCTCCAGGTCGGTCAGCCGTTCGTTCGGCGGGAGGCGCAGCACATGAGCCATCTGCCGTAGGGCGAGGACGGCGGCGACGAGCCACAGCACCACACGGGCCATGCTCATCCGGGTGTCCGTCGGCCCCGAGTCCACCGTGCTGCCGTGTCCGCCGTGCTCCGCGTTCGCCACGCCCCGCCGAACCTCCCACCGTTCTCCGTAAGCCCGCTGTTCGCCCGTCGTACCGGCCCCCGAGTGCGGGGCGACTGCTCAGAGCCTTGCACCGCCCCTTCGAGAAGACTCAGACAACCCCCACTTCGCCTGACTGTCACCGGGGTTTTGACCGGAACCGCCTTGCCCGGACGCGCGCCGTACCGGAACCGGAGCCATCGGAACACCGTCGTAAGATCCCGTCGGCGTACGGAGTTTCACGGAAGGCGGGGGAATGCGCGGGGGAATGCGGACCAGCGGTGTCAGGGCACGAATCGGGCTGGTCACGGGGGCGTTGCTGGCGCTCCAGCTCGGCTCGCTCGTCTCCCCCGCGTACGCGTGCGGCTGCGGCGCGATGGTCCACGGCCCGGGCACGCGGCTCGCGGTGCGGCAGGAGACGTCGGCGGTGCGCTGGGACGGCCGAAGCGAGCAGATCGTGATGAGCCTCACGGTCGACGGGAACGCCCCGAAGGCGGCGTGGATCATGCCGGTGCCGCACCGGGCGACGGTCACGCTCGGCGACCGCGCGCTCTTCTCCGAACTGGAGAAGGCCACGGCGCCGGTCCACAAGGACCGCGACTACTTCTGGCCGAGGGACGGCGACTGGCCCTTCACCCGCGACCACCACTCGGTGGGCGACGCCGCGCCCGCCCCGGGCGCGGCCGCCCCGTCGGTCGGCGTGGTCGGCCGCGAGCGCCTGGGCCCCTTCGACGTGGCCCGCCTCACGGCCACGGACCCGGACGCCCTGCGGGACTGGCTCGCGGCGAACGGCTTCCAGCTCCCGCCCGCCCTCTCCACCGAACTGCGCCCCTACGTCGACCAGAAGTGGGAGTACGTGGCGATCCGGCTGGCCCCCGCGTCGGGCGACGGCCCCTTGACGGGCACGCTGGACCCCTTGAAGCTGACGTTCCCGAGCGAGCGCCCGGTCTATCCGATGCGCCTGTCCCGCCTGGCGAAGACGGCCCAGTCCCTGAAGCTGTACGTGGTCTCGGCCCACCGGATGGAACCGGAGTCGGCCATTGGGGGCGCGCCGCCGGAGGTGCTGTACGCGGGGCGGGTGCCGGCGGAGTGGGGCGAACTGGCCAGGTTCGCGGGCACGTCGACCGACGCCCCCAAGGGCGGCACCCCGTACCTCACGGCCGTGAGCCAGTCCTTCTGGCAGCCCTCGGCCATCACCGGCGACCACGAACTGACCCGTACGGCGGACGACGCCCCGTTCCAACGCGTGATCTACACGGACCACTTGATGCGCGTGGGCGGCATCCCGGCCTGGCTCCTGACGGTGGGCACGGGCCTGGCCGCCATGGCGACGACGGCCCTGCTGCTCGTACGCCGGGGCCTGCGCCGCCGCCGCGTGGTGGTGCCACCGGCACCGGTGGTGGTGCCGCCGCCGTTGGGGTGAGGGGCTGTTGGGGCAGGCGTGTTGGGCTGGGGGTGTTGGGGCGGGGCGCCGCGCGCGTACGACCCGTACGGCTTGAGGCGTGCGTACGGGTCGTACGGTACGGGGCTCCGGGGCTCCGGCTAGAGCTCCAGCATGCGCTCGGTGAGCTCGCGGCAGTCGCGCAGCGCGAGGCGGAGCTCCTCGGTGTCGCCCTTGGCGGAGACGTCCCGCCGCCGCTCCTTGACGAGTTCCGCGACCCGCGCTGCCGTCTCGCCCAGCACGGCGTCGGCCTCCTCGACGGACTTGCGGGGCTCGTCGATGAACCCGGTCACCGCCCGGTGCATCCGCAGCGCCCACTTGTCGCGCTCCTCGGTGGGCAGGAGCGGGGCGGGCGCGAGCTCGGCGGGCGGGGGCGGGGCGGGCTGGTCGCCGCTCACCGGGGCCGAGGGGCCCATGCCCGGCTCCGGGGCGCTCAGCCCCGGGTCGGAAGCCCGTACCGCCGGAGCCACCGGTGGCGCGGCCGGGGTCGTGCCCGGGGTAGTGCCAGGGCCCGGCCCGGGCCTTGGGACCGCCGCCGCGGTGCCCGCCGGCTCGTCGTCGTGATGCCGCATCACACCGCCCCCTTCGCATGGCGCCGCGGCAGGGCCGGGCGGCGGGTGGGCTGGGCGTGGCGGGGGCCCGCCGTGAGGAGTTCCTCGAACAGGGAGCGGGCCTCGATGACCGCGCCCCGCATCTCCTCGGTGTCGCCCTCGCCCCGCGCCGCGCGGTGCACCCGGCGGTAGCCGTCGAGCTGCCCGGCGTGGTGCACGGACAGCGCCGCGATCTGGTCCTCGTACGCCTTCGCCGCCGGGAAGCCCCGCTCCTCGGCCAGCCGGGCCACCAGCTTGTCGGCCGCCTCGGCCGCCCGCCGCGGCGAGTCGACGAACTGCTCCTGGATGCCCGCCCAGCGCACGAGGTAGTGCTCGCGGGCCTCGGGGGGCAACGGGCGCTCGGTGAGCGCGCCGTGCTGCTT
Source organism: Streptomyces sp. NPDC023838 (assembly GCF_040639555.1). Lineage (NCBI taxonomy): Bacteria > Bacillati > Actinomycetota > Actinomycetes > Kitasatosporales > Streptomycetaceae > Streptomyces > Streptomyces sp. NPDC023838. The sequence continues at coordinate 221,351 of NZ_JBFAAD010000005.1, forward strand.
CAGCCGCTGGGTGAGCTCCCGCTCGGCGGCCCGGCGGTCCCCGTCGTGCAGGACGACCGCCCGTTCGTACTCGGGGCCGAAGCGCCGCCGCAGTCCGCGCCCGCCGGTCGCCGAGCCGCGCAGGGCGAACCGGACGGCGACGGCGAGGGCGGCGAGGGCGAGCACGGCGATCAGGACGACAATCACGATCGTGGACATGTCTGCCTTCCCGGTGAGTTGGTCCGTGTCCGCCGGGTTGCCAGGAATTCGGTGGCCAAACGGTGCCTGCGTCGGGTAGGCAGACGCCCATGAGTTGGATCATGAACCGCGAGCCCTACGACTCCCCCAACGCGGCCCTGCTCCGCCGCGCGTACTACGACGAGGTGGCGAGCCGCTGGTACGGCCGCCCGGCCACGGACGAGGAGATCGAGCAGGGGCTGACGGACGACGGCGCCGACCGCCTGCGCCCTCCCCTGGGCGACTTCGTGGTCGGCCGCCGCGACGGGGCCGCCGGCGCCTGTGGCGGCATCCTGCTCTGCGAGACCGCCCCGGTCATCGACGGCACCGCCCCGGCCACCGCCGAGCTGACCCGCATCTATGTACGCCCCGAGCTGCGCGGCACCGGCGGCGGCGCCGCCCTTCTCACCGCCCTGGAGACGGCCGCCCGCCGCCTCGGCGCCCGCCGCGTCGCCCTGGACACCCGCCACGACCTGGTCGAGGCGCGTGCGCTGTACGCGCGCAACGGCTACCGCGAGGTCGAGCCGTACGACCAACGCCCGTACGCGGAACGGTGGTTCGCGAAGGAGCTGTGAGGGGGCCGCGCGGGAGTCGCGCGGGAGTTGTCAGGGCGGCGGGGGCGGTTGTCAGGGCGGCCGGGGCGGCGCACTCGGCCGCCGCACACCGCCGTCACCTCGCGTGGTCCCGCCGCGGTTCCGGCCCGCGCGGCAGTTCCCCGTCCGAGCCCGACAACTGCGCCGTCAGCTCCTCCACCAGCTTGACCAGGTCGGTCGGCCGGTCGGGGCCCCACCAGTCGCCGAGCAGGTCCGCCAGGGACTCCTCGCGGGCATGGGCGAGCCGCAGGGCCGTCGCGCTGCCCTCCTCCGTGGCGACCAGCGCCATCCCGTCGCGGCGGGCCAGGCCGCGCACCTCCAACTGGCGGGCGCCCTCGGTGATCACTGCCAGGGGTACGGGCACGCGCTCGGCCAGGAAGGCGGGTTCCGCGGAGCCGTAATGGTGGATCCGCAGCAGGAGCCAGCTCGCGGCGGGCAGCAGGTCGAGCCCGGCCCTGGCGGTGATCGTCTCGTAGATCTCGCGGCGGCCCTCCCGCGTGCCGAGCACCGAAAGGGCCCGCGCGCACTCGTCGTACGACGAACGCTCGACCGGGTTGGAGGCCACGGTCTGGCTGGCGTCGGGCGCGGTCACGGCGCCGCGCAGCTTGTCCTCGCGCAGGAACCAGGCGATCGCGAAGGCGAGCAGGGTCACCGGCACCGCGTAGAGGAAGACATCGGTGATCGACTGCGCGTACGCGTGCAGCACCGGGGGCCGCAGCAGCGGCGGCAGTTCGGCGATCGTGCGGGGATCCGCGGCCAGTTGGGAGGGGCCGGTGCCCGCCGGGAGCGTACGGCCCGCCAGCGCGTCGGCGAGTTTGCCGTTCAGCCGGTTGGTGAAGATCGTGCCGAAGATCGCCACACCGAAGGACGCGCCGATCGAGCGGAAGAAGGTGGCCCCGGACGTGGCGACGCCCAGGTCCGCGTACGCCACCGCGTTCTGGACGACCAGGACGAGCACCTGCATCACCAGGCCGAGGCCCGCGCCGAAGACGAAGAAGTACAGACTCATCTCCCAGGTGGAGCTCGTCTCCGTGAGCCGGTGCAGCAGGAGCAGCCCGAAGGTGACGACGGCCGTGCCCGCGATCGGGAAGACCTTCCAGCGCCCCGTACGCGACACGATCTGGCCGGACGCGGTCGACGTCACCAGCAGCCCGAGCACCATCGGCAGCATGTGCACGCCGGACATGGTCGGTGTGACCCCCTGGACGACCTGCAAGAACGTCGGCAGGTACGTCATCGCCCCGAACATCGCGAAGCCGACGACGAAGCTGATGACGGCGACGAGCGAGAAGGTGCGGATACGGAACAGCTTCAGCGGAAGGACGGGTTCCGCCGCCTTCCGCTCGACCACGACGAACGCGCCGAGCAGCACGGCGCCCAGCACCGCGAGCCCGATGATCTGCGCCGAGCCCCAGGCCCAGGTGGTCCCGCCGAGCGAGGCGACCAGGACCAGAGAGGTGGCGACGGAGGCGATCAGGAAGGTGCCGAGGTAGTCGATGGTGTGGCGGGTGCCGTGCGCGGGGATGTGCAGCACCGCGGCGATCACCAGCAGGGCGACGATGCCGATCGGCAGGTTGATGTAGAACACCCAGCGCCAGCTGAGGTGTTCGGTGAAGAGGCCGCCGAGCAACGGACCGAGCACGCTGGTCGCGCCGAAGACGGCGCCGAACAGGCCCTGGTACCTGCCGCGTTCGCGCGGGGAGACGAGGTCGCCCACGATGGCCATGGACAGCACCATGAGGCCACCACCGCCCAGGCCCTGCACCGCCCGGAAGGCGATCAACTGCCCCATGTCCTGCGCGATCCCGCACAGCGCCGAACCGACGAGGAAGATGACGATGGCGGCCTGGAACAGCTTCTTCCTGCCGTACTGGTCGCCGAGTTTGCCCCAGAGCGGGGTCGCGGCGGTGGAGGCGAGCATGTACGCGGTGACGACCCACGACAGGTGCTCCATCCCGCCGAGCTCGCTGACGATGGTCGGCAGCGCGGTGGAGACGATGGTCTGGTCGAGCGCGGCCAGCAGCATGCCGAGCAGCAGCGCGCCGATGGCGACGAGTACGGTCCGCCGCTCCTGCCCCGCGCCGGGCCCGGCCGCGGGGGAGAGCGCGGCGGGGGCCGTTTCCTGAGCCATGGACACCCCTCTCTCTTCTGCCTCCCCCTCCGTCTGCGCCCCGCCTCTCTCCATCCTGATAGCAATGTCCGGATATGGCCTGCCGGGCCCGCCCGGGCCCCTCGGTCGGCCGCCGTGGGGCCCTGCATAATCGCAGGCAGTTCAAGGGGAGGGGACCCACGATGACGGGACACGTATGTCCTGAATGCGGCACGGAACACGAGCCCACCGGCATCCGGGCCCACACCTGCGCGCTCCGCGCGGACCACGCGCTCCGCGAGGCCCGCGAGGCCGAGACAGCCGCATCGACCGAATTCGACCCACTCCGGATCAGGCCATATGTGACGCTGGAGAACTTGGGGGAGGGGACGGGCGGGGGTGCGGGTGCGGGTGCGGGTGCGGCGCCTGGGGGCCCTGCGGGCTTCGGGGCGGTGCCCGGAAGCCGGGGCTCTGGCGGTTTCGGGGCGGCTCCCGGTGACATGGACCCTGCGGGCTTCGGGGGCGGCGGCTCTGCGGGCCGGGGCCCGTTTCCAGGACGTATGGACCCTGCGGGCCTGGGCGCGGCGCCCGGGGACATGGACCCTGCAGGCCTGTGGGCGACGCCCGGGGGCATGGACCCTGCGGGCCTTGGGGCCACAGGTGACCCGGGGGCCACGATGCCGCTCCACCCCATCCCCCCAGGGGCGCGGGGAACTGCGCGACCAGCCCCCACCGACCCGCACCCGACCAACCACCCAGGGGCGCGGGGAACTGCGCGACCAGCCCCCACCGACCCGCACCCGACCGCCCGCACCCGCCGCCACCCCCTCCTCCTCGCCCTCGCCGCCGCCGTAACGATCGCCACGCTCGGCACGGCCGCGTACGCGAGCGGCCTGCTCGGCGGCGGCGACTCCGAAGACAAGGCGACCGCCCCGGCCACAACCGTGAGCACCGCCCCAGACCCCGGCACCACCTCCGCCGTGCCGCCCTCCCCCACCACCCGCAAGCCCACCCACGGCACCGCGCGCACCAGCCCGTCCCCCCGCAAGAGCTCGCCGTCCCCGACCAGCACGCCCAAGCCCTCCACCACCCCGTCCCGCCGCCCCACCACCCCGTCGCCGACCCGTTCGCAAGTCACCGGCACCGGCACCGTGGACACCACGACCGCCCCGGCCCCACCCCCCGCCACGGCCCCCGTACTGCGCCGGGGCGACGACGGCTCCGAGGTGGTCGAACTCCAGGACCGCCTCGCCCAGTTGGCGATCTACGACGGAAAGGTCGACGGCCACTTCGGCTCCCGGACGGAGAACGCGGTGCGTACGTACCAGTCGTACATGGGCCTGCAAGGCGACCCGCCGGGCGTGTACGGCCCGGAGACCCGTCGAGCCCTGGAGGCACAGACGGGGGGCTGAGGCGCGCGGACGCAGGCGCAGACGCAGACGCAGACGCCCCAAGGGCACGCGGACACCCTGAGGCACGCGGACACCCTGAGCCACGGTTGGACCATTCGGCACTTGTTTTGTATCGTGATGGAACAAAGTGGTTCCGCCCGTACTCCCTGACCGGCGGGCGGAGCCACTTGTCTCTGCTCCCGCTCCCAGGAGTCCGCCGATGCCGGCCACGCCCACCACCCTGAACGCCCGCGCCCTCCTCCTCGACATGGACGGCACGATCGTCAACTCCGACGCCGTGGTCGAACGGTGCTGGCGCCGCTGGGCCGTGGAGCACGGGCTGGACCCCGAAGAGGCGCTGAAGGTCGTCCACGGCCGCCAGGGCTACGCCACCATGGCCGTCCTGCTGCCGGACCGCCCGATGGAGCAGAACCTCGCGGACAACCGCGTGATGCTCGCCGAGGAGACCGCCGACACCGACGGCGTCGTCCCCGTCCCGGGCGCCCCCGCCTTCATGGCCTCCCTCGCCGGGCTCCCCCACGCCCTGGTGACCTCGGCGAACGAGCCGCTCGCCCAGGCCCGTATGGGCGCGGCAGGCCTGCCGATACCGACCGTACGCGTCACCGCCGAGCGGGTGGGCGCGAGCAAGCCGGACCCCGAGGGCTTCCTCAAGGGCGCGGCCGAACTGGGCTTCGCCCCGGCGGACTGCATAGTCTTCGAGGACTCGGAGGCAGGCATCCAGGCGGGCCTGGCAGCAGGAATGCGCGTCATAGGCGTGGGCCCGCGAGCAGCCGCACACGCACCGACGGCGCACGTCGAGGACCTGACGCACGTAACGCTGACGGCGGAGCAGGACGGCACACTGACGCTGAAGATCACCCAGTAGAACGACCACCGTCACAGGGGCGCCCTTGTCACCGGGGCGCCCCTGTGGCGATCGCCCCGCAGGGACGCCGCTTCAGGGGCGCGGGGAACTGCGCGACAAGCCCACCGCCGCGCGCCCAAAAGACGACCGGGGATCGCCCCGGAGGGGGGCGTCTCAGGGGCGCGGGGAACTGCGCGACAAGCCCCCACGGTCCGCAGGCGAGCAACGACCGAGATCGCCCCGCAGGGGCGCTCAAGGGGCGCGGGGAACTGCGCGACCAGCCCCCACCGGCCCGCAGACGAAACCTCCTCCCCCTCCCGGAGGGCCCCCACGAACAAACGTCAGCCGGCCACAGCCTCAAACAGGCTGAACCCGGCAAGCGCCGCCATCAGACAAGCCGCAACCTTCGTGATCAACCGCAGCGGCACATACCTCATCAGCGTCCGCCCACCCACGATCCCCAGCCCCGCGACCGCCCAGAGGGCCAGCACCGCGCCCAGCCCCACCGACAGCGGGCTGTCGTAACGGGCGGCCAGATTCGCCGTCATGATCTGCGTCAGGTCCCCGAACTCCGCGACCAGGATCAGCATGAACCCCGCCCCGGACACCTTCCAGAACGACTGGTCGGCCGGGGCCTTCACCCCGTCCTCCTCCTCGTCCTTCTTGAACAGCAGCATCGCCGCACCCGCGAGGAAGAGCACGCCCACGATCGCCTGGAGCAGCCGGTGCGGCAGCAGCGTCAGCACGCTGCCCGCCGCGATGGCCAGCGCGACGTGCACGAGGAACGCGGCCGCGACGCCGACGAACACGTACGACGCCTTGTAGCGGGTCCCGAGCATCAGGCCCGCGAGCGCGGTCTTGTCGGGGAGCTCGGCGAGGAAGACCACGCCGAAGGTGATCGCCAGGATGGTGAAGCTGAGCACGGGAGAGGGTCCTCAATCGGTCGGGCGCGGCCGTACCGAGAGCGTGTCACGAAAGAATCCGGGGTCGCTTCGGCACGGCAGCGCCATGAAACGGTCATGGTCACTGCGTAGGCCGAAGGTCTCGCTGGCGAGCCCTCGCGGGCCTGCCTCCGGGCGCCGGCTGGGGCCCCCTGCTCGAAGAGCCCGGGGAAGTCCAGCAGTATGTCGACGTTCCGGCGAAGAGCTACTCCCCTTCTGCTCCGTACAGAATACGCGACGCCACCAGACCCCCGGCAGGGACCAAAGTCCCTCACACCCCCCACCACGGCCAGGGCCCTCACCCCGCCACATCCCGATGCACCAGCCCCCGCCCCACCAGCTCCAGCACCACCGAGACCGCCACCCCCTGCACCGCCATCAGCGCGACCAGCACGAACAGCTGCACCGCCCCCGCCTGCACCGGTGACGCCCCGCCGAGCAGCATCCCGACGAACGCGCCCGGCAGCGTGACCAGCCCCACCGTCCGCGTCTGGTCGAGCCCCGGCAGCAGCGCGTCCGACGCGGCGGTCCTGGCCACCTCCAGCCGCGCGTCCCGGTCGAGCAGCCCGAGCGCCATCCCCGCCTCCACCTCACCGCGCCGCACGGTCAGCTCGTCCAGCGCGCGCCGCCCGCCGAGCACCGTCGCGGTGAGCGCGCCGCCGATGAGGATGCCGGTGACGGGGATGAGCGCGATCCCCTTGACCGGGACGAGCCCGGTGAGCAGCAGCGCACCGACCACCGGGGTCACCCCGGCCGCGATCGGCAGCGCGGCCCACCACCAGGTGCCGTTGGGCGTCATCCGCCGCCCGGCCGTACGGACCGCCACCGCGTACATCAGCAGCAGGAAGCAGAGCAGCAGCGGCACCGAGCCGACCACCCAGCGGATGGCGCTCGCCACCACCGCCAGCTGAACGGTCGCGCGCACCCCGGCGACCATGATCTCCTTCGCCCGGCCGAGCCGCGCCACCGCCGCGACACCGGCCGCGGCCAGGAGCAGTACGGCGAGAACGACCCCCAGCGTGACATTGACGGGCAGCAGCACGCGCCCACGGTACGCCCGCGACCGCGCCCGCGCCGGGTGGTGCAACCGTGGCATACGGGGCGTCAGTTCCCTTGCGGGACAAGGGCGTCGCAATGACCACCGGAATCGCGACACCTCTTGATGTGACGTGCCCATGTCGCCACCCTGTTACCTGGCGCCCACCCCACGGAAACCCGGCGCCGCCACGATGACCGGGCCGCACACCCGTGCGCCCGGCCAAGGTCCCCCCACATCCAGGGAGTTCGCATGTCAGGTGTCTACGCGCGTCGAATAGCCAGGCTCTCCGCGCTCACCGCCTCCGCCGCCCTCCTCGCCACCGCCAGCCTGCTCACCGCCCCCGGCGCCCAGGCCTCACCCCCCGCCCCGGTCAGCGCCGCCACTGCCCGCAGCTATCTCGCGGCCATGACCGCCACCCCGGAGGGCTCCTCCGACGGCTACAGCCGCGCCATGTTCCCGCACTGGATCACCCAGTCGGGCACCTGCAACACCCGCGAGGTCGTCCTCAAGCGCGACGGCACCAACGTCGTCACGGACTCCAGCTGTGCGGCGACCAGCGGCAGTTGGTACTCCGAGTACGACGGCGCCACCTGGACGGCCGCCGCCGACCTCGACATCGACCACGTCGTCCCGCTCGCCGAAGCCTGGCGCTCGGGCGCCAGCGCCTGGACGACGGCGCAGCGCCAGGCCTTCGCCAACGACCTGACCCGGCCCCAGCTGATCGCCGTCACCGACAACGTCAACCAGGCCAAGGGCGACAAGGACCCGGCCGAGTGGCTGCCCTCGCGCACCGCCTACCGCTGCACGTACGCCCGGATGTGGGTGGACGTGAAGCACTACTACGACCTGAAGGTGGACTCCGCCGAGAAGTCCGCCCTCCAGAACGTCCTCAACGGCTGCTGAGCCCGGACCCGCCCGCTTCGGCGCCACCCGCCGGGCCGCCGGGGCTGTCTCGCCCCTCCGTCGTTCCGTACCGTACGGAGCGACGGAGGGGACGACATGGCCGGACTGCGCCTGGGACCACTGCTGCGGTACGTCGACGGGGCTTCGGGCGCCTCGGCCACGGTCTGGGTCGAGACCGACCGCCCGTGCACGGTCGCGGTCCGCTGCCCCGACAGCGCCTCCGGCTCCTCCCCTACGTTCCAGATCTGCGGGCACCACTACGCGCTGGTCCCGGTCACCGGCCTCACCCCGGGCGCCGCCACCCCGTACGAAGTGCTGCTCGACGGGCGGCGGGTGTGGCCGCCCGAGCGCTCCCCCTTCCCCCCGTCCGTGATCCGCACGCCCGCGCCCGGCGGCTCCCCGCTGAGGGTCGCCTTCGGGTCCTGCCGCTGGGGCGCCCCGCCCAAGGGCGAGCGCGACCCCGCCGGGCCCGACGCCCTGGACACGCTCGCCACCGGCCTCGCCGCACGGCTGACCGCCGACGCCACGCACGCGGACGCCGCCCCGGATACCGACCCGGACGCCGCCCCGGACAGCGCCCCCGACACCGGCCCGTACGCCGAGCGGCCCGACGTCCTGCTGCTCCTGGGCGACCAGGTGTACGCCGACTCCGTCTCGCGGGCGACCCGCCGCTGGCTCGCGGCCCGGCGCGATCTGGCCGACCCGCCGGGGGCACAGGTCGGGGACTACGACGAGTACACCCGGCTCTATGACGAGTCGTGGGGCGACCCCGAGATCCGCTGGCTGCTCTCCACCGTGCCGAGCTGCATGATCTTCGACGACCACGACGTCATCGACGACTGGAACACCAGCGCCGCCTGGCTGGCCGAGATGCGCGCCACCCCGTGGTGGGCGGAGCGGCTCACCGGCGGACTGATGTCGTACTGGGTCTACCAGCACCTCGGCAATCTCCCGCCCGCCGAACTCGCCGCCGATCCGCTGTACGCGGCGGTACGGAGCGGCCCCGACGGGACGGAGGCGCTGCGCCGGTTCGCGGCGGAGGCGGGCACCTCTCCGGCCACCGCGCGCTGGAGCTACCGCCGGGACTTCGGACGCGTACGGCTGCTGATGGTGGACAGCCGGGCGGCCCGGGTCCTGGACGAGCAGAAGCGCGCGATGCTCGACGAGACGGAGGCCGACTGGGTACGGGAGCAGGTGCTCGACGGGACGGACCCCGAGGGGACCGGCCCGTACGCGACCGCCCTCGACGGGACTGGCCCCGAGGCGACCGGCTCCGACGCCACCAGCCCCGAAAGGACCGGCCCGTACGACCACTTGCTCATCGGGACCTCGCTGCCGTGGCTGCTGCCGCCGCTCGTCCATGACGCGGAGGGCTGGGACGCGGCCCTGTGCCGGGGCGAACGCGGCCCGCGCTGGGCGCGGTTCGGCGAGAAGGTGCGCCGCCGGGCCGACCTGGAGCACTGGGCGGCCTTCCCGTCCTCCTTCGCCCGGCTCGCGGAGCTGATCGCTCAGGCCGGCAGTGTGCCGCAGGCGCCCGCCACGGTCTGCGTGCTCTCCGGCGATGTGCACCACGCGTACCTCGCGGAGCCGGTCTGGCCCACCGGCGGCCCCGACGCGCGCGTGCTCCAGCTGACCTGCTCGCCCGTCCACAACTCCGTCCCGCCGTCCCTGCGGGCCATGTTCCGCTTCGGGTGGAGCCGGTGGGGGCGGCGGCTCGGCCGGGCGCTGGCCCGGCACGGCCGTCTCGGCGCGCCGCCGGTGCGCTGGCGCAGGGCCGGCGGCCCCTGGTTCGGGAACCAGTTGATGACGCTGACCCTGACCGGCCGCGCGGCCCGCCTCCGGCTGGACCAGGCGCGGGCAGCCGGGCGCGACGGGGCCCGCCTGGTCACGGTCCTGGACGAGGACCTCACGCACTAAAGCCCGAGCCGAACTCCGTAAAGCCCGAGCCGTAAGCCGCCCGAGGCGCCTTCGCAGCCCCGCGCGCCGCCACTCCACTCGTAACCCTGCGTCCCGGCGCGTTCGCCATACGTTCACATATGCCCCCCGTAAAGATGAATTTCGGCCAGCCTCAACCAGAATTGAGACATCTACTTAAACTTGAACTTGCAAGCACTACTCAGGTCTACCTAACCTTGAGGCTCCACCGGCCCCGTCCCCCACACCGAAGGAGCCCGTCCCCATGGCTTCCCCCACGCTCCCCTCCGCTCTGAACACCGAGCGCGCCAAGCCCTACGCCCTGGGCCTCTTCCGCATCGTCACCGGCTTCCTCTTCGCCTGCCACGGCGCCGCCTCGCTCTTCGGCTGGTTCGGCGGCGCGGCCGGGACCGGCGGCACCGTCGAGACCGGCGCCTGGCCCTACTGGTACGCGGCAGTCATCCAGCTCGTCGGCGGCCTGCTGATCATGGCCGGACTCTTCACCCGCTCCGCCGCCTTCCTCTCCTCGGGCTCCATGGCGTACGCCTACTTCGACGTGCACCAGTCCGGCGCACTGCTCCCCCTGCAGAACGGCGGCGAGAACGCCGCGATGTTCAGCTGGGTCTTCCTGCTGCTCGTCTTCACCGGCCCCGGCGCCCTCGCCCTCGACCAGCTGCTCGGCGCCCGCGCCACCGCCACCGCGCCGGAGGCCGCCACCGCCGCCCCGGCGGGCGCGGCACGCTGACGCACCCTCACCGCCCGCACAGCCGTTCACCGGGTCGCCGGTGACATCCCACCCCCGAACGGAAACCCCGCGCGCCCCAGGCGTACGCTGTACGGCTGTACAGCGACCCGACCGCGGACCAGCGACAGCGGGGCGCATTCCGTTCGGGGGTCGTAGTGCTGGAGAGTGTGGGGTTGCTGACGGGCAGCCCATGGATTTACGCCGTGGTGACTGTCTCCGTTCTCCTGGACGTGTTCCTCCCGGTCCTGCCCAGCGGGGTCCTGGTGATCACCGCCGCGACCTCCGCGGCGGCCGGGTCGACCACCGCGGCGGGCGCCCCGCACGCGATACGCGACGTGCCCGACCTGCTCCTCCTCGCCGCCTGCGCCGCCGCGGCCTCGGTCCTCGGCGACCTCGTCGCGTACCGCCTCGCCTGGCGCGGCGGGGCGCGGCTGGACCGGGCCATCGCCCGCTCGCGCCGGCTGACCCGCGCACAGGAACGTCTCGGCGCCGCACTGAGCCGGGGCGGCGGCGCGCTCGTCGTCATCGCCCGGTTCGCCCCGGCGGGCCGGTCCGTCGTCTCGCTCGGCGCGGGCGCGGCGCACCGCACCCCCAGGCAGTTCCTGCCGTGGTCCGCCCTCGCCGGGGTGGTCTGGGCCGGATACAGCGTGGGGCTCGGCTACTTCGGCGGGCGCTGGCTCGGCGCGACCTGGCTCGGCACGGGCATCTCCGTCCTCGCCCTGTTCGCGGCGGGCTCCCTCGCCGCCTACGTCATGCGCCGCCCGGCCGCGGCCACGGCGGCCAGCCCGGCCGCCTGAACAGGCCTGACCAGCCCTGATCGCACGCCTCGCAGCCCGGCCGCACCTCCACCAGCGCCGTACCTACGCGCACCCGCGCCGCACCTACGCCGACGCCGACGTCCTGACCGGCACTCCCCGTATCTCCAGGCCTTCGAGCAGCTCGGCCGTGGCCCGCGCTATCTCGTCCACCGCCCGGTCGAAGACCTCCCGGTTGTGCGCGGCGGGCGCACGGAAGCCGGACACCTTGCGCACGTACTGGAGAGCCGCCGCGCGGATCTCGTCGTCGGTGGCCTCCTCGGGGAGGACCGGCGGCCTGAGCGTCTTGATGCTTCTGCACATGCCTCAAGTGTGACGGGTACCACTGACAACGGCCTCGGTAGAGTCGTGGGCATGGCGGCAGCAGACGCGGTGAAGGCACAGGGGGCCAAGGGCCCGGCGGGACCGGCGGGACCGGCGGGGCCCTCCGAGCCCGTACGGATCGACAGCTGGATCTGGTCCGTACGGCTCACCAAGACGCGTTCCCAGGCGGCGACGGCGTGCCGCGCCGGTCACGTCCAGCTCAACGGCGAGCGCGTCAAGCCCGCGCACACCGTGAAGGTGGGCGACGAGGTGCGGCTGCGCCTGGACGGGCGGGAGCGGATCGTCGTGGTCGCGAAGGTCATCCGCAAGCGGGTGGGCGCGACGATCGCGGCCGAGACCTATGTCGACAACAGCCCGCCGCCGCCCGCCCGCTCGGACGTACTGGCCGCCGGAGTGCGCGACCGGGGCATGGGCCGCCCCACCAAGCGGGACCGCCGGGAGATGGAGCGGCTGCGCGGGCTGTAGGGGCGCGTGAGGCGCCGACGCCCGCACAACTCGGAGGCCAACTCCCGCCGTACCGGAGTAGCTTGGAGGGCGCCCGGGGGCGAGGGGAGCCCCCGATCCGTCCCTAGAGGAACACGCCATGATTTTGTTGCTACTCGTCCTGGCGCTGGTCCTGTACGGCTTCGGCTTCAGTCTCGGCGGCATCGTGTTCTGCGTCGCCGTGGTGGCCGTACTCTTCAGCGCCCCACGCCGTGGCCGCTCCACGGCACCGTCCGGCGGCTCGTCCGGAGCCGGCGGCGGCCGTGGCACGGACACCGACTATCGGGCCTACCGCGCCCGCCGGGACCGTATGGACCGGTGGGAGCGGCGCTACCGCAGGGAGCGGCAGAGCCGTCTGTTCTCCCTGCGCCGCCCGGACTGATCGAGCGCCACCACAGCACACCGCACCCACAGCGCACAACAACCAGCACACAGCACACAGCACGCCGAGAACAGCGCATGGCCTACGCGCGCGAGGGCCCCGGACCATCACGGTCCGGGGCCCTCGTGCGTGCGGCGGTGCCAGGGTCAGTGGGCGGCCGCGGCCGTGCTCTCCACGGTCGTGCCCGAGTCCCGGGGCCCGGCCGGTGCGGCCTTGGGCACCAGGAGCCGTTCGGCGAGGTGGCCGAAGACCAGCCCGAAGCCGGTCCACAGGGTCACCTGGATGGCGAGGGCCGCCAGGCGGAACCGCCAGAGCAGCATGGCCGGGAAGTCCTTCGGGACCTCGTTGACGGTGGGCAGGAACGCGTACGCGAGCCCGACGGCGACCAGGAAGGCGGCCGCCGCGGCGACGGTCGCGTTCCAGTTGCCGAGGCGGGGCGCGAGCCGCTTGCCGAGGATCACGGCGGCGACGGCGAGCAGCACGCTCAGCGCGATCATCAGGAAGTACAGGGCGGTGCGTTTGCCGATCGTGTCGGGGTCACCGATGGACGGCGGGTTCGCCGGGTACTTCAGGAACGGGACGACGTAGACGGTCAGGAGCGCGCCGACCGAGACGAGCGCCGCCGTGGCGCGCGGCCCGAAGCGGCCGATCCGGCCGAGCGCCACGCAGAACGCGAGCGCGGCGATGCCGCCGATGGCCACGCCGAACACCAGCACACCGGTGGCGAGGCCGCCGGTGGACTGCAGGGTGCGGCTGAACACCTCTTCGCCGTGCTCGTGCGCGTGCGCTTCCTCGAAGTCGATGGCCGCGTCCACCCGGGGCTCACCCAGGAGGTACGCCACGACGAGCGCCAGGGCGCCCGCCGCCAGACCGGCGATCATGCCCCGCACCAACAGGGCCCTGACGGACAGGGAGTTCACGAGTCGGTTCCCCGGTCAGTGGCAGGGGAAGCCGAGCAGGTGGCGTCCGTCGTGGAGCCACTCATGGACGTTCTCACCGGAGATCAGGTTCGTGGCGCCCTGCTCGGCACCGACGAAGTACAGGAGGACGAGCATGAGGATGCCGAAGAAGAGCGCCCAGGGAGCGATCGCCTTGAGCGAGATGGGGGTGATGGCCGGCGTTGCAGCTGCGCTGGGCGCAGGGGCGGCGGAGAGTGCCACGGCAGAACCTCCTGGGGAACACGCGTCCCGGTCATTGGTGCCTTTGTCGACGGTGGTGGGTCTGACTTCCCCGCCTTCGCTCCCTGTTGAGGGCGCTCGCCGGGTTCACAGTGGCGCGACCGTGCCGGATTCTCACCGGGCTTCCTTCACACCGTCTTTATGTCCACGAGACCGTACCGCGTGACGGACCGCACCGCTACGGCGTACGGGGGCGCAGCCCCCGCGCGAAGTGCGTCAACGGCCGTGCTCTGCTTGTCCCATGACCGTACGCGTGATGTTGATCTCACCCCCGGCCGACCGCTACGCGCGCGAGGCGAGAGTCGGCGACGACGCGGCCGCCCCGGACGAGGGCGCGGTCCGCCGGGTCAAGGCCGCGGCGGCGGCGCTTCCGGTCCCGGCCCGCCGACTGAAGCCGCCGTCCTCCCTCTACGAGTTGGCGGACGGCTTGCCCACCTGCGACGAACCGGCCCTGACCGACTGGGATCTGGGCCGCTGGCGGGGGCGCCGGCTGGACGAGCTGAGCGCCGCGGATCCCACGGGCGTACGGGCATGGCTCACCGATCCCGCCGCGGCGCCGCACGGCGGGGAGAGCCTGCTCGCGCTCATCGCGCGCGTGGGCGCGTGGCTGGACACGCTCCCGGCGGCGGGCGGCCGGATCCTCGCGGTCGCCTCCCCGGCGGTGGTCCGCGCGGCCGTGACCCACGCCCTGACCCTGCCCCCCGCCTCCTTCTGGCGCCTGGACGTGGCCCCCCTGACCCTGACGGAACTCTCGGGCCGGGCGGGGCGCTGGAACCTGCGGTGCGGGCGGCCGGCGGAGGGGGAACGGTAACGACGAAGGGGCCCGCCCTGATCGGCGGGGGGCCTCCCTTGTGGTGGGATGCGGCATCCCTGTGACGTCCGGGCATGAAGCAGGCATGAAGCGGCCCCCCGGCCGAGATCGGCCGGGGGGCCATCGGCAGGCTCTCACCTGCCGCTTCCTACGGGTGGGCATGGACGGTTTCGAACCGCCGACATCTGCTTTGTAAGAGCAGCGCTCTACCCCTGAGCTACACGCCCGTGGCACATCCGTGGATGAGGGAACAGCGTACATGGCCTCCGGGGCCGGGCTGCAAACGCGTTCTCGGCGGCGGCCCGGTTCGGATCGCGGGACGCGGGGGCGCGGGAGGCCGGATCGGCCCGGGGCGGCGGGAGAGTGCGAACTAATCGGCCGGTGTGTTCGTCAGTACCAGGTGGGAGAATGAACCGGCAGGCGGACACGGCACGGGAGAGGGATGTGACGGCGACACACGCGCGGCCGTACAGCAGAGCGGGTGCCATCGTCCCCGGTGTCGGAGTGCGGGCCGCCGGAGGGCCGGTGGCCCGAGGCCGGGCCGCCAGAGGGCCGGTGGCCGGAGGCCGGGCCGCCGGGGGGCTGCGGGTCCTCGGGGACGCGTTCGCGCTCGTCGCGCTGCCGCTGGTGCTCGGGGCCGCGCTGCTGCCCGGGGCGTTCGCCGGAGGCGGGACGCGGCGGTGGTTCGGCGGGCGCGGCGAGAGCGTGCGGGCCGACGCGCAGGCGGCCAAGGACGCGGCGGCCGCCGCCTTCTACGAGCTGGACACCGCCCAGCGCGACCTGCGGATCTCCATCGAGACGATCACCGCGGTGGACAGCTCGCCGCGCGCCCGCAAGGCCGTCGACGACTTCGCGGCGCTCGGCCGGCGCATCGACGAGGTCAGCAACGACTACATCACCGCGGTCGACGCGTACGACCTGGACCGTGACGACCTGGACGCCTCGGTGGCCTCCCGGGCCAGGGGCGAGCTGACGAAGGCCAAGGACGACCTCGTCCGGGTCAAGGGCGAGCTCGACCGGTTCGAGCAGAGCCTGGGGCCGCTGCTGTCCACCGCCGAGACCCAGCTGGCGCGGCTCGCGCCGGCCGTGGAGCGGGCGCGACAGGCGCTCCTTTCCGCGAGCACTGCTCTCGATTCGGTGCGGGCGTCCGGAATGAGAGCGGACGATCTCGCCGCCCGCCTCGCCGCGCTGGGGCCCGAGCTGACCCGGCTCAACCAGGGCGCGGGCCGGCACGGCGTGCCCGAGACCCTGGAGCGGGCCGACCGGGTGCTGCGGGAGGCCGAGGGGGTGCGCGCCGAGGCCGAGCGGCTGCCCGAGCGGGCCGCCGAGATCGACCGCCGGCTGGTCTCGTTGCGTACGCGCGCGCAGGCGCTCACCACCCGGGCCGGGACCGTCGACCCGGTCCTGAGCGAGCTGCGGCGCCGGTTCGCGGCCGCCTGCTGGCAGGACCTCCAGCAGGTCCCCGACCAGGCGCTCGTGAACGTACGGCAGGCCGAGGAGAAGCTGAAGGAGGCCGCCGCCGCGCGCGACGAGCAGCGCTGGGCCGACGCGACCTCCCGGCTGAGTACGGTCAGGGCGCTCCTCAACTCCACCGACGAGGCGGTCTCGGCCGCCGGTGACCGGCTCCAGCGACTCAACGCCGTGGCGAAGGACCCGGAGCAGGAGATCCAGCGGACGCGCTTCGCGATCCGGGACGCGCAGCGCCTCGCGATGTCCGGCCGCAACACCCCGGACCCGCACCACGCCCGCCCGCTCGACGACGCCGTGGCGCGGCTGGACCGCGCGATCGCCACGCTGGAGGGCCGCCACCCCGACTACTGGCACTTCCTCACCGAGACCGAGGCGGTCCGGCAGACCGCCGCGCGCGTGGTGGCCCAGATCCGCGAGGAGCGCGGGCACGGAGCCTGAGGGGCGGCACCGGGGCCCGCCGGAGCGCGGGCAGGCCTCCGCCGGGATGCCACCGGGATGCCACCGGGATGCCACCGGTCCACCGCAAGGGATGCCGCCGGGATACCGCAGGTCCGCCGCCAGGATGCCGCAGGTCCGCCGCCCGGACGAGTTGTCTCCTCTGCGAGACGGGCGGATCCTGGGAGTACGGACGACACGAGGAGGCCGCCCATGGCCACCCAGCCGCTTCATCCCGTGCGCCACCCCCTGCGCACCCCCCATGTGTCCCTCGACGAGCACCTGCCCGTCGACCACCGCCTGAGCCAGGTGTACCGCTTCGGCGCCGGGATCATGGGGCTCTTCCTGCTCGTCTTCGGCATCCTGGGGCTCACCCACAACATCGGGTTCTTCGACACCGGCGGCAAAGAGGTCGCCGGGCTGAGCACCAACGGCACGCTCAGCGTGATCTCGATCGTCGTGGGAGCGCTGCTCCTCTACGGCATGGTCAAGGGCGGCAACTTCGCGTCCTGGCTGAACATGTCCCTCGGGGTGCTGTTCCTGATCAGCGGGTTCGTGAATCTGGCCCTGCTGGACCGCGGCTCGGCGAATTTCCTCGCCTTCAAGATGCAGAACGTGATCTTCAGCTTCCTGGTGGGCCTGGCGCTGATGGTCTTCGGGATGTACGGGCGGGTCGGCAGCAATCTGCCGCACGACAACCCGTACTGGAAGGCGCGGCGCGAGGCGGAGGCGGAGGCGGAGCCGGGCGTACGGGAGCGGCCGCTGCGGTAAGCCGCACGGCCCCGCCACCGGGCGGTTAGCCTGGGGGCATGCCTCGCTATGACTACCGGTGCCGCTCGTGCGGCGACACGTTCGAGCTCAGTCGGCCCATGGCCGAGTCGGCCGCGCCCGCGACCTGCCCTGCCGGGCATGAGGACACGGTGAAGCTGCTGTCCACCGTGGCTGTGGGCGGGATGGCCAAGGGTGCGCCGGCGCCGTCCGGCGGGGGCGGGGGCGGGTGCTGCGGCGGAGGCTGCTGCGGCTAGGGCCTGTCGTCACATTCCCGTCGTCGCCCGAAGGGCGGTCCGGCGGCGTCTGGTGCGTGCTCTCGGCGCGCCGGGCGAGAGCCCTCGTACTGGACGTACGTGGGCTTTCGCCCGGTGCGGCGAGAGTGCGTGCCAGGCGTCGCAGGACAGACGGGAATTTGACGACAGGCCCTTGGCGCCCCGGCCGCGGACCACTGCCCGGCTTCCAGGCGCCCCGGCCGCGGACCCTGCTCGGCCGGGCGCGCCCACGCGGCGGAGCCACGCCACAGCACCCCACCCCTGCCCTCCAGGGACAGGGACAGGGACAGGGACGCTAGCGCTTCCTGGACACCGTCAAGCCGTCCGCCACGATCAGCATCACGCTGTCCATCCGCTCGTCCCGCTTCACGTGCTCGTTGAAGCGCTGGATCCCGGCGGCGGGACCGGTCGCCGCCGGGTCCACGACCTCGCCGTGGAAGAGCACGTTGTCCGCGGCGATGAGGCCGTTCTGCCGCATCCTGGGCACCAGCTCCTCCCAGTACGCGATGTAGTTGTCCTTGTCCGCGTCCAGGTAGGCGAAGTCGATGTGCGGCTCGGCGGGCATCGCCCGCAGCGTGTCGAGCGCCGGAGCGATCCGCAGGTCCACCTTGTGCGCCACGCCCGCCTTCGTCCAGGCCTCACGCCCGTACGCCGTCCACTCCTCCGAGATGTCGCACGCGATCAGCCGTCCGTCGTCGGGCAGCGCCTGCGCCATGGCGAGCGCCGAGAACCCGGTGAAGGTGCCGACCTCCACCACGTGCCGGGCGCCCACGAGCCGGACGAGGAAGGCCAGCAGCGGGGCCTGCTCCTCGGCCGACTGCATGCCCGCGTGGTCGGGCAGCCGGGCGTACGTCGTCTCCACGAGCTCGCGCTGCACCGCGTCCAGCGGCGGGTTGTGCGCCAGCATGTACGCGTACAGCTCGTCGGTGATCCTGGTGGTGTTTCCCTTGCTCATAAGGGCGAGTATGGGACCGGTCAGGGCAGGACGGGCGCAACCTCGGCGGCCGTGGCGCGGGCGGCGAACCGGCGCACGATCTCCTCGCCCGCCAGCACGCCCCGCTCGTCCAGGACGTCGACGTGCGGCGCGGTCCAGCCGGAGTCCGCGAGCTCGCCGTGGCTCGGGCGCCAGCCCTCGTCGGCGGCGAGCAGCAGGTCCGCGTCGAGGAGCGAGTCCCCGGCGGCCAGGGTGAGTTCGGCGCCGGTGCGGCGGGCCACCTCGTGCACGGCCGCGCTCTTGGTCAGCGGCTTCGGCACCGCGTAGATCTTGCGGCCCTGGAGCGAGACCGTCCAGCCGCGCGCCTCGGCCCAGGCGCTCAGCTCCTTGACCCAGTCCTCGGGCAGCAGCGCGCGCTCGACCACGAGGTACGCGAAGAGGTCCTCGGCGACCCGCTCCTTGCGCAGCCAGGCCGGGTCGGCGGCGGCCGAGATGTGGGCGCGCACCTCGTCGAGCGTGGCGCACTCGTCGGAGATCCGGGCGTCCACCTGCCGCCGCCAGTCGCGGTCGGGGACCCCGTCGACGAGCAGCTGGCCACCGTTGACGCAGATCGCGTACTTCGCGGGCAGGCCGGGCAGTTGGATGCGCTGGTACTGCTTGCGGGTGCGGGTCGTGGTGGGCACGAAGAGCGTGTCCGGGTCCGTCTTGAGCGCGGCGAGCAGGGTGGCGGCGTTCTCGGTCATGTACGAGAGCGGCCTGTGCTCGTGGATCTCGACGCAGAGCAGCCGGGGGGCCCGGGGGTCGGGCATGGTCAGGTCGAGGGCCGCCGCCGAGTAGATCAGCGTACGGTCGAGGTCGCTGGCTATCAGGGTGCTCATCGGGAGGCCACCGCCTTGCCGTCGGCGCCGGTCGCCCCGCGCGTGTACTGGGGGTGGATCAGTCCGACACAGCTGTACGGCAGGTCGTCGACCCATTCCACCGGCACCCCGCGCTGCTCCGCAAGAAGGCGTACGTGGTCGAGGTCGGCGCCGGCGTCGCGGTGGGCCAGGATCTTCCAGGGGACGCGGCGCAGCAGGACGCGGGTGGTCTCGCCGACGCCGGGCTTGACGAGGTTGACGTCGTGGATGCCGTACTCCTCGCTGATCCGCTCCACGGCGGCCCAGCCCTCCCAGGTGGGGCTGCGGTCGGCGCCCTGGAGCGCCTTGGCCTCGCGCTCGACGTCGGCGGCGACGTCGTCGAAGCGGGCGGCGACGGCGTCCAGGAAGTCCACCGAGACGTCGGAACCGGCCAGTTCGCGGTAGAACTTGGCGCCGTGGAAGTCGCCCGGCCCGATCAGGTCGCGGCGCAGCACGGTCCGCGATATCAGCCCCGACACGGTGGAGTTGAGGCAGGCGGACGGGATGAGGAAGTCCTCGCGGGTGCCGTACGTACGCACGCAGGAGCCGGGGTCGGCGAGGACGGCGATCTCCGGGTCGAAGCGGTCGACCCCCGAGTGTTCGGCGAACTCCCGTATCGCGGCGGCCAGTTCGCGCGTGATCGCGCCCTTGCCGGTCCAGCCGTCGACGAAGACGACGTCGGCGGGGTCGTGGTGGGCGGCGAGCCAGCGCAGCGCGTTGGGGTCGATGCCGCGGCCGCGCACGATGGAGACGGCGTAGTGCGGCAGGTCGAGCCCGTGCCGCCGCTGGGCCCAGCGGCGCATCAGCACGCCGACGGGGGTGCCCGCGCGGGCCAGCGAGACCAGGACCGGGCGCGGCGACCGCTCGGCCAGGACCGTCTCGGTCACGATGCCGACGGCGCGGGCGATGCGGTCGGCGGAGGAGTCGAGCGCGGCGCGGAAGAGCTCCTGGTACTGGGGCGAGGGCTGGTACTCGACCGGCAGCGACTCCGCGTAGTGGGCGCCGCCGCTCTGGATCGCCTCCTCGCGCTCCTCGGTCGGCGCCTCCAGCTCGACCCCGGACAGGTCCTTGAGCAGCCAGCCGACCTCGTCGGGCGCGTACGAGGAGAAGGCGGGCCCTCGGAGGGGCTCGGGCAGGGGCTCGGGCATGGGGGCACCTTTGGGTACGTACGAGGGGACGACGGCCAGTACGACGTGCGGGATGTGCGCGGCGAGCCGGGCCAGCAGGCCGTCGGGGGCGTGCAGTGCGGGGGTGTCGGCGACGGAGTCGACGACGACCACGACGCTCTCGAAGCCGGCGCCCGCCACGTTGTACGCGTAGCGCTCGCCGGGGCCGTCGGAGGGGGTGTCGTGGGCGGGGAAGACGAGGCGGGTGCGGATGGCGTAGCCGGGGTCGTCCACGGCGAGGACGGGTGACCTGGTGGTGGTGGAGTAGCGGACGTCCACGCCCGCCTCCTCCAGGGCGACGGCGAGGCGCAGGGGCGCGTACATCAGCTCCTCGAAGCCGAGGACGAGGGTGCGGCCGGGGGTGTCCCCCAGGGCTTCCCGGATGCGGGCGGCCATGTCGGGGAGCGCCGCTTCCAGCACCACCCGGTGCTCCGGGGTGAACCCGTGCCGCGCCCCGTCGGGGAGGCCATCGGGCCAGGCCAGCTCGGCGCGGGCCACGGCGGGCAGGGTGGTGGCGGGGGGCGGGGAAGGGGCCCCCGGGACCGGGGTGCCGCTGTGCTCGGCCACCAGCGCCTGGCCCTTCTCCAGTACCCCCTCCGGCAGGCGAACCGTTCCTGCCGCCAGGGTCACCAGGGACACCTCCGCCCCGATCTCCGTCGCGAACGCGGCGAAGCGGGTGCGGTCCGCCGGGGAGCGCATGTCGACCAGGGCGACTATCACGTACCGGCGCCGGGGGTAGCGCGCGTGCAGCGCCCGGATCGTGTTCAGGACCGTGTTGCCGGTCGAGAACTCGTCGTCGACCAGGACCAGCACCCCGTCCCGCGCCAGCAGCGCCGGATCCTCCGGCAGCAGCAGGTGCGAGGTCGCGTGGGAGTGGGACTCCTCGAAGCCGCCCGCCCGCGCGACCCCCTCGACGGGGCGGCGCGTGGAGTGCAGACAGGGCGCCACGCCCAGGCCGTCCGCCACCGCGTGACCGAGGCCCGTCGCGGTCTCCGCGTAGCCCAGGACGACCGCACCGGCCGCCTCAGGGCCGAGCAGCTCCCGTACCTCCTCCCCCAGCCCGTACCCCGCCCCGTACACCCGCGAGGGCCGCTGCGGCACGTGCTTGCCCAGCACGTTGGAGACCAGCAGATGGGCCCGCTTGGGGTTGCGGCGCAGGGCGAGGCCCAGCAGCTCGGGCAACCGCTCGTCACCCTGGAGTTCGACTCCGAGCCGCTCCGCGACCCACGTTCCCGACCAGACCACCACGTTGTCGAATCCTCTGCGTATCTCTGAGTCGGTCATCCGGCCAGGCCGGCGGTCAGCAGCTCCACGAAGCCGGTGTCCTCGTGCGCGACGCCGAAGACCTCGGCGCGCAGCAGGGTCCGCTCGGCCCAGGCGCGATGCGGCTTCACCTCGTTCATCTTGTTCGTATACGCGGAGCGCAGCACTCCGCCCCCGCCCCGCTCCGGGCGCAGGATGTCCCTGGCGTCGCTGTACTCCTCGTGGCTGACCACGGACAGCGCGTGCACCGGCACCACGTGCGAGGGGTGGATGCAGGTCTTGCCGAGCAGCCCGTTGGCGCGGTCCAGCTCTATCTCGCGCAGCAGGCCGTCGATGTCCCGCTCGATCAGTGTGTCGCGCAGATCCTCCGCGCGCCCTTCGAGGAAGGGGCTGCGCCGCAGCTGGGGCTTGAACATGCGCTCCTGGAGTCTGAAGTACTCCCACACCGGGCCGGTGATCGTGAAGCCGGTGCCGTCGGCGCGGCCCAGCACGTTGACCACGTCCGCGATCACCCCGGCCACGATCTGCACGTCGTACGCCGTCATGTCCGGCGAGCGGCGCAGCCCGTACGCCGAGCAGAAGTCGGTCACGCCGAGCCGCAGCGCGAGCACCCGCTCGCGGTACTTGTCGACGGTACGGGCGATGCCGGTCAGCGTGTCGCACCGGGTCTCCAGGTGCAGCAGCTCGGGCGATTCGAGCACCGGCATCGCGAAGAGCCGCCGCCCGCTCGCCGCCTCGGCCGCGCCCAGCGCCTCCAGGAACGGCACCCCGCGCTCCTCGGTGAACTTCGGCAGTACGAATCCGGACAGCAGCCGCACCGAGGAGCCGAGCCGCCGCACCAGATCGGGGATCTGGGCGGGTTCGCGGACCCGGATGAACAGCAGCGGGATCTGCCCGTCGCGCGCGTCGAGGTCCGCGAACTGGCGGACCAGATTGGCCTCCGCCCCCGCCACCTCGGCGTCGTCGATCGAATCCTCCAGGCAGAGCACCATGGACACGACACCCCGGCGGGCCTGCTTGAGCACGTCGTCGGCGAGCGTGGGGCGGGTCGCGGGGCTGTAGAGCGTGGCTCCCAGCGCGGCGGCCAGCACACGCGCGGGAGAGTCCGAGCTGAACTCGACGGGCTCCCGGTGGAACAGGTCCTTACGAGCAGCAGGCGGAACGTGCCCGAAATGACGCATATGGATTCCCCTGTACTGCAACGATGGCCCGGACTGAGTGTGGGTGGGTGGCCGGTAATAGTACGTAGGAACACATGTCGCGAGTTCCCCGCGGGCATGAAATCCCGGTAACTCGCCCGCGCTCTTCCGGTGCCGCGCGCGGACGCGGTACGTAAGGTACGTAACGCTCATCTGCGGGACAAGGCCGCCCTCGGGCCCCCGCGTTGTCCGGGCGGGCGACGGGAAGGCAGGATGGCGACCATGACGCACGCGATGCTGAAGGGATCCAACGTCCCGCTGGAGGCCATGGCCGTCAGGGCCGTGCTCCGCTGGACGCCGGGCGCCGACGTCCCGGACGTGGACGCCTCGGCGCTGCTGCTGGCGGCCGACGGCCGTGTGCGCTCCGACGAGGACTTCGTCTTCTACAACCAGCCGCGCCACC
Source organism: Streptomyces sp. NPDC023838 (assembly GCF_040639555.1). NCBI lineage: Bacteria > Bacillati > Actinomycetota > Actinomycetes > Kitasatosporales > Streptomycetaceae > Streptomyces > Streptomyces sp. NPDC023838. The sequence continues at coordinate 244,849 of NZ_JBFAAD010000005.1, forward strand.
CCTCCGGCCTGGTGCGGCGGCTGCCCAAGAAGCGGGTCGGGGACGGTCTGACCGACACCATCGAGGCGGATCTGGGCGCGCTCGACCCGTCCGTCGACCGCGTCCTGGTCACCGCCTCCTCGGACGGCGCGACCTTCGGCGCCGTCCGTGACCTGCGCGTTCTGCTGTACGACGCGGGGCCGGCCGGCGCCGAGCCGCTGGCTGTCTTCGACGTGAAGGCGGAGACCGGCGAGGAGACCGCGATCATCTGCGGCGAGCTCTACCGGCGCGGCGAGACGTGGAAGTTCCGCGCGGTGGGGCAGGGCTATCCGACCGGTCTGGTGGGGCTCGCGACCGAGTACGGGATCTCCGTGGACGAGGACGGCGAGGAGGGCGCGGACAGCGGCTCCTCCGGCGGCGCCCGGCCCCCGGCCCCGGACCCCGCCCGGACGCACGGGCAGGCGGCCCCAGCCCCCGTGCCCGCCGTCTCCGTGTCGCAGCCGCTGCCGCCCGCCGTTCCCACGGCCGCCCAGCCGCAGACCCAGCCGTACGTGCCGCCGCTGCCGGCCGCCTCGCCGCCCTCCTACGGCTACCCGCACCCCGCGCCGCCCCAGCACCCGCCGGCGCACCAGCCCTCGTACGGCTATCCGCAGCCCGCCTCGGAGCAGCCCGGCTACGGCTATCCGCAGCCGGCGGCAGCCGCCCACGCGGCGGACCCGGACTTCGCGCTGCCGCCGATGGGGCCGCAGTTCATCCGGCAGTGACGGGCCGGGCCCGCTCACAGCCGCACTCTCAGGCCTTCGTCTTGTAGCCCCGGCCCCACTGGAGCCCCCATCCGTAGAGCCGGTCCAGCTCGGCCTGGAAGCCGTACACGAACTTCACCTCGCGGCGCACGACCATGTCCCCCTTGACGTTCTCGATGGTGACGACCGCGCAGGAGCGGGCCTGCGGGGCGTGCTCGTCCAGGTCGATCTCTATGCGCGGGCCGTTGCTCGGGTAGAGCGTGACCTTGGCGTGCGTACGGTCGAAGGCGGGTGTCTGGTCGTAGATGTAGACGAAGACCAGCAGCCGCTTGATGGACTCGCGGTGGTCGAGATTGACGTAGATCGTCTCGCCGGACGGCGAGCCGAACCGGTCGTCGCCGCTGAGCTGGACGTACGGCGGCGCGTTGGTGGCGCCGAAGAAGCTGCCGAGCGGCTGGACCACGCCCTTGGAGCCGTCGGTGAGCTCGTAGAGGCAGCCGAGGTCGAGGTCGACGTTGACGACGCCCTGGGTGTGCGCCTGGACCACGTCGGGCTTGAAGAGCTTGAACGGGTGCCGCAGCACGCTGGGCCGCGACCGGCCGCCGAAGTCGGAGGTGCGCATCCGCCACGACAGGTTGACGCGCAGCGACCCGGAGTTGGCGCCCTGCTTGCCGAGCGAGACCACCGGATGCCGTTTGGTCAGCTCGATCGCGTTGCTCGCGGCGCTGCCCGTGTCGAACTGCGCCGAGGGCCTGCCGCGCAGCAGGCTGTCCCAGAAGGCCATCTGTTCCCCACCCCTATACGAACCAAGTGAACGGCCCCGCACCGGAAGAACGGCGGGGCGGCCGGGAGGCACGAAACCTCCCGGCCGCCCCGCTCAGAGCGTTCCGCAATCACCGACGGGTCACACCACGGATTCAGACACCCGTGGAGACTTCCGCCTTCTCACTGAAATCCCCGCCGCCCTCCGCCGCGATCCGCTTGTTGCGGCGGACCGAGGACCAGAAGGACCAGGCGATCAGGACGACGCCGACGAGACCGGTGATGACCTCGTTGATCTCGTACTGGATGGTGACCAGGAGGATCACGGCGAGGGCGCCGATCGCGTAGTGCGCGCCGTGCTCCAGGTAGACGTAGTCGTCGAGGGTGCCCTGGCGGACCAGGTAGACCGTGAGGGACCGCACGTACATGGCGCCGATGCCGAGGCCGAGCGCCATCAGGACGATGTCGTTGGTGATGGCGAAGGCGCCGATCACGCCGTCGAAGGAGAACGAGGCGTCCAGGACCTCCAGGTAGAGGAACATGAAGAACGCGGCCTTGCCGGCGAGCAGCACCGCCGAGGCGCCGCCCTTGCCGCTCTTCTTGGCCTCTTCCTCGGCCTCCAGCTCGGCCTCCTCCTCTTCCTCCAGCTTGTCCTCGAAGTAACCGGAGAGGCCGCCCACGATCATGTACGTGATCAGGCCGGCGATGCCGGAGATGAGGACCGTCTCGCCCTTGTCCGCGTGGGCCCCGCCGTGCAGGTGGGCGTGGGTCGCGAAGGTCATCGAGGAGACGAGCAGGACACCGAGCGCGATGGCGACGGAGAGCATGTCGACCTTGCCGAGCTTGGCCAGCGGCCGCTCGATCCAGCGCAGCCACTGGATGTCCCGGTCCTCGAAGATGAAGTCCAGGAAGATCATGAGCAGGAACATGCCACCGAAGGCGGCGATCGACGCGTGCGCGTCGGTGACCAGCTCCTTGTAGTGCTCTTTCTCGTTCAACGCCAGGTTGACGGCCTCGATGGGGCCGATCTTGGCGCTGATGGCGACGATGACGACGGGGAAGACCAGTCGCATGCCGAAGACGGCGATGAGCACACCGACCGTGAGGAAGATCTTCTGCCAGAAGGCGTTCATCTTCTTCAGGATTCCGGCGTTGACCACCGCGTTGTCGAACGACAGCGAGATCTCGAGGATGGACAGGATCGCCACGATCCCGAAGGCCGTCCACCCGTCGTAGAGCACTGCCAGGGCAAGACCGACCGCAGTGATCACGAATGACCAGCCGAAGGTTTTCAGAATCACTGACTTCCCCATCTAGCTAGTGGGGGTCCCCCAGACGGAGTCTGGGGGAGAGTCTCCCCCCGCGCCGCGCCCAACTTGGACGTGGCTTTACGAAACGTTGACCCCGAAGTCTAGAGCGATCCCCCGCAGTCCGGACGCGTACCCCTGACCGACCGCTCGGAACTTCCATTCGCCGCCGTAGCGGTAGAGCTCGCCGAAGATCATCGCGGTCTCCGTGGAGGCGTCCTCGCTCAGGTCGTAGCGCGCGAGCTCCTGGCCGTCGGCCTGGTTGACCACCCGGATGAAGGCGTTGCTGACCTGGCCGAACGTCTGGCCGCGGTTGTCCGCCTCATGGATCGAGACAGGGAAGACGATCTTGTCGCAGTGGGCCGGCACCTTGGCCAGGTCAACGATGATCGACTCGTCGTCACCCTCGCCCTCACCGGTCAGGTTGTCACCGGTGTGCTCGACCGAGCCGTCCGGGCTCGTGAGGTTGTTGTAGAACACGAACCACTCGTCGCCCAGGACGCGGCCCGACTGGCACAGCAGCGCGCTGGCGTCGAGGTCGAAGTCGGCTCCGGTGGTGGAACGCGCGTCCCAGCCGAGGCCGACCAGCACCTGGGTGAGGTTCGGTGCGGCCTTGGAGAGGGAGACATTGCCCCCCTTGGCGAGCGTGACGCCCATGATCGTGAGTCCTCCCCTGAATGGCGAACGAAGGGTTGAGCGCGTCCGGCGCCGCACGGGTGTGCGGCGCCGGACGAGGGAGAGCGACGGCTCAGACGTTGACGCCGAAGTCCTGCGCGATGCCGCGCAGGCCCGACGCGTACCCCTGGCCGATGGCGCGGAACTTCCACTCCGCGCCGTTGCGGTACAGCTCGCCGAAGACCATGGCGGTCTCCGTCGAGGCGTCCTCGCTCAGGTCGTACCGGGCGAGCTCGCTGTTGTCGGCCTGGTTCACCACGCGGATGTACGCGTTGCGGACCTGCCCGAAGGACTGCTGGCGGCTCTCGGCCTCGTAGATCGAGACCGGGAACACGATCTTGTGAACGTCGGCCGGGACACCGGCCAGGTTCACCTTGATGACCTCGTCGTCGCCCTCGCCCTCACCGGTGAGGTTGTCACCGGTGTGCTCGACGGAGCCGTCGGGGCTCTTGAGGTTGTTGAAGAAGACGAAGTTCGAGTCGTTGGCGACCTTGCCCTGGTCGTTGGTCAGCAGTGCGCTGGCGTCCAGGTCGAAGTCACCCCCGGTGGTGGTACGAGCGTCCCAGCCCAGACCGACGATGACCGCGGTCAGGTTGGGGGCGGCCTTGGTCAGCGAGACGTTGCCGCCCTTGCTGAGGCTGACTCCCACGAGTCCTCCCAATAAGTGTGAGGGGCCGGCTTGGTCAGCGTCCCCGTCGTGCGTTGGCATCGGATCAACGTCTGGATCCTAGTGACCGGTTCCCGCCTCAAACAGGCGATTCGACCGATGGATCACAGGGTGTCGAGCGCCTTGACGTAGTCATTGAGGTCCCGGGCGTCCGGCAGGCCGTTCTCGACGGTCCAGCGGACCACGCCGTCCTTGTCGATGACGAAGGTGCCGCGCACCGCGCAGCCCTTCTCCTCGTCGAAGACCCCGTACGCGCGCGAGACCTCGCCGTGCGGCCAGAAGTCCGAGAGCAGCGGGTACTCCAGGCCCTCCTGCTCGGCGAAGACGCGCAGGGTGTGGATCGAGTCGTTGGAGACGGCGAGCAGCTGGGTGTCGCGGTCGGTGAACTGCGGCAGGTTGTCGCGCAACGCGCACAGCTCGCCCGTGCAGACGCCGGTGAAGGCGAACGGGTAGAAGAGGAGCACCACGTTCTTCTCGCCGCGGAAGTCGGAGAGCTTCACGGTCCGGCCGTGGTTGTCCTTGAGCTCGAAGTCCGGGGCCTTGGTGCCGACCTCGATCGCCATGGAAACGCCATCCCTTCTGTGGGCCCGGGCAGATCTGTGGGCCCGGGCGAAAGGCCGCCGCGGGCCGTTCTGGTGGGGCCCACCCTACGCAAAGGCCCCCGCCGGCGTACGCCGGCGGGGGCCTTGAGAAGCGGGGGGATCAGCGCTTGGGTGCGACGAGACGGCTGCCCGTCCAGTCCTTTCCGACGCTGATGCTCTTGGTCTGCGAGAGACCGGCGGTCTGCGCGGCGTCGCTCATGTCGCTGGGCTCGATGTATCCGTCCCGGCCGGTCTTGGGAGCCAGCAGCCAGATGACGCCGCCGTCCTCCAGGAGGCCGATGGCATCGACCAGGGCGTCCGTGAGGTCGCCGTCCTCGTCGCGGAACCACAGCAGCACGGCGTCGGCGACGTCGTCGTAGTCCTCATCCACGAGATCCTGGCCAATGATGGACTCGATGCCTTCGCGGAGATCCTGGTCGACGTCGTCGTCGTAACCGATCTCCTGGACCACCTGTCCGGGCTCGAACCCCAGCCTTGCAGCCGGGTTGGTCCGCTCCTCCGCGTGGTCCGCGGTCGCGCTCACGGCTTGCCTCCTGATCTTGATTAGGTAAGTAATGCGGCCCCACGCACGCGCGAGGCTTGGGCGTAGTCCACACGGGCGGGACGAATCGCGCAAGTACCAGGCCCCCGAACCCGCCCTTTGGGGTGCACTGTGCCCCCAGTCAGGGGCGAACCCGGGCCCGGTGGTGATTCATCCCACACCCTTGCAGATAGTTTGCACGCTTCTGCTCCGTGCGTACGCCAATCGGGGTGACGCGCCCTTTGGGAACACGCGCGCGGCTTGGGCGTAAGGTTGCGATTTGGGCGGCCGCAGACCTCGTTACCGCTCGGTAGAGATGACGTTTGGGTCCTCGCGGTCCACGATGGGATGCGGCGCACCAACGCCGCACGCCCCCCGACAGCGAAGGAACAGCGTGGCTTCCGGATCCGATCGCAACCCGATCATCATTGGCGGCCTTCCCAGCCAGGTCCCGGACTTCGATCCGGAGGAGACCGAGGAGTGGCTCGCCTCCCTGGACGCGGCGGTAGACGAGCGGGGCCGTGAGCGCGCCCGCTATCTGATGCTCCGCCTCATCGAGCGGGCCCGCGAGAAGCGCGTCGCCGTGCCCGAGATGCGCAGCACGGACTACGTCAACACCATCGCCACCAAGGACGAGCCGTTCTTCCCCGGCAACGAGGAGATCGAGCGCAAGGTCCTCAACGCGACCCGCTGGAACGCCGCGGTGATGGTCTCGCGCGCGCAGCGCCCGGGCATCGGGGTCGGCGGCCACATCGCCACCTTCGCCTCCTCCGCCTCCCTCTACGACGTGGGCTTCAACCACTTCTTCCGGGGCAAGGACGACGGCAAGGGCGGCGACCAGATCTTCTTCCAGGGGCACGCCTCCCCCGGCATCTACGCCCGCGCCTACCTCCTCGACCGGCTCAGCGAGCAGCAGCTCGACGCCTTCCGCCAGGAGAAGTCCAAGGCGCCGTACGGGCTGTCCTCGTACCCGCACCCGCGGCTGATGCCGGACTTCTGGGAGTTCCCGACCGTCTCGATGGGCCTCGGCCCGCTCGGCGCGATCTACCAGGCCCGGATGAACCGCTACATGGAGGCGCGCGGCATCGCCGACACCTCCGACTCGCACGTGTGGGCGTACCTCGGCGACGGCGAGATGGACGAGCCGGAGTCGCTGGGCCAGCTCTCCATCGCCGCGCGCGAGAACCTCGACAACCTGACCTTCGTCGTCAACTGCAATCTCCAGCGCCTGGACGGGCCGGTGCGCGGCAACGGCAAGGTCATCCAGGAGCTGGAGTCGCAGTTCCGCGGCGCCGGGTGGAACGTCATCAAGCTGGTCTGGGACCGCTCCTGGGACCCGCTGCTCGCCCAGGACCGCGACGGCATCCTGGTCAACAAGCTGAACACCACGCCGGACGGCCAGTTCCAGACGTACGCCACGGAGACCGGCGGCTACATCCGCGACCACTTCTTCGGCGACGACCACCGGCTGCGCGCCATGGTCGAGAACATGACCGACCAGCAGATCCAGCACCTGGGCCGCGGCGGTCACGACCACAAGAAGGTGTACGCGGCGTACGCGGCGGCCAAGGCGCACAAGGGCCAGCCGACCGTCATCCTCGCGCAGACCGTCAAGGGCTGGACGCTCGGCCCGAACTTCGAGGGCCGCAACGCGACCCACCAGATGAAGAAGCTGACGGTCGAGGACCTCAAGCGCTTCCGCGACCGGCTGCACATCCCGATCACGGACGCCCAGCTGGAGGCCGGCGCCCCGCCGTACTACCACCCGGGCCGCAACTCCGAAGAGATCCAGTACATGCACGACCGCCGCAAGGGACTGGGCGGTTACGTCCCGACCCGGGTGGTGCGCGCGAAGCCGCTGCCGCTGCCGGAGGACAAGACGTACGCGGCCGCGAAGAAGGGCTCGGGAGCGCAGTCGATCGCCACCACCATGGCGTTCGTCCGCATCCTGAAGGACCTCATGCGGGACAAGGAGATCGGCAAGCGGTTCGTGCTGATCGCGCCGGACGAGTACCGCACGTTCGGCATGGACGCCTTCTTCCCGAGCGCGAAGATCTACAACCCGCTCGGCCAGCAGTACGAGGCGGTCGACCGCGATCTGCTGCTCGCCTACAAGGAGTCCCCGACCGGTCAGATGCTGCACGACGGCATCTCCGAGGCGGGCTGCACGGCCTCGCTGATCGCCGCGGGCTCGGCGTACGCGACGCACGGCGAGCCGCTGATCCCGGTCTACGTCTTCTACTCGATGTTCGGTTTCCAGCGCACCGGCGACCAGTTCTGGCAGATGGCCGACCAGCTCTCGCGCGGTTTCGTCCTGGGCGCGACCGCCGGCCGCACGACGCTGACCGGCGAGGGCCTCCAGCACGCCGACGGCCACTCGCACCTGCTCGCCTCGACCAACCCGGGCTGTGTCGCCTACGACCCGGCGTTCGGGTACGAGATCGCGCACATCGTCCAGGACGGTCTGCGCCGGATGTACGGCCAGACCGCCGACGGCAAGCCCGGCGAGGACGTCTTCTACTACCTGACCGTCTACAACGAGCCGATCCAGCACCCGGCCGAGCCGGCGGACGTCGACGTCGAGGGCATCCTCAAGGGCATCCACCGCTACGCCCGGGGCACCGCGGGCACCATCCCGGCGCAGATCATGGCGTCCGGCGTGGCCGTCCCGTGGGCCGTCGAGGCGCAGCGGATCCTCGCCGAGGAGTGGAACGTACGGGCCGACGTCTGGTCCGCCACCTCCTGGAACGAGCTGCGGCGCGACGCCGTCGAGGCGGAGGAGCACAATCTGCTCCACCCGGAGGAGGAGCAGCGCGTCCCGTACGTGACGCGCAAGCTCGCCGACGCCGAGGGCCCGTTCGTCGCGGTCTCGGACTGGATGCGCTCGGTGCCGGACCAGATCTCGCGCTGGGTGCCCGGCCGGTACACCTCGCTGGGCGCCGACGGGTTCGGCTTCGCCGACACCCGGGGCGCGGCGCGGCGCTACTTCCACATCGACGCCCAGTCGATCGTCCTCGCGGTGCTCACCGAGCTCGCGCGGGACGGCAAGGTGGACCGCTCGGTGCTCAAGCAAGCCGTCGACCGGTACCAGCTGCTCGACGTCACGGCGGCGGACCCGGGTCCGGCCGGAGGCGACGCGTAGCCGTAGCCGCATACGAGAGGGCGGTGGGGCCGGTCGCGGTCCCGCCGCCCTTCGGCGTTCGTATGACCGCTTCACCGCTTTTACGATGCGCACATGAAGCAACTTCCCGCGCAGACGCGGTGGGAGCGGTGGACCCAGTGGCCGCTGCTCGCACTGGCCGTCGCCTTCGCCCTCGCGTACGCCGTGCCCGTCGTCCACCCCGGCGCGGGGACCTGGCTGCAGGACGCGTGCGTCGGCGTGGAGTGGGTGGTGTGGGGCGCGTTCGCCTGTGACTACCTGGTGCGGCTCGCGCTGTCCGGCCGGCGGCTGCTGTTCGTCCGCACGCACTGGCTGGACCTGCTCGCGGTGGTGCTGCCGCTGATCCAGCCGCTGCGGCTGCTCCGGGTCGTCTCCACGCTCGCCCTGGTGGGACGACGGGCGCGGATGGCCCCACAGATACAGCTGACCGTCTATGTCGGCGGGGCCGTGGTCGGGCTGCTGATGTTCGGCTCGCTGGCCGTGCTGGAGGTGGAGCGGGGCGCACCGGCCGGGAACATCAAGACGCTGGGCGACGCGGTGTGGTGGTCGTTCACCACGATGACCACCGTCGGCTACGGCGATCACGCCCCGACCACCGGGCTCGGACGGCTCATCGCGGTCGGCCTGATGCTGTCCGGCATCGCCCTGCTCGGTGTGGTGACGGCGAACATCGCGGCCTGGTTCATCTCCCGCTTCGAGCGCGACGACGAGGAGGAGCGGCGCCAGACCGCGCTCCTGGAGGCGCTCACCCAGGAGGTGCGGTCGCTGCGCGGGCAGGTGACGGCGCTGGCGGGCGGGGCGGAGTGCGCCTGCGGGCAGGGCACCCGAGGCGCGCCCCTGTCGTGACCCCCGCATGCCCTCAGCTCCCCCAGACCTTGAACGCCCGTACCCGGTAAGGGCTTTGGGGCACCCAGGACCCGCCGCCCGGATAGGTGTCGAACTCGGCGGTCTCCGCGCACTCCTCGGACTGGTACGCCGTCACCGGGCGGCCCGTCCGGTTGGCGAGGGACCCGGCGTCCGTGCCGGCCGGTAACGCCGTACAGCTCTCGATCTCGATGCTCCTCAGGTCGTACACCTGCCGGGTGCCCTTGAACTCCGGCTGCTTCCACAGGCACAGCTCGCCGGGCGCGCAGGAGCCGAGGCGCGGCGGGGCGGCCGCGCGGGCCGGGGCGGGCAGCAGGAAGGCGGTGGCGGCGAGGACGGCCGCGGCCGTCACGACCGTGGTCCGCGTCGTCGTCGCTGCCGTTGCCGCTGCCTTTGCCGTTGTCGCTGCCCTTGTCGCTGTCGCTGTCGTTGTCGTACGCATCGCGGGTCAACCCCCGTGTCGTCGGGCGATCTTCTTGTCCCGTTGAACGTGGCCCCGCCGCCACCAGTTTCCGTATCGCGCCGCTTCACCCGGATAGGTGAACAGCGGCTCGGACCACGACTTGGAGGGGCTCATATGCGGAGGGGTCATATGCGGCCGCGACCCGCCGCACGGACGATCACCGACCGTGAGGAGCTGGACGCGGAGTGCGATCCGCGCCCGCGTGTCGCGGTGGCCGCCCCCGGCGGTGTGACGAGAGTCGCGGGGCAGGGTGGAGGGGCGCGGCGAGGACACCGGCGTGGGACGCCCCGCGGCGGCCGGCCGAGGATCACCCCGGCCTTCCGGCCCAGCTCCGGCGGGTGATTGGCGGATGTGATCACCCGGGGGGCACCCGTGATCATCAGGGGCGCGCGCCGCACGGAGCGTGCGCCCGCGCGCGCGGGCGGTGACACCTCCCCACCCTCCACGACCTGCTCAAACGTGATCTGAGTCACTGTCACCCCAGTGGACCTTCCGGGCCTCCTACTCTGTACCGCAGTGACTTCCTTCGACTCCTCCCCCACACTCAACGTCTGGCGCGCGCTGCTCGCGCTCGCCGTCGTGTTCGTGATGCTCGCGACCTCGGGATGGACCGCGGTCCGCGGCCACCAGGGGTCGACCGAGCCGCGTGCCGTCGCCCTCGCCGCCTGGGCGCGGGGCACCCTCGACAACGAGAAGCTCCCGGCCCCGGACGCCTCACCGCGCCGGCTCGCCCACTTCTTCGCCTCGCTGACGGCCGGCGAGCGCACCGATCTGGTCCGGCGCTACCCGCTGGTCGTCGGCAACCTCAACGGCGCGCCGATCCCGCTGCGCTACGAGGCGAACCGGCTGGCCCTCGTCGAGGCGCGGGACACCGAGCGGGCCCGGATGCACGACAGCCGGCTCACCCCCGACGGCCGCCAGGGCGCGGGCCGCCAGATGCACCGGTACGAGTCGCTGCTCAGCGGCGACCGGCAGATCCTCGCCTTCGACCCGTCGGACAGCGGCCGCGTCGCCGAGGTCTTCGGCGACCTCGAACACGCCGAGCGCATCTCGATGATCGTCCCGGGCGTCGACACCAACGTCATGACGTTCGAGAAGACCACGCGCAAGTACTCCGCCCCGGTGGGCATGGCGCAGTCGCTGTACGCGGCGGAGCGCGCGGCGGGTCCCCGCACCCGCACCGCGGTCATCGCCTGGGCCGACTACACCACCCCGGCCGGGCTCGGCATCGACTCCGCGATCGGCCGGCTGGCCGAGGAGGGCGGGGTCCGGCTCAACAAGCTGGTCCGCGCGCTGCCCGGGAACGCGCCGGTCTCCCTGTTCTGCCACAGCTACGGCTCGGTGCTGTGCGGCGTCGCCGCGCACCGGCTGCCGCCGCGGGTGGTCGACATAGCGGTCGCGGGCAGCCCCGGCATGCGCACCCAGAGCGCCTCCCACCTGGGCACTTCGGCCCGGGTCTGGGCGATGCGGGACCGCGACGACTGGATCGAAGACGTGCCGCACCTGGACGTCGCGGGCCTGGGCCACGGCGCGGACCCGGTGTCCGCCGGGTTCGGCGCGCGGGTGCTCTCGGCGGCCGGCGCCGTGGGCCACGCGGGCTATTTCGAGCCGGGCACACAGAGTCTCGCCAACTTCGCCGCGATAGGCGTCGGTTCGTACGAGTCCGTCAGCTGTCTCAAAGGCAATACGGCCTGCCAGCGCGGTATTTCCGGCGCGGACGCGGCCTGACGCGCGTAGAAGTCGGCGCCGCCGCATACATACGTATGACATTGCGGCCGGCGCCGAGGGGGGACGCGCGGGCGTGCGCCGCCTACGATGAGGCGCATGGGTGATGTGCTGGCCGGAATTCATGCCACCTGGGAGTTCGAGCCCGACTCCGTACTCATCCGCTTCGAACGGGGGATCCGCACGCCGAAGCTGTTCACGGCGCTGCGCGAACGGCGCATCCCCCACGAAGCGTTGGAGTCGGTGACGCTGACCCCGGGCAAGCGCGGCACGGTGGTGCTGCACGCGGTGCCGAGACCCGGCGCCGACCCGCTGATGGAGGCCGCGGCGGGACAGCTCAAGGACGGGTGCGACCCGTACCGCCTGGTGCTGCCCGCGGAGCGCGAGACGCTCGCCGAGTACTACGCGGACGAGCTGCGCGCGCTGCTGGGCCCGGACGCGGCGGAGCCGTCGGAGCGGTATGTGGTGGCGGCGCCGGAGCCGCCGCAGAGCTTCAAGGCGTACGACGGGAAGGCCTCCTTCGACGGCCGCCAGGTGTCGTTCCGCTGGTTCTGGACGGGTGCCTCCTCGGCGAAGTGGAAGGCGGGCGACCAGACGTTCCCGCTGGCGTCGCTGTGCGGGGTCGAGTGGCGCTCGCCGGAGGTCTTCGACGGCTATCTGCGCCTGGTGCGGCGGGACGTCGACGCGGCCGCCGCGCCGCAGCCCGACCAGGACCCGGCCGCGGTCGTCTTCGGCCTCGGGTACGGGCCGGTCCACGAGTCGCTGCCGTTCGCGGCCGCGGTCCTCCAGGCGATCCGGGGCGCGGCCGGCGCGCCGGTCCCGGTGGCCCACGCGTCCCCCGGGCGGCGCGACCCGGCGGACATCGCCGAAAGGATCCGGCACCTGGGTGAACTCCACCGGGCGGGACTGGTGACGGACGCGGAATTCAGCGCGAAGAAGGCGGAGCTGCTGGCGGAGCTGTGAGCGGTGGAGCCGCTGGTGGAGCCGTGAGCGCCGGAGCCGTGAGCGCCGGAGCCGTGAGTGGCCGGGGTCTGTGGCCCCGGCCTCCGTTCAGGCCCTCTCCGCCGCTCGCCTCGAGTCCGCGTAAAAGTTGATCTTGTGGTCGAGGACGGCGAGGGTGTCCTGGAGCTCCGCCATGCGCGTCAGGACGTCGCGCCGGGTCTGCTCCAGGAGCTCCTGACGCGCGTCGAAGGTGTGCTCGCCCTCGCGGACCAGCTCGGCGTACCGGACCATGTCCGCGACCGGCATCCCGGTCAGCCGCAGCTTGGTGACGAAGGCCAGCCAGTCGAGGTCCTTGTTGGTGAACCGCCGCTGCCCGGTGTGCGAGCGGTCCACGTGCGGCATCAGACCGATCCGCTCGTACCAGCGCAGGGTGTGCGCGGTGAGCCCGCTCAGCGCGGAGACCTCGCTGATCGTGTAGCGGTCCTGGCCCTGGGGACGCGGGTGCGGCGGGCGCGCCTTGCACAGGTTCACGGCCGCGGGCTTCACAGGAATGCTCTCGATCACCGTCATGCCCCCACGCTAGAACGTTGGAGTGCACTCCAGGCAAGCGAAATTGGCGGCGGGGACCGTTTAGGCTCGTACGCATGAAGAGCCTGGCGCTGATCGAGAACTGGCCCGTGCCGCACGCGGCGGCCGCCGTCGTCCGTGCGGACGGCACCGTCGCCGGGGCGCACGGCCCGACCGGGCAGCGGTTCCCGCTCGCCTCCGTCACCAAGCCGCTCGCCGCGTACGCCGCGCTCGTCGCGTACGAGGAGGGCGCCGTCGAACTGGACGAGCCCGCCGGGCCCGAGGGCTCGACCGTGCGCCATCTGCTCGCGCACACCTCGGGGCTCGCGTTCGACGAGCACCGGGTGATGGGGGCGCCCGGGGAGCGGCGGCTCTACTCCAACGCCGGGTTCGAGGTTCTCGGCGACCACATCGCCAAGCGGACCGGGATCCCGTTCGCCGACTATCTGCGCGAGGGCGTCCTCGAACCGCTGGGGATGACGTCGACGTCGCTGGAGGGCTCGCCGGCCAAGGACGGCGTCTCGACCGTCGACGACCTGGCGCGGTTCGCGGCGGAGGTGCAGGCGCCGCAGCTGCTGCATCCGATGACGGTCGCGGAGGCGATGACGGTGCAGTATCCGGGTACGAAGGGGGTGCTGCCGGGGTATGGGCACCAGAACCCCAACGACTGGGGGCTGGGGTTCGAGATCCGGTCCGCCAAGTCCCCGCACTGGACGGGGAGTTCGTCCTCGCCGCGGACCTTCGGGCACTTCGGGCAGTCGGGCACGTTTCTGTGGGTCGACCCGGAGGCGTCGGTGGCGTGTGTCGCCCTGACGGATCGGGCGTTCGGGGCGTGGGCGGTGGAGGCGTGGCCTGGGTTTACGGATGCGGTGCTGGCGGAGCTGGGGTAGTTCCCCCCACCCCGCCCCTTCCCGAAAGCCCTCAGCCGGGCGGCTTGGTTCGTCGTCCGCGAGCCGGTGGGGGTTGCTCGCGCAGTTCCCCGCGCCCCTAGCCACTTAGGGGCGCGGGGAACTGCGCGAGCAACCCAGCACGTTCCGCAGACGACTCCCAGACCCCAAAGGGGCGCGGGGAACTGCGCGACCAGCCACCCACCCACCCACAGACAAACCCCGGGCCCCCACCTACGTCTCGTTCAGCTCCCAGAACAGCAGCTCCGCCCCCGTGCGCGCGATCACGTCGAGGGCCGGTTCGCCGGTGAGCCGGGCCGAGTCCCCCGGGCCCAGCCGCTCCGCCCCCAGGGCCACCTCGCCCCGGACCACGTGCACGTATGCCCCCGGCGCGTCCGGGACCGCCGTGCGCTCGCCGGGCGTGAGGCGGCGCACGTGGAGCATCGCGCCCGCCGCCAGGACCGCGTAGGGGGTCGAGTCGGCTATGCCGCGGACGATCTCGTACGACGGGGTGCCGCCGGGGTGCTGGGGGGCCAGCCACATCTGGACGAAGACCAGGGGGGCGGGGCCCTCGTTGCGTTCCTCGTGGCGCACCCCGCCGGCCGAACTGAGGTGCTGCACGTCCCCCGCCCGTACGACCGTGGCGTGGCCCGTCGAGTCGCGGTGGGTGAGCTCGCCCTCCACCACCCAGGTGACGATCTCGGTGTGGCTGTGCGGGTGCTCGTCGAAGCCCGCGCCGGGGGCGAGCCGCTCCTCGTTGCAGGCCAGGACGGGGCCGAAACGCAGATTGTCCGGATCGTAGAAGCCGCCGAAGGAGAACGCGTGCAGGGACGCGATACCGGCCGCGGCGTCGCCGCCCCGGTAGCGCTCATGGGCTCGCCTGACGGAAATCACGGGTCCACGGTAGGGCCTGGAACGCTCCCCGAACCCCGGCAGGGCACTCACCCGTCCCGATAAGGCAGTCTTGTCCCGTGCCCGAACCCGAATCGCCGCAGCCGCCGAACGCCGCCCATCCGCACGCCGCGACCCTCAAGCGCCTTGAGCAGTCCTCCGGCCGGCTCGCCGCGAACGCCATCGCCCGCATGGACGAGACGCTACCGTGGTACCGGGCGATGCCGCCGGAGAACCGGTCCTGGATCGGTCTGGTCGCCCAGGCCGGCATCGCGGCCTTCACCGAGTGGTTCCGGCACCCGGAGACCCCGCAGGCCATCTCCACCGACGTCTTCGGGACCGCGCCTCGCGAGCTGACCCGGGCCATCACCCTGCGCCAGACCGTCGAGATGGTGCGCACCACCATCGAGGTCATGGAGACCGCGATCGAGGAGGTCGCGGCGCCCGGCGACGAGTCGATCCTGCGCGAGGCCCTGCTCGTCTACGCCCGCGAGATCGCCTTCGCCACCGCCCAGGTGTATGCCCAGGCCGCCGAGGCACGCGGTGCCTGGGACGCCCGGCTCGAATCGCTGGTCGTCAACGCCGTGCTCTCCGGGGAAGCCGACGAGGGGGCCGTCTCCCGGGCCGCCGCCCTCGGGTGGAACTCGCCGGAGCATGTGTGCGTGGTGCTCGGTACCGCCCCCGACGGCGACAGCGAACTGACCGTGGAGGCCATCCGCCGGGCCGCCCGGCACGCCAAGCTCCAGGTCCTCACGGGCGTGCTCGGCGACCGCCTGGTCGTCATCGCGGGCGGCAGCGACAACCCGCTCCACGTCGCCAAGGCCCTGATCGGCCCGTACGCGGCCGGTCCCGTGGTGGCCGGCCCCGTCGTCCCCGACCTGCTGGCCGCCACCCGCTCCGCCCAGGCCGCCGCCGCCGGGCTCAAGGCGTGCACGGCCTGGCAGGACGCCCCGCGGCCCGTCCTCGCGGACGATCTCCTGCCGGAGCGGGCGATCGCCTCCGATCCGGCCGCGCGCGACCAGCTGGTGGAGGAGATCTACAGACCGCTGGAGGAGGCGGGCTCGGCGCTCCTGGAGACCCTGAGCGTCTATCTGGAGCAGGCGAGCAGCCTGGAGGGCGCGGCCCGGATGCTCTTTGTGCACCCCAACACCGTGCGCTACCGGCTGCGACGTGTGACGGACGTCACCGGCTGGTCCCCCTCCGATGTACGTTCCGCCTTCACGCTCAGGATCGCCCTGATCCTGGGGCGTCTGGCCGACGGAGATCCGCAGTCCTAGACTTTTGTCGGACACCCACAATTCCCCCGACGGTTCTTCGTCCCTGTCCCCACGGGCGAGCAGGGCCGTCCACAAGAGAGAGTGTGAGAGTGCTCGTACTCGTCGCTCCCGGCCAAGGCGCTCAGACGCCCGGCTTCCTGACTCCCTGGCTCGACCTCCCCGGCGCCGCCGACCGGCTCGCCGCGTGGTCGGACGCCATCGGGCTCGACCTCGTCCACTACGGCACGCAGGCGGACGCCGACGCGATCCGCGACACCTCCGTGGCCCAGCCCCTGCTGGTCGCCGCGGGTCTGCTCTCCGCCGCGGCACTGGGTGACATCACCCCCGGCGCGGTGGCCGGCCACAGCGTGGGCGAGATCACCGCCACCGCGTACGCGGGCGTGCTCTCCGACGAGGCCGCGCTCCGCTTCGTACGCACCCGGGGCCTGGGCATGGCCCGGGCGGCGGCCATCACCGAGACCGGTATGTCCGCGCTGCTCGGCGGTGAGCCCGAGATCGTCTTCCCGCACCTGGAGAAGCTCGGCATCACCCCGGCCAACGTGAACGGCGCCGGCCAGGTCGTGGCCGCGGGCACCCTGGAGCAGCTGGCCGCCCTGGAGGCGGACAAGCCCGAGGGTGTGCGCCGGGTCGTCCCGCTGAAGGTGGCCGGCGCGTTCCACACGCACCACATGGCCCCGGCGGTCGAGGAGCTGCGCCAGGCCGCGGCCTCGCTCGACGTCTCCGACCCGAGGATTCCTTACGTCTCGAACGCCGACGGCGCCACGGTCGCCTCCGGCGCCGAGGTCGTCGCCCGTCTGGTGAACCAGGTTTCGAACCCGGTCCGCTGGGACCTCTGCATGGAGAGGTTCCAGGAACTGGGCGCCACCGCGCTGATCGAGGTGTGCCCCGGCGGCACCCTGACCGGCCTGGCCAAGCGTGCGCTGCCCGGCGTGAAGACCGTCGCCCTGAAGTCCCCGGACGACCTCGAAGCGGCCCGCGCGCTCATCGCCGAGACCGGGACATCTGCCGCTGCCGCGGCGGGTGCCGAATAAGGAGCCGTAGCAGCATGTCGAAGATCAAGCCCAGCAAGGGCGCGCCGTTCGCCCGGATCATGGGCGTCGGCGGCTACCGCCCGACCCGGGTGGTCCCCAACGAGGTCATCCTGGAGACGATCGACTCGTCCGACGAGTGGATCCGCTCCCGCTCCGGCATCGCCACCCGGCACTGGGCCTCCGACGAGGAGACCGTGACGGCGATGTCGGTGGAGGCCGCCGGCAAGGCCATCGCGGACGCCGGTCTCACCCCCGAGCAGATCGGCGGTGTGATCGTCTCCACCGTCTCGCACTTCAAGCAGACCCCGGCCGTCGCCACCGAGATCGCGGACAAGATCGGCGCGGTCAAGCCGGCCGCGTTCGACATCTCCGCGGGCTGCGCGGGCTTCGGCTACGGCCTGACCCTCGCCAAGGGCATGATCGTCGAGGGTTCGGCGGAGTACGTGCTGGTCATCGGCGTGGAGCGGCTCAGCGACCTGACCGACCTGGAGGACCGCGCGACGGCCTTCCTGTTCGGCGACGGCGCGGGCGCGGTCGTGGTCGGCCCCGCGGACGAGCCGGGCATCGGCCGTACGGTCTGGGGCTCCGAGGGCGACAAGTCCGAGACCATCAAGCAGACCGTGCCGTGGACGGAGTACGACAGCTCCTCCGGCAAGTTCCCTGCGATCACGCAGGAGGGCCAGGCGGTGTTCCGCTGGGCCGTGTTCGAGATGGCGAAGGTCGCCCAGCAGGCGCTGGACGCGGCCGGAATCAGCGCGGACGACCTGGACGTCTTCATTCCGCACCAGGCCAACATGCGGATCATCGACTCGATGGTGAAGACTCTCAAACTGCCGGAGCACGTCACGGTCGCCCGTGACGTCGAAACCACCGGCAACACCTCGGCCGCCTCGATCCCGCTCGCGATGGAGCGGCTCCTGGCGACCGGACAGGCGAAGAGCGGTGACACCGCGCTCGTCATCGGCTTCGGGGCGGGTCTCGTCTACGCCGCGACGGTCGTTACCCTCCCCTAGGCACACCGGATCTTCCGGATGCCCACAAACCCGTAAAAACACCGAAGGAGCGCCACATGGCCGCCACCCAGGAAGAGATCCTCGAGGGTCTCGCCGAGATCGTCAACGAGATCGCCGGTATTCCCGTCGAGGACGTCCAGCTGGACAAGTCCTTCACCGACGACCTGGACGTCGACTCGCTGTCCATGGTCGAGGTCGTCGTCGCCGCCGAAGAGCGCTTCGAGGTCAAGATCCCGGACGACGACGTCAAGAACCTCAAGACCGTCGGCGACGCCGCGGACTACATCCTGAAGCACCAGGCCTGAGTCCCCGACTCAGTCCCGGACTCAGTTCCGCGTGACTGCCGCCACCCGGCGGTGGCGCCGCTGATCCCCCCTTACACCGTGGAGAAATTTCCTGTGAGCTCGACCAATCGCACCGTGGTCGTCACCGGTATCGGCGCAACCACACCGCTGGGTGGCGACTCCGCCTCGACCTGGGAAGGTCTGCTGGCGGGCCGTTCCGGCGTCCGGCCCCTGGAGGGCGAGCGCTTCGCCGACCTCCCGGTCCGCATCGCCGCCACCGCCGCCGTCGACCCGGGCGAGGTACTGCCCCGCCCGCTCGCCCGCAAGCTGGACCGCTCGGCGCAGTTCGCGCTGATCGCGGCCAAGGAGGCCTGGGCCGACGCGGGCTACACCGCCCCCGCCGGTGACGACCAGCCGATCGCCCCCGAGCGCCTCGGTACGGTCATCGCCTCCGGCATCGGTGGTGTGACCACCCTGCTCGACCAGTACGACGTGCTCAAGGAGAAGGGCGTACGCCGCGTCTCCCCGCACACCGTCCCGATGCTGATGCCGAACTCCCCCTCGGCCAACGTCGGCCTCGAGGTGAACGCCCGCGCGGGCGTCCACACCCCCGTCTCCGCCTGCGCGTCGGGCGCCGAGGCGATCGGCTACGCCGTGGAGATGATCCGCACCGGCCGCGCCGACGTCGTGGTCGCCGGCGGCACCGAGGCGGCCATCCACCCGCTGCCCGTGGCGGCGTTCGCCAACATGATGGCGATGTCCAAGAACAACGACCACCCCGAGCAGGCCTCGCGCCCGTACGACAAGGCCCGTGACGGCTTCGTCCTCGGCGAGGGCGCCGGTGTCGTCGTCCTGGAGTCGGCCGAGCACGCCGCCGCGCGCGGCGCCCGGGTCTACTGCGAGGTGCTCGGCCAGGGCCTGTCGGCCGACAGCCACCACATCGCGCAGCCCGAGCCGACCGGCCGGGGTGTCGCGGCGGCCCTGCAGAACCTGCTGGACTCCACGGACCTCAAGCCGTCCGAGGTCGTCCACCTCAACGCGCACGCGACGTCCACCCCGCAGGGCGACGTCGCCGAGATCAAGGCGCTGCGCAAGGTCCTCGGCGACGACATGGACCACATCGCGGTCTCCGCGACCAAGTCCATGACCGGGCATCTGCTCGGCGGCGCCGGCGGCATCGAGACCGTCGCGACGGTCCTGGCGCTGCACCACCGGATCGCGCCCCCGACCATCAACGTCGACGAGCTCGACGACGAGGTCGAGGCCGACATCGTCCGCGGCGAGCCGCGCGAGCTCCCGGCCGGGTCGATCGCCGCGATCAACAACTCGTTCGGCTTCGGCGGCCACAACGTCGTGCTGGCGTTCCGCTCCGTCTGAGACGCGCATACGTAACCGGAAGGGCCCCCACCGAGCGGTGGGGGCCCTTTCCGTTACGCATCTTTCCGTTACGCGTCGGACCGCGGTACGTGTCCGTGTCATACGACTTGGTGCAGCCACCTCACGGGCGCGCCCTCGCCCGCGTACCGGAACGGCTCCAGTTCGTCGTCCCAGGGCTTGCCGAGGAGGCGGGCGATCTCGGCCTCCAGGTCGGTCTCGCCGCGCACCGAGCGGGCGAGCGCGGCCCGCAGCCGGTCCTCGGGGATCAGGATGTCGCCGTGGATGCCGGTGACCGCGTGGAAGATCCCCAGGTCGGGCGTGGCGCTGTAGCGCTCGCCCTCGGCCTTGGCGCACGGCTCCGCCGTGACCTCGAACCGCAGCATCTGCCATCCGCGCAGGGCGGACGCGAGTTTGGACGCGGTGCCGGGTTCGCCCTGCCAGGAGAACTCGGCTCTCCAGGTGCCGGGCGAGGCGGGCTGGCGGATCCAGTCGAGCTGGACGCGCACACCGAGCACCCCCGCCACCGCCCACTCGACGTGCGGGCACAGCGCGCGGGGGGCGGAGTGGATGTACAGAACTCCACGTGTCGTCACCGGGACCTCCAGTGCGGTTCGAGGTTCGCCTTCCCCAGCGGCCTCGCGCCCCTACCGGTCCCGGTCAGGACAGCACCTGACATTCTGCCCCGGGGTTCAACAGTAAACAGCATCGGGAGTTAATCTCCTGAATGGGGACAGTATGTGACGTGATGTAATTTACCGGAGCCGTCTGGCGTGGTTCCTCTGGCTGGACGGGCCAAAGCTACCGCGCGGAGCAGACAGAAAGGTGTCGTACGGTCGGTCCTGGGCCCGGGAAACACGAAGCTTTCACCCGCCAGGACGCCAGGGGCACCCGAGGGAGGGGACCAGGGGATGGACCACGGGACGGACCAGGGGACGCCGCCGACACGCCGTGGCCGCCCCGCGCGCCGCCGCACCGCGGCCGCCGCCGCCCTCTCGGCGGTGGCGCTCGCCGTCACGGCGGGGTGCACCGGCTCGGGAGCGCCCGCGGAGCACCGCGCCGGGTCCGCCGCGAAGCCGTCACCGACGCCCGCCCCGCACTGGAACCCGCGCCCGGCGTCGATCGCCGCCGTGGGCGACTCCATCACCCGGGGCTTCGACGCCTGCATGGTCCTCTCCGACTGCCCCGAGGCCTCCTGGGCGACCGGCAGCGACGCGGGCGTCCGGTCGCTGGCGACCCGGCTGCTCGGCGCCGGCTCCGCGGCCGCCCGCAGCTGGAACTACGCGAAGACCGGGGCCCGGATGTCCGACATACCCTCCCAGCTGACCCGGGCGGCGGCCCACCGCCCCGAGCTGGTCACGGTGATGGTCGGCGGCAACGACGCCTGCCGGGACTCGGTCGACGGCATGACGTCGACAGCCGACTTCCGGACGGGCTTCGAGACGTCCCTGCGCCAGCTGCGCACCACCCTGCCCAAGACGCAGGTGTACGTGTCGAGCGTGCCGGACCTCAAGCGCCTGTGGTCCGAGGGGCGGGGGAACGCGCTCGGCAAGCAGATCTGGAAGCTGGGCATCTGCCGCTCCATGCTGAGCGACGCGGACGACCTGGGGGCGGCGGCGGCCGAGCGGCGCGACGCGGTGTACGAGCGGGTGGTGGCGTACAACAAGGCGCTGAAGGACGTGTGCGCGAAGGACCGTTACTGCCGTTACGACGGCGGCGCGGTCTTCGACTACCGCTTCACCGATGAGCAGCTCAGCCACTGGGACTGGTTCCACCCCAGCAAGGACGGCCAGGGGCGGCTGGCGGAGATCGCGTACCGCAATGTGACGGCGGCGCGGCCGCCGGCGTGACGGCCGGCGTGACGGCCGGCGTGACGGCCGGCGTGACGGCCGAATCCCTCGCGTCGCCCGGAGTCCCCCTGTTCACAGGGGAGTTCCTTCTCGATACTGGCCGCCCAGGCCTCGACGGAAGGATGCCCAGTGGTACGTGGACGGCGTGTACGGGGTGTACGGCGTGTGCGGGTGGCGCGGCTCGCCCTGCTGGTGGCTTCGATGACGGTCGGCGCCGTACTCGCGCCGGTCCCGGCGCAGGCGCAGGCCCCGGCCGCGACGGGGGCGCCGCCGACCGTGGAGGAGCAGCGCCTGGACCTGCCCGTACCGCAGGAGATACTGCGGCGCTCCGGGTTCGACGGTGTGGCCCCGGAGTTCGCGCGCGAGCTGAGCGGCGTACGGTCCTACCGGCAGGCCGAGCGCCTGGTCGCCCGCGAGAGCGCGGGGCTGTGGCGGCGGGCGGTGGACCGGGCGCAGGGGCGCGGCCCGACGGGCGGCGACCTGAGCCGCGACGACGACCGGCCGCTGTACTGGGCGCGGCTGGGGATGACGCGGGAACTGCGGGGTTGGGAGCCGGAGTTCGGGCTTTCGGCCGAGCGGCGGGCGGCGCTGCTCGACCGCCTGGAGCGGGGTTCGCGGGGCCAGGACTCGATCGCGTACGGCTCGGGCACGGGCTACAAGAAGATCCTGCTCACCGGGTTCGACCCCTTCACCCTCGACCAGGACATCCGGATCAGCAATCCGTCCGGGGCGACGGCGCTGGCGCTGGACGGCACGTGGGTCCGTACGGCGGCCGGGCTCGCCCGGATCGAGACGACCGTGTTCCCGGTCCGCTGGGACGACTTCGCGGCGGGCACGGTGGAGCGGACGCTGCGGCCGGTGCTGCCCCAGGTCGACCTGTTCACCACGGTCAGCCAGGGGCGGGTGGGCCGGATCGACATCGAGCGCTTCAACGGGGCGTGGCGGGGCGGCTTCCCGGACAACGAGGACCTGTCGCGGACGGGGCAGGTGCCGGTGTCCGACCCGGCGAGCCAGCCGCAGTGGACGACGACGACGCTGCCGTACCGGGCGATCGTGGCGGCCCGGACGGGGCCGTTCCCGGTGTACGACCACACGTCGGTGACGGAGATTCCGGCGGGTGGGGCCGGGCCGGTGGGGCGGGAGGACGGGCCTACGCCGGGGTCCGCGGCGCGGGCCGGTGGTGGGGGTGACTACCTCTCCAACGAGATCGCCTACCGGGCGACGCTGTTGCGGGACCGGTTGGGGCTGACGGTCCCTGGGGGTCATGTGCACACGCCTGTGCTGGAGTTCGGGGAGTCCAACGCGGATCCTTCGACGGGGGCGATCACGGATCCGGAGTTCTTGCGGAACCGGGGGGAGATCGTGGGGCAGGTGCGGGCGATCGTGACGACGGCGGTGGATGCCCCCACCCCGCCCGTTCCCTAAACCCTCCGGGGGTGGGGGTGGGTTGAGGAGGGTTTCCCGGGGGCTACGCCCCGGACCCCCGGGCGGGGGCTCCCCCCTGCACCCCTGGGCGGGGCTGCACCCCTGCACCCCCTCGCGGGGCCTGCGGCCCCTGCACCCCGCTCGGGGCTTCGCCCCGGACCTGCCTTTGTCTGCGGGTTGTGTGTGGCTGGTCGCGCCGTTCCCCGCGCCCCTTGTATGCCGCTGCGCGGCATCAGCCGAGAAGTTTTCGGGGCGGAGCCGGCCAGGACGGCCATGACGATGGCCGCCCAGACACTCCGACGCGCGAACAACCGACGGGCACGGTGCATCACTCTTCGTTTCCCCGCGTCGGCTGAGCGGGACGACCGGTGACTACCGCGGGCGTGGCCGCGCGGCCCGGCGGCCGCCGGCTCGGTACGCCGCCGACGACGTGGGTGGGGGAAGGGCATGTCTGTGCTCTCTTTCAGCCGTTGTGTCTGACCGGACCACCTGGCCGGACAACACCCGGTGGTCCGCGGAGGCCGAAAGGTTGCCGCGCACGCGAAGATTCACGGATTCACAGATTTATTCGCCTTGATCGCTGTCCGTCCGTCGCGGAGCGCGCCACGGCGAACGCCGTCAGTCCCGCAGCGCCGACAGATCCTCCCCCGCCAGGTCGCCCCTCTCCACCAACACCCCCCGCACCGCCTCCAGCACCGGCAACCCCACCACTCCCGTCGCCAGCGACACGTCCTTCGCCGCCAGCGCCACAGGGAAGTACGCGTCCGTCGCGAACGCCCGCCCCACCAGCCCGCCCAACGGGCTCGCCGCCAGCGCGGACCGGGTCAGTTCGGGCGGCAGGCCCAGGGCCGTGGCCAGGCGGAGGGACTCGGCGACCAGGGCCACCCCGCCGATCACCCCGCTGATCAGGACGAGCTTGAGCGCCGCCCCGGTACCCACCTCACCGCACCGCGTCACCGAGCCCAGCTCGGCGAGGAGACCGGCCACCGGGGCCGTCTCGCCGCCCGCCAGGATGAGGAGTTCGCCCGTCGCCGCGCGGTCCACGCTCCCCATCACCGGCGCGTCGATCAGCGCGACCCCCTCGGGGAGACGGGACGCCAGCTCCCGGACCGTGTCCGGGCCCACCGTCGAGGTGTCGATCCACGTCGTCCCCGCCCGCAGCGCCGGAACGATCGCGTCCGCCACGGCCAGCGCCGCCGCCGGGTCCGCGAGCATCGTGATCACCACGTCGGCGCCGCGCACCGCGTCGGCGGGGCTCGCGGCGGCCACGGCACCCTCGGCCACCAGCGCCTCGGCCTTGCTCGCCGTCCGGTTCCAGACCGTCAGCCCGTACCCCGCCGCCAGCAGCCGCCGCGCCATCGGCGCCCCCATGTTGCCGAGCCCCAGAAACGCCACCGTGGTCGACTTCTTCGTCTTTGCCTTCTCGCTGTTCATGAGAAGACCGTACGAAGCAACTCACCCATGCCACAAGCGAATGTCTAGCATGGCCACCATGAGCAATCCGCATGCCAGCCTCTATGACGTCTTCCTCCGCGTCGCCTCCTCCGGCTCCTTCACCGCCGCCGCCCAGGCCCTCGGCTACACCCAGTCCGCCGTATCACGCCAAGTCCAGGCCCTGGAGGACGAGTTGGGGAGCGTGCTCTTCGACCGGCTGGCCCGGGGAGTGCGGCTCACCGAGGCCGGGCGGGTGCTGGTGCCGCATGCCGAGGCCGTACGGGACCGGCTCGCCGCCGCCCGCGCCGAGCTCTCCGCGCTGCGCACACTCGACGGCGGGCTGTTGCGCGTCGGGGCGTTCTCGACCGCCGACGCCGCGCTGCTCCCCCGCGCCCTCGCCGCGTTCCGGCGCCGCCACCCCGGGGTGACCCTCGCCCGTACCGAGGGACCCTCCGTCAAACACCTCGGGCTGCTCGCCGCCGGGGAGCTGGACATCGCCGTGGTCAGCGCCACCGCCGGGCGCGCCCTCGACGGCTGCGCGCTGCGGCACCTGCTCGACGAGCCGATGTTCGTGGCCATGCCACGGGACCATCCCCTGGCGGACCGGAAGCGGCTGCGGCTGGCCGAGCTCGCCGACGAGGAGTGGGTCGCGGGCAGCACCCGGCCCGAGGACACGCTGATGCGGCCGGTCCTGGAGAGCGGGTTCCGGCCGCGCAGCACCCTGGTCGTACGGGACTGGATCGCCAAGCAGGGCTTCGTCGCGGCCGGGCTCGGCGTGACCCTGCTGCCGGCGCTGGCCGCCGACTCGGTCCGCGCGGACATCGTGCTCGTACCGGTCCACCCGGACGACGTGCCGCACCGGGCGGTCTACGCGGCGACCCCGCACGGCCGCGCCGACTCCCCCGCCGTGGCCGCCTTCCTCGGCGAGCTCCGGACGGCCGCGCGGCAGATCACCCCGTCGGGCCGCCCGTAGCGACCGCGTCCCGCTCCGGCTCCACCGTCTCGTCCAGCAGGTCGCGCACCATCAGCGTCGCCCCCGCCACCGCCCCCGGCATCAGGAACACCGCCACGAACGGCACCAGGAACGCCAGCGTCAGCGGGACGCCGAAGCCGAGGACGAGCAGGCGGCGCGTGCGCAGCAGGGCGAGGCGGTCCGCCAGCTCCACTCGCCGGCGCTGGAGCGCCACCGCCGTCAGCTCCTCGGTGAGAAAGAAGCCGGAGACGCAGAAGCCGATCGCCGGGACGACGGTCTGACCGACCACCGGCAGGAAGCCGAGGGCGAAGAGGAGGACGCCGTACAGAACGACCCTCGTCAGGACACGTACGGAGTCACGGGCGGAGATCCACAGCTCGCGCCAGAGCGGCAGGCCCGACTCCGGCGCCTCGCCGCCGCTCTCCGCGCGGTCGACGTCCTCGGACAGCTTCTCGTAGAAGGGCTGGCCGACCAGGAGCGTCACGGCCGTGAAGGTGATGACCGCCAGGAACAGGCCCATCGCGAAGACCAGCGCCGTCAGGAAGCCCCGGAACAGGCTCAGCCACGGCGACGACCAGCCGTCGGCGAACGGTGTCGCCCAGCCGACGAAGTCGTCCGCGCCGTAGGCGAGGCCGGTGAGCGCCGCCGCGTACAGGACCAGGGTGACCAGGCCCGGCAGCAGCCCTATGCCCAGGGGCCGGCCGTGGCCGGTGACCCATCGCTGCCCTTTGACCAGATAACCGAAGCCCGCCCCGAGATCACGCATGGCCGAACTCTATCGGCCGGTAACCGCCCCTCCCGTACGGGTGTTCCCCTCCCCGGAACACGGCGGAGGGCCGCACCCCGACATGCCGGGTGCGGCCCTGCGTACGGACACGGGGTGTCAGGCGACCGTCAGGTCCACCGTGATGTTGCCGCGGGTGGCCTTCGAGTACGGGCACACCTGGTGCGCCTTCTCGACGAGGTCGCGCGCGGTGGCCGCGTCCACGTTCGGGATGGCCGCGGAGATCTTGACGATGATGCCGAAGCCGTCGTCGTTCTTGCCGATGCCGACCTCGGCGGTGACCGTCGAGCCGGATATGTCGGCGTTCTCCTGGCGCGCGACCACACCGAGGGCGCCCTGGAAGCAGGCGCTGTAACCGGCCGCGAACAGCTGCTCCGGGTTGGTGCCCGCGCCGCTGCCGCCCATCACCTTCGGCGGGTTCACGACCACGGCGAGCTGACCGTCGTCGGTGGCGACCCGGCCGTCCCGGCCGTTCTCGGCGGTGGCGACGGCGGTGTACAGAACGTCGGACTGCTGGATGGACATGCTGGGGGTGCTCCTCCTGCTCGGTTCCTGCTCGTTCCCGGCCGCTCGCGCCCAGGACAGCCGTGATGTGGAAAGACCTTATCGGATGGCGGAAGTCATCCGATAAGGTCTTCAGGAGTGGCGGAGGTCACTCGCCCACTGTCCGGCCGCTACTCGGCCGGGTCCCCAGCTCGTCACTCGCCCAGCGAGACGACCATCTTTCCGGTGTTCTCGCCCCGGAGCATGCCGAGGAACGCGTCCACGCCCTTGTCGATGCCCGCGACGACCGTCTCGCCGTACTTCAGCTCGCCGGAGGCGATCCAGCCGGCCACCTCCTGGACGAACTGCGGCTGGAGCGCCGCGTGGTCGCCGACGAGGATGCCCTGGAGGCGCAGCCGCTTGCCGATGATCATGGCCATGTTGCGCGGGCCGGGCGTCGGCTCGGTGTCGTTGTAGCCGGCGATCATGCCGCAGATGGTGGCGCGGCCGTGCACCTTCAGCGAGGAGATCGCGGCTTCCAGGTGCTCGCCGCCGACGTTGTCGAAGTAGACGTCGATGCCGTCCGGGGCGGCCGCGCGCAGCTGGTCGCGGACCGGGCCGTTCTTGTAGTTGAAGGCGGCGTCGAAGCCCAGCTCCTCGACCAGCCACTTCACCTTCTCGTCGGAACCGGCCGAGCCGATCACCCGCGCCGCGCCCTTGAGGCGGGCCAGCTGGCCGACCTGGCTGCCGACCGCGCCGGCCGCGCCGGAGACGAAGACCGTGTCGCCCTCCTTGAAGGAGGCGACCTCGAACAGGCCCGCGTAGGCGGTGAGGCCCGGCATCCCGAGCACGCCCAGGTAGCTGGAGAGCGGGGCGAGCGAGGGGTCGACCTTGGTGGCGTGCTTGGCGTCCACGTCGGCGTACTCGCGCCAGCCGAGGCCGTGCAGCACGTGGTCGCCGACGGCGAAGCGCTCGTCGCCCGAGGCCACGACCACGCCCACCGCGCCGCCGTCCATCGGCTTGTCGAGCTGGAACGGCGGGACGTACGACTTCACGTCGTTCATACGGCCGCGCATGTACGGGTCGACGGACATGAAGAGGTTGCGGACCAGGATCCGGCCCTCGGCGGGCGCGGCGACCGGGGTCTCGCGCAGCGCGAAGTCGGCCGGCACGGGCCAGCCCTGCGGGCGGGCGACGAGGTGCCATTCACGGCTGGTGGCGGGGAGTGCGGACGGTACGGACATGACGGGTGCGTCCTCCTGCGTTTTATTTCATGAACTGAAACAACCATGCTCCTCGATATTTGAGATTGTCAAGTAACTGGGTAGGCTGGTTCCCATGGCCACGCGCATGGATCCCCTCACCCTCGAAGTCGTCGAGCTGATCGGCTCGGTGGTGGCCCGCTACCACGAGGAGTACGAGCGGGCGGCGGGCGAGCACGCCCTCACCGGCGCCCAGGCGCGGGTGCTCGGGCTGCTCTCGCTGGAGCCGGTCGCGATGCGCCAGATCGCCCGCAAGCTGAAGTGCGAGCCGTCGAACGTCACGGGGATGATCGACCGTCTTGAGGCGCGCGGCCTGGTCGAGCGGCGCCCCGACCCGGCCGACCGCCGGGTGAAGCTGGCCGCGGCGACGCCGGAGGGGCGGCGCACGGCGGCCCGGCTGCGCGACTCGCTCGACTTCGCGCGCGAGCCGCTCGCAGAGCTGTCGGCGCAGGAGCGGACGGTTCTGCGGGATCTGCTCCGGCGGATGCTCGGTGTGGACTGAGCGGGTCGGGTTGCGGGTGGGTGGGGGCTGAGCGGGCCCGGCTGCGCGGGGCGGTGGGGACTGGCCGGGTCCGGCTGCGGGCCGGTGGGGGCTGACCGCGCCCCTGAGGGCGTGCGCTTACAGGCACCACCACAGGAATCGGTCGCACGTCTTGGTCGGGGTCGGTGTGGGGGTCGGCGCCGGTGGTGGCGGGCCGTCCGACGTGGACGGCTGCGGTGACGTCGACGGCAGGGGCGAGCCGCCCGCGTCGGTGGGCGTGGGGGCCGGGGCGCTCGGGACGCCGGTCGGGCCGGTGGCCGGGTGCGAGCCACCCGGGGCCGGGGGGCCGTCGCCGGGACCGGTGCCGGTGCCAGTGCCGGCACCGGTCGCGCTGCCGCCAGGACCGGCGTGCGTACCGCCCGGACGCGGATGCCCCTTGCCGTGACCGTCCCTCGCGGGCACCGCGCTCGGCCGCTTGGGTCCCCCCACATCGCTCGGGTCGGGGGCGGGCGCGGTCGTCTCCTGCGAGATCTCCTCCTCCTCGTGTACGGAGGTGGCGGCGCCCCGGTCGTCCGGCGGCGGCTCCAGGGCGAGCTGCGCCAGCCCCAGCGCGCCGGCCGCGAGGACCACGCCCGCCGAGCCGAACAGCACGAGGCGGCCGCGCCGTTTGCGGGCGCGGCGGCGCGGGCGGGCCCGGGGCGGCTCGCGGCGCGCGCGGCGATGACCGGCGGGGGCCGGGTCCGCACCGGATACGGCGGACTCGTACACCCCAAGGTCAATGATTTCGGGCTGCCGCAGTTCCTCCGCGGGGGTGCCGCATCCGGCGCAGGCCAGTGCGCCGTTGAGGTGCCGTCGGCAGGCGTGGCAGTAATCCATGGCCAACGGAGGCTATGCGGGGAGCGGTCGACAATTGGGGCCGGGAATGTGTGGATCTTGTGTGGAAGGCTTCCTTCCGGGGCGTGTCGGGGGCACGAACTCGGGCGTTCGGTGCGTTGTCAGTGGGGCCGGGCAGGATGGGGACATGACGGACGCGCAGCCCCACCGTTTCGGCCCGCTCGACTTCCAACTCGTCCTGCTGCGGCGGATGGCCGACCACCAGCCGGAGCTGGTCGACGACGCCCGCCGCGAGCTGGGGGTTTCCCTGGCCCAGATGCGGGAGGCCAACCGCCGCTGGCAGGCGATGGCCCGCTCACCGCGCTCCCGGGGCGCCGCCGCGCGCTACCGGTCGGTGCTCGGCGAGCCCGAGACGGTGGCGCCGCGCAAGGTCGGCGACCTGGAGTGCGAGGCCCGGCTGTGGCCGGTGCCGCTGTGGCCGACGCTGCGGTTCGAGGTGCTGGCCGGGCCGGACGGGACGGTGTGGAACGAGTGGCTGGTCCGCGCCCCCGGGGTGCCCGGCCCCGCCCTGGAGACGGCGGCGGACCTGCACCCGTGGTCCTGCACGGTCGACGAGGCGGCCCGCGCGTTCCCCCCGGCCCGCCCGATGGAGGGCAGCGCCCCCACCCGCTGGCAGCTGGAGCTGACGGTGCCGGGCGGCGAGAAGTGCGTGGCGGAGTTCTCGTGGGGCTTGCTCCAGCGACTACTGCCGGCCGCGCGGGTGGGGTAGGGGGCGGCGGCTCACGCGGGCGGGGCTGGCGGGGCCGTCTCTGACCTGCGGACCGTGCGTGGCCGCTCACGCGGCGGGGCAGGCGAGGCACGTCTTCACCCGCGGGCCGGTGGGGGGCCGCTCACGCGGGCAGGGCAGGCGAGGCCCGTCTTCACCCGCGGGCCGGTGGGGGGCCGCTCACGCGGGCAGGGCAGGCGAGGCCCGTCATCACCCGCGGGCCGGTGGGGGCCGCTCACGCGGGCAGGGCAGGCGAGGCCCGTCATCACCCGCGGGCCGGTGGGGGCCGCTCACGCGGGCGGGGCAGGCGAGGCCCGTCTTCACCCGCGGGCCGGTGGGGGCTGGTCGCGCAGTTCCCCGCGCCCCTAAAAGCCCGGGCCCGAGCCCACCTCCCAGGAACGCGCGGCTCCGCCACGCGGGCGCGGCCAGCCCGAGCGAACCCGCACTCGCCCACCGCCAGGCCTGTAGGGGCGCGGGGAACGGCGCGACCAGCCACGCACGGCCCGCAGCCAAACACCCGGCCGATAAGGGGCGCGGGGAACTGCGCGAGCAACCACACACAACCCGCGGACGAACACCGGCCCAATAAGGGGCGCGGGGAACTGCGCGAGCAACCACACACAACCCGCAGCCAAACACCCGGCCGATAAGGGGCGCGGGGAACTGCGAAGCAACCCCACACAACCCGCAGCCAAACACCGGCCCGATAAGGGGCGCGGGGAACTGCGCGACCAGCCCCCACCGCCCCGCAGACAAACCCCGGGCCCCACCGCCCCGCAGACAAACCCCCAGCCCCCACCGCCCCGCAGACAAACCCCGGGCCAAACCACCCCGCAGACAAACCCCCCGTTCCGCAAAACGCCGCGCCGAGCAGGGACACCGTGTCCCCCGATCGGCCCCGCCCCCGGGGCAACTGGCACTCAGTCAGCCGACGCCCGACCGGCTCAGTCCAGCGCGCGCCCCGAGCTCGGGGACCGGACGATTCGATCAAGGACCCGCCACTCGGGAGGATCGCCGTGACCGTCAGCCTGGAGCAATTGCGCCGTTGCCATGTAGCCGTCGACCTCGGGGCCGCGAGGACGCGCGTATTCGTCAAGGGGCTGGGCCTCGTCGTGGACGAGCCCAGCGTCGCGGCCGTCAACACCCAGACGGGCGCACTGATCGCCGTCGGCGCGTTCGCCGAGAGGATGACGGGCCGTACGCCCCACTACATCCGCGTCGCCCGCCCCGTGTCCGGCGGCACGGTCGTCGACATCGAGATGGCCCAGCGCATGCTGCGGCATCTGATCGGCGAGAAGCTGCGGCGCCAGCTGCGCCGCAAGCCCCGGCTGCGGGCCGCCGCCTGCACGCCGCACGAGGCCGATCCGCTCGCCCAGCGCGCCACCGTGGAGACACTGGTGGGGCTCGGCGCCCGCCGGGTTGAGCTGGTGGACACCCTGATCGCGGCGGCGGTCGGCTGCGGGCTCCCGGTGGAGCAGCCGACCGCCACCATGATCATGGTGTGCGGGGCGGCCACGACCCAGATCGCAGTGCTCTCGCTCGGCGCGATCGTCACCGCCCAGCGGATCCCGGTCGGCGGCGACGCGATCGACCACGCCGTCATCCAGCACCTGCGCCACCAGCACGAGCTGATGCTGCCGAGCCAGTCCGTACGCCCCCTCCAGCTCGCCCTCAGCGGCAACGGACTGACCCCGCACGGCCCCGCCTCCACCGAGATCCACGGCCGGGACGTCGCCACCGGCCTCGCCCGCTCGGTCCGGGTCGACACCGCGGCCGTCCGCGACGCGATCCACACCCCGCTGACCGCCGTCCTCGACGGCATCGGCAAGGTCCTGCGCGACTGCCCCCCGGACCTGGTCGCGGACCTCGCGGACCGGGGGATCATGATGGTCGGCGGAAGCGCCCTGCTGCCGGGCCTGGACCAGATGCTGCGCAAGGCGACCGGCATGCCGGTGGCCATCGCCGAACGCCCGGACGTCTGCGCCATCCTGGGCCTCGGCGCGATGCTGGACGGCAAGATCGAGCCGATGGTCCTCAACCCGCTGGCCGAGTGAGGCGAGGGGCGGGAAGCGAGAGGGGTGCCGTGCGCGCGGACGAGGGCTCCGGCCGCAGCGGCGCCGGGGCGGCCGGGACGCCGCTGCCCGTCCTGCTCGAAGCCGTCCTCGGCGTCGGCTCCGAGCTCGAACTGCGCACCACCCTCCAGCACATCGTGGACACCGCGACCGAGCTGACCGGCGCCCGGTACGGGGCGCTCGGCGTCTTCGACCCCGAACGCGGCCGGCTCACCGAGCTGTTCACGGCTGGGCTCACCGACGCCGAGCGGGAGCGGATCGGGGCGCTCCCGGACGGGCTCACCGGGGTGCCCGGCGCGCTCATACAGGACCCGCGGCCACTGCGGCTGGAGGACCTCACCGCCGACCCGCGCTCCTCGGGCGTGCCGCCCGGCCACCCGCCGATGCGCTCGTTCCTGGGCGTCCCCATCCGCGTACACACCGAGGTGTTCGGCAACCTCTACCTCACCGAGAAGCACGGCGGCCCGTTCACCGAGCGGGATCTGGCGCTGCTGCGGGTGCTCGCCTCGCAGGCGGGGATCGCGATCGGTAACGCCCGCCTCTACGAGACGGCCCGGCGCCGCGAGCGGTGGATCGAGGGCGCCGCCGCCGTCACCACCTCGCTGCTGACCGGCGACACGGCGGCCGACGCGCTGATGACGGTCGCCGAGCGGGCCCGGCTGCTCGCGGACGCGGCCGCCGGGGTGGTGCTCCAGCCCACCCAGGAGGGCGGGATGGAGATCGTCGCCGCCTCCGCGCCGGACGACCCGGGCGACATCGTGGGGACGACCATCGCGCCGGGCTCTCCCGTGCTGGTCCAACTGCTCGGCGGCGAGGCGGTGTTCATCGAGGACTCGGCGACCGACCCCCGGATGACCACGCACGTACGGACCCGGTTCGGGCCGAGCATGATGCTGCCGCTGCAGAGCGGCGGCAGGCTCATCGGTACGCTCGCGCTCCCCCGGCGGCGCGGGGCCGAGCCGTACACGGCGGTGGAGCGGCTGCTCGCCGCGCAGTTCGCCTCGCAGGCCGCGCTCGCACTCGTCCTCGCGGACGCGCAGCACAACCGGGAGCGGCTCGCGGTGTACGAGGACCGGGACCGGATCGCCCGCGATCTGCACGACCTGGTCGTCCAGCGGCTGTTCGCGACCGAGATGATGCTGGAGTCCACGCGTCGCCGCGCCGCGAAGGCCACCGGCGACGACACGGACGAGCTGCTCACCCGGGCCGTGGACGAGCTGGACTCCACGATCCAGGAGGTCCGCACCGCCATCTTCGCCCTCCAGCAGCCGCCCGCCGACGCGCCGACGACCGTACGGGGCCGGGTGCTGCGCGAGACGGACGGCGCGGGGGCGCTGCTCGGGTTCCGCCCGTCGGTGCGGTTCGCGGGGGCGGTGGATGCCGTGGTGTGCGACGCCGTCGCCGGGCGGCTGCTGTCGGCGCTGCGCACCGCGTTGGCCGCCGCGCACCGCCGCCCCGGTGTTTCGTCCGTCGCGGTCGTCGTCGACGCGGCCGCCGTCCTGCCGGACGGGCGGCCCGGTGTGCGCCTCACCGTCACGGACGACGGGGAGGGCGGCGGGACCACGATGTGGGAGGCGCCTCTGTAGGGGGCGGTGAGGGTACGTCGGCGGCCAGGGGACCCTCCCGCGCGGCGCAGCCGCACATGTCACAGCCCCGCGCCCCTAGGGCATGCGGCTCCTGGCGGCCCGCAGGGCGATCCTCGTGTCCGAGCGCGCCACCCCCGCGTCCCGTTTCAGCCGGCGCAGCAGCCCGTCCAGCGCCGCCGGGTCGGCCGCTCTGGCCCGTACGAGATAGTCGTGCTCGCCCGTGACGTGCACGACCTCAGTGATGCCCGGCAGCTTCAGGGCGACCTTCTCGAACTCCTCGTTCGTGGTGTCCAGACGCAGCGTGACGTCGATGAAGACGACGAGCCCCGGCCCGGCGTCGGCCGTCGGGTCGACCAGGACCGTGAAGCCCCGGATCACGCCGTCGCGGCGCATCCGGCGCACCCGGTCGGCGGCGGCGTTCGCACTGAGCCCGACCTTCGTACCGAGGTCGCGGTACGAGATCCGCGCATCCTCCCGCAGTACGCCGAGGATTTCTCTGTCCAGGCGGTCCATACCGCGATTGTCGCAGCCCGGCCCGGTATTCGGCCGCGTACCGGGCGGGAGGGGCCGGACAGTGCCCCCATGAGCGAGATGTGGACGACGGCGGTGGCGGGGGCGGCGGCGGGCCTGGGCGTGGCGATGCCCGTGGGGGCGGTCGGGGTGCTGCTGGTCCAGGAGGGCATGCGCGACCGGCGCGGCGCGGTCGCGGCGGCGTCGGCGGTGGCGGTGGTCGACTGCGCGTACGCGGCGGCGGCGACGACGCTCGGCCCGTGGGTGGCGTCCACGCTGTCGGGGGTGGAGGCGTGGGTACGGCTGGTGGCGGCGGCCGTACTGGTGGGGATCGCGGGGCGGGGGCTGTGGGAATCACGCCGACCACCGGCGGGCGACGCCGGACCGGGGCCAGGGCCGGGACCGGGAACGGGACCGCGATCGGGGCCGGGACCGGGGCCGGGAACGGGGCCTGGACCGGGAACGGGGCCGGGACCGGGGCCTGGACCGGGAACGGGAACGGCCGCCGCCTCCCGTACCTTCGTCCGCTTCGCCGCCCTCACCCTCGTCAACCCCACCACCGCCCTCTACTTCACCGCCCTCACCACCGCCCAGGGCAGCGACCTGCACGGCGGCGGCAGCGGGGCCGTGTTCGTCTCGGCCGTCTTCGCCGCGTCGTTCGTGTGGCAGCAACTGCTCGTCGCGGCGAGCGGGTTCGCCGGGACGCGGATCTCCGGCACGGCTCGGATGTGGACGTTCCGGATCGGCTACGGGCTGGTCGCGCTGTACGCCGTCAAGGTGGCGCTGCCGCTGCCTTGATCACGGTGCCGCGTAGGGTTTCGGGTGGCCCTTCAGGGCCGGTGCCGTCGACTGCGAGGAGCTCTTTCCGTGTCCCCTCTCTTTCCCGCCCTGCGGACCGCCGACCGGAAGGAAGCCCTACGGTTCGGCGAGCGATCCCTCACGTACGCCGGACTCGCCGGGGCGGCGGGCGCCCTGGCGGCCCGGATCGCCGGGGCGGGCCGCGTCGCCGTCTGGGCGACGCCGAGCCTGGAGACGGCCGTCGGGGTGGTCGCGGCGCTGCTGGCCGGCGTGCCCGCCGTACCGCTGAACCCGAAGACGGGCGAGCGCGAGCTGGCGCACATCCTGACGGACAGCGCGCCCACGGCGGTCCTCGCCGCCCCCGGGGACGTTCTGCCTCCCGCGCTGGAGGCGCTGACCAGGATCGACGTGGTCCCGGAGGCGGGCGCGGGAGCGTTGCCCGTCGAGCCCCACGACGCCGAGCCCCACGACGCCGAGTCGCCCGCCCTCATCGTCTACACCTCCGGCACCACCGGCCCGCCCAAGGGGGCCGTCCTCCCCCGTCGGGCGGTCTCCGGCACGCTCGACGCGCTCGCGGAGGTCTGGGCGTGGACGCCCGACGACGTCCTCGTCCACGGTCTGCCGCTCTTCCACGTCCACGGCCTGATCCTCGGCATCCTCGGCCCGCTGCGGCGCGGCGGCTCGGTCCGGCACCTGGGCAGGTTCTCGGTGGAGGGCGTGGCCCGCGAGCTGTCGACGGGCGCGACGATGCTCTTCGGGGTGCCGACGATGTACCACCGGATCGCCGAAGTCCTCGACACCGACCGGGAGTTGGCGAAGGCGCTGGCCGGGGCGCGGCTGCTCGTCTCGGGGTCGGCGGCGCTGCCCGTCCACGACCACCGGCGGATCGCGGCGGCGACCGGGCGTGCGGTGATCGAGCGGTACGGGATGACCGAGACGCTGATGAACACGAGCGTACGGGTGGACGGCGAGCCGCGGCCCG
Source organism: Streptomyces sp. NPDC023838 (assembly GCF_040639555.1). NCBI lineage: Bacteria > Bacillati > Actinomycetota > Actinomycetes > Kitasatosporales > Streptomycetaceae > Streptomyces > Streptomyces sp. NPDC023838. The sequence goes on from NZ_JBFAAD010000005.1 coordinate 280,822, forward strand.
GCACGGTCGGGGTGCCGCTGCCGGGCGTGGAGCTGCGGCTCGCGGACGAGTCGGACGGCATCGGTGAGATCCAGGTGCGCGGCCCGAACCTGTTCAGCGGCTACCTCAACCGGCCGGACGCCACGGCCGCCGCGTTCACCGAGGACGGCTGGTTCCGCACCGGCGACATGGCGAGCCTGGACGCCGACGGGTATGTGCGGATCGTCGGCCGCAAGGCGACGGACCTGATCAAGAGCGGCGGGTACAAGATCGGGGCGGGCGAGATCGAGAACGCGCTGCTCGACCACCCCGGGGTGCGCGAGGCCGCCGTCACCGGTGAGCCGGACGCGGATCTCGGGGAGCGGATCGTGGCGTGGGTGGTCCCGGCGGACCCGCAGGCGCCGCCCACGGCCGAGGAGTTGGCGGCTCACGTGGCCGCCCAACTCTCCCCGCACAAACGGCCGCGTACGGTCCGGTTCCTGGAGACGCTGCCGCGCAACGACATGGGCAAGATCATGAAGCGGGCGCTGGGCAATGGCTGACCGGCTCACGGCCCGGGCCGCGATCGAGGCGGCGGCCTCCGGCTTCACCGAACTGCACGCCCCCGAACGAGAGACGGCGGCCGAGGGCCCGCTGGGCTGGGAGGGGTACGCGGCGGCACGGGCGCGCGCGAGGCAACGCACGGGCGAGCAGGAGTCGGTGATCTACGGCGAGGCGGAGGTGGAGGGCCACCCCTGCATCCTCCTCTCCTTCGAATTCGGCTTTCTGGGCGGCTCGTTGGGCGAGCGTACGGGCGACCGGCTGGAGGCGGCGTACCGGGCGGCGCGAGAGCGGCGGCTGCCGCTGGTCTCGCTGATCTCGACCGGCGGCAGCCGGATGCAGGAGGGCATGGTCGCGCTCACCCAACTCCAGCGGGTGGCCCGCCAGTCCACCCTGCTGCGGTCGGCCGGGCTGCCGCAGATCGCGGTGGTGCGCGACCCGACGACGGGCGGCGGCTGGGCCACGCTCGGCGCGGGCGCGGACGTGGTCCTGGCGCTGCCCGGGGCGCAGGTGGGCTTCGCGGGTTCGCGGGTACGGCCCGCCGACGCGGATCCGGCGGCGTACTCGGCGGAGGGCCAGCTGGCGGCCGGGGCGGTCGACGCGGTGGTGCCGGTGGCTCAGCTGCGCGGGGTGCTGGGGAGGTGGCTGGGGCTGCTGTCCGGCGGGACCCCGGGCGGCCCGGTGACCCCGGCCGACGTGCCCTCGGCGCTCGGCGGGACGGGGCTGCCGGGGACGGGGTGGGAGGCGGTGGAACAGGCCCGCGCCCGGTGCCGCCCCCTGGCGTCGGCGTACCTGGACGCGTACTTCACCTTCCGCCTCCCCCTCAGCGGGGACCGGTGCGGGGGTGTGGACGCGGGGATGCTGTGCGGGTTCGGGGAGCGGGCCGGGCGTACGGTCGCGTACGCGGCCCAGGCCGGCACCGCGACGCGCCCGGCGGGCTACCGCACCGCCGCCCGCCTCCTCCGCCTCGCCGACCGCCTCGGCGTCCCCGTCCTCACCCTGGTCGACACCCCGGGCGCGGCGAACGACGCGGCGGCGGAACGGGCGGGCCAGGGCGCGGCGGTCGCGGAGTGCTTCGGCGCGGTGGCGGGGGTGGGGGTGCCGGTGACCACGCTGGTGATCGGCGAGGGCGGCTCGGGCGGAGCCCTGGCGCTCGCCTCCCCCGGCCGCACCTGGCTGACCCCGGACAGCTACTTCTCCGTGATCGCGCCGGAGCTGGCGACGGCGATCCTGAAGCGGGGGGCCGGGGAGGTGCGGGGGACGGCGGACCAGCTGGGGGTGCGGCCACAGGATCTCGTACGCCTGGGGTTGGCCCGGGGGGTGGTCTCCCCCACCCCGCCCCTTCCCTAGACCCTCCGGGGGTGGCGGTAGGTGAGGCGGTTCTCCCGGGGGGGGGTCCGCCCCCGGACCCCTGGCGGGGCCTGCGGCCCCTGCACCCCGCTCACGGGGCTGCGCCCCAGGCCCCTTTTCGCCCGCGGGCCGGATGTGGCCGGCCGCGCCCACGCGGCGGAGCCGCACATGTCACAGCCCCGCGCCCCTGAGGGGGTGCAGGGGCGCAGCTGCCTTGGCCGGCAAGTAACTTGGCCGCCTCCCGCCCGCGAGCGTCTTACGCCTCGGGGTCGCGGGAGTCGTACCGCGCGAACCGGCGGCGGGTGACGCCCAGCAGCGTGACGGCGAGCACGCACGCGAGGCCGCCGCCCGTGACGGCGACCGTGGGCGAGGCGAGGTCGGCGGTGGTGCCCGCGAGGAAGTCCCCGAGCCGGGGCCCACCGGCGACGACCACGATGAAGACGCCCTGAAGCCGCCCGCGCATCTCGTCCGGCGCGGCGACCTGGAGCATGGTGTTGCGGAACACCATGGACACGGTGTCGGCGCACCCGGCGAGGGCGAGGAAGAGCAGCCCGAGCCAGAGGTTGCGGGTCAGCCCGAACACGGCGATCGCGGCGCCCCACGCGCCCACGGCCAGCAGGATCGCCAGACCGTGCCGGTGGATGCGGCTGAGCCACCCCGAGAACACCCCGCCGAGCAGCGCCCCGAGCGCAGGCGCGGCGACCAGGAGCCCGGTGGTGCGGGCGTCACCGCCGTACCAGAGCGCGGCGACGGCCGGGAACAGCGCGCGGGGGTGCGCCAGGATCATGGCGCAGAAGTCGGAGAAGAACGTCATACGGAGGTTGGGCCGGGTGGCGAGAAAGCGGAACCCGTCGAGGACGGAGGCCCGCTTGGCGGTCGTACGGTCCCGGTCGGGCAGCATCGAGGGGAGCCGCCACATCGCGTAGAGGGAGGCGGCGAAGGTGACGGCGTCGATGAGGTACGCCGACTGGTACCCGGCGAACCCGACGATCAGCCCGCCCAGCATCGGGCCGAGCAGCGTCCCCGAGGTCATGGTGATCGAGTTCAGCGCGTTGGCGGCGGGGAGCTGCTCGGGCGGCAGCAGCCGGGGGATCATGGAAGACCGGGCGGGCCCGTTGAGGGCGGCGCAGACGGACTGCAGCGCGACGATCCCGTACAGGAACCACACATGCGCGAACCCGGCGATCGCGGCGGCGGCCAGCCCCGCCGACAGCACGGCGGACCCGGACGCGCTGGCCAGCCCGAGCCTGCGCCGGTCCACGGTGTCCGCGATGGCACCGCCGTACAGCCCGAACACCATCAGCGGCACGAGCGAGAACAACCCCACGAGCCCCACGCTGAAGCTGGACCCGGTGATGTCGTACACCTGAAGCGAAATCGCCAGGGAGGTCATGCCCTGCCCCACCCAGGAGATGGTGTTCCCGAACCACAGGCGGCGGTAGTGGGGGGAGGCGCGGAGGGGGGTGAGGTCGGCGAATATGCGGCTGCTTTTGGGCGGGGCGTGGGTTTCGGCGGTCACGGGGGATGCTAACCGTTCCACTGGGGTACGCGTTGTCCGCCTGCGCCCCGTCTGTGGCTGCTCGCGCAATTCCCCGCGCCCCTGAGGGGGTTGGGGCGGCGGGCGCTCCGACTGCGGCCTTGAGCCCGCGCCCCTGGAGGCGCCCCTGCGGGGGCCCGGGGGGATGCCGCACAGCGGCACCTGAAGGGCGCGGGGAACTGCGCGACCAGGCCCCACCGACCCGCAGACGAAACGAACCCGGGGCGAAGCCCCAAAGCGGGGCCCGGGGGGATGCCGCACAGCGGCACCTGAGGGGCGCGGGGAACTGCGCGACCAACCCCCACCGACCCGCAGACGAAACGAACCGGGGGCGAAGCCCGGAGTGGGGTGCAGGGGCCGCAGGCCCCGCCCGGGGGCCCGGGGGGCGTAGCCCCCGGAAGACCCCCTCCCCCGGAGGATCAGACGCGCTCGGCGTGCACGTACGACATCGGGTACACGATCCGCCCCTTCGCGTCGACATCGAAGGCATCCGGGTCGAACGGCAGCGTCCCCCCCGTCTCGGCCCGCTGCTTCTCGAAGTACTCACGCGTGTGGTTCGTCGTGCACAGGCTGTCCTCGATCGCGAGAATCCGCCACGTACCCGTGCCCTCCAGGTTGACGCGGAAGCTCTCCTTGCTCACCCGCAGCTGCTGCGGCGGCAGCCCGACCAGCTCGGACTCCGCGAAGGCGAACAGGTGCAACCGGGCGCCCGGCGCGGTCACCCGGTGCAGCGCGGCCGCGTACTTGCGCCGCTGCTCGTCGGTGAGGACGTGGTAGAGCCCGTAGTCGAGGACCGTCTCGAAGCCGCCCTCCACGCCGTCGAAGGCGGTCGCGTCGGACACGGCGAAGGTCATGTCGAGCCCACGCTCCCGCGCGCGCTCCTGCGCCTGCTCGATCGCGGAGGGCGAGAAGTCCAGGCCGGTGACGTGGTGGCCGCGGCTCTTGAGGTGCAGCGAGTTCTGCCCGGTGCCGCACCCCGCGTCCAGTACCTTCCCGCGGAACGCGCCGGACGCCTCCAGGGCCACCACGACCGGCTGCGGCTCGGGGATGTTCCACGGCGCGAAGTCGAACTTCATGCCCAGGCCCTCCGTCCGCACCTTCCCCGCGTACAGCGGATCGAAGTTGGCACTGCCCGCCGTGTAGACCTCGCCGCCCTGCGGTTCTTCCGTGCTCACCTGGTGCCTCCCCTTTGCGGTTCGTGATGCGGTCAATCTCCCGGAACGAATCACCTCCGGACAAGCCCGAGCGGCTGATCAGACGTTCAATCGCGGGAACTCCGCGGTTGAACACCGGCCTTGACAATTCGAGGAAAGAAATGCGCCACGGCCGCGCACCCGGCCCCCGCGCGGCGCGGCACGACGACGCCCCCGGCGCTGGGGCCGGGCCCCCGCACCCCCGCCCCGCGCCCCACGGGCCCACCCAGGGCCCCCAGGCCCCGCCCACGGGCTCCGGCCACGGGCTCCGGCCACGGGCTCCGGCCACGGCCCCGCCCGCCCCGGGCCGTGGCTCCGGACGGCCCGCCGCCGCCGGGACGGAACCGGAATGCGGAAGAATTCATCGTGACCGACAGCCAACAGCTGACAGCTGACAGCTGACAGCTGACAGCTGACAGCCGACAGCCGGGACGGGGATGCTCGGGAAATTCATTCCCAGCCCACCCCTCCCGTACTCGGGAATTCACACCCCGGAATGCGAGCCGGAAGTCCGAAAATGCGACCCGGAAGACCGGGAGTCCGGAAGCCTGGAACTCCGGGAGTCCCGGACTCCGAGAGTCCCGGACTCCGGAAGAGAGCCCCCGCCCACCGCACCCGCACGCCGCCTCATCCACAGGGCGCGCCTCCCAGCCCGCCCGGCCCCGGCCACCGCCCCCGCCCCCGCCCCCGCCCGCCCAGCCGTCACTCCGACCGGGTGGATACCACGATGCCCCCGGTGTGTCGTACGTGGAGTACGACGCCCCCGGGGGCATCCTGGTCTCGCCTGTGCGAAACGTTCCTGCAGGAACGACTCATGGTGGGGCGGGTGGGACTCGAACCCACGGCCGACGGATTATGAGTCCGCTGCTCTAACCGGCTGAGCTACCGCCCCTAACGGCGCGTCGCGCACATTTGTGCGCGCCGTCTGCCGCAGCATAGCCGCTCATACGATCTCCTGCCTCGGATGGTCGGCAACGCACGACCATGAGGACCCCGTCGCGGCCCGCCCGGTTCCACCGGGCATGAAAAAGGACCCTCAAGGGGTCCTTTTCACTGCTCTCCCGACTGGACTCGAACCAGTAACCTGCCGGTTAACAGCCGGCTGCTCTGCCAATTGAGCTACAGGAGACCGAGCTCCCCCGACTGGACTCGAACCAGTAACCTGCCGGTTAACAGCCGGCTGCTCTGCCAATTGAGCTACAGGGGAATGTCTCGTTGCGTCGAACGTACCTACCCCGGGTGTCCCCGGGCGGCGTGCGCTCGCTGCGACACATACATTAGCGCAAGCAGGGGGGTGCTCCGCCAATCGGTTCCGCCCCGGGTGATCACGGGGCTGCGCGGGTAGGCGCAGCACACGACGCCACAGCGACGTCAGACAGACGCCACAGAAGGGTGACCGCCATGCGCTACCGGCTCACGTTCGCCGTCGGACTCGTCGTCGGGTACGTGCTCGGGACCCGAGCCGGACGCGAGCGGTACGAGCAGCTGAAGAAGTCCGCCCGGCAGGTCTCGCAGAACCCGGCCGTCCGCAACACCGCCGAGTCGGCCGCGCAGAACGGCCGCGCGTACGCGGGCAAGGCGTTCCACGCGGTGAGCGAGAAGGTGTCCGAGAAGGTCGGGGACAAGGGGCCGGGGTCGATCGGCGCCCGGGTGCGGTCGCTGCGCGAGCGCGGGCAGGGTGCCGAGGACGACTGGGGCACCAGCAACACCTGACCCACGGCCGGCACCCGGCGCACCAGCAACGCCTGCCCCACGGCCCGCGCGCGGCGCACCAGCAACGCCTGCCCCACGGCCCCGACCCACGGCCCGCGCGCGGTGCACGGCACCCCGCGCGCGGCGCAGGGCAAGACCGTGACCCACGCCGGGCCCCGGTGGCCCCCCGCGTGATGCAGAATCGTGCGCATGGGGATAGTCGCCGGGCTGGACAGCTCTTCCGCCTTCACTCGCATCGTCGTCTGCGACACCGACACCGGTGCCGTCCTGCGGCAGGGGTACGCCCCGCATCCCGTCGACCCGAAGACCACCGAGGTGGATCCGCAGGCCTGGCTGCTCTCGCTCGGCGAGGCCGCGGCGGGCGGCCTGCTCGAAGGCGTGCAGGCCATCGGCGTGGCCGCCCAGCAGCACGCGCTGATCGCGCTGGACGGCCAGGGCGCTCTCGTACGGGCGGCGCTGGCCGGCAACGACAAGCGCGCCCAGGTCGCCGCGGCGGATCTCACCGACGCGCTCGGCGGGCGCGAGGCGTGGGCCAAGGCCGTCGGCTGTGTGCCGCAGGCAGGCCAGGCCGTGGCGAAGCTGCGCTGGCTGGCCCGCAACGAACCGGAGGCCGCCCAGCGCACCGCCGCGATCGTCCAGGCGCACGACTGGCTGGTGTGGCAGCTGCTCGGCCGCCCGGCCCGTCGCACCACCGACCGGGGCGCCGCCTCCGGCACCGGCTACTGGTCGGCCGCGACCGGCTTCTACCGCCCCGACCTCGTCGAGCTCGCGCTCGGCCACCACGTCGCGCTCCCCGAGGTGCTCGGCCCCTCCGACGCGGCGGGCACCACCCCCGAGGGCCTGCTGATCTCGGCCGGCACCGGCGAGACGATGGCCGCCGCGTTCGGCCTCGGCGTCGGGCCCGGCGACGCGGTCGTCTCGCTCGGGGCTTCGGGTTCCGTCATGGCCGTGCACCACGAGGCGCTGGCCGACCCGGCCGGGATGATTACGTCGTTCGCCGACGCCACCGGCCGCCATCTGCCCGTCGTGCATACGAGCAACGCGGTACGGGCGCTGCGCGGCACGGCGGAGATGCTCGGCACCGAGAGCCTGGAGGAGCTCTCCTCCCTGGCCCTGAAGTCGACCCCGGGCGCCTCCGGGCTCGTTCTGCTGCCGTATCTGGAGGGCGAGCGCACGCCCCGGCTGCCGCACGCGGCCGGCACGCTGGCGGGGCTGCGGCGCGAGTCGATGAAGCCCGAGCACCTGGCCAGGGCCGCCTTCGAGGGCATGCTCTGCTCACTGGCGGACGCGCTCGACGTGCTGCGGCGTCGTGGGGTCGAGGTGCGCCGGGTCTTCCTGCTCGGCGCCGCGGCCGAACTGCCCGCCGTCCAGGCGGCGGCGCCCGCGATCCTGGGCACCCAGGTGGTCGTGCCGCAGCCCGCCGAGTACGCGGCGCTGGGCGCGGCCCGGCAGGCGGCCTGGGCGCTCGGCGTCTCGCAGGGCACGCTGGCCGCGCACACCCCGCCGGCCTGGCAGGGCGCGGCCGCGCAGGTCTTCGAGCCGGGCGAGGAGCTGCCCGTGGGGCAGGCGGTGCGCCAGCAGTACATCGCGACGCGCGACGAGATCCACCCGGGCGCGTTCGACACGGGGTCCTGAGGCGGCGCTTCCGGTCACCGGGGCGACAGGAAGCGGCGCTTCCGGTCACCGGGGGCGGCCGGAGGCGGCGCTTCCGGTCACCCGGGAGGCGGCGAAATGAGCCGTTCGGGGGGATCTTCGGCGTGTTCCCTTGACTACGCCGGAGGTCCGCCCTTGACTCATCCTTTTGACTCGCCCTTGGCTTAATCGCTTGAGGTTCCAGGGGTGGAGTGTCGCAAGATGGGGGGTCGAACCCCTCGATCTTGCCGACCCGGAGAGCCTCCACGTGCTCATACGACTCCTGCGGACCCATCTGGTTCCGTACAAGAAACCGATCGCGCTCCTGGTGCTGCTGCAGCTGCTCCAGACCTGCGCGACCCTCTATCTGCCGACCCTGAACGCCGACATCATCGACAACGGTGTCGTCAACGGGGACACCGGCTACATCCTGGAGTTCGGCGGCATCATGATCGCCGTCAGCCTGGTCCAGGTGGTCTGCAACGTCGGCGCCGTCTACTTCGGCGCACGCACCGCGGCCGCCGTGGGCCGGGACATGCGCGCGGCCGTCTTCGGCCGCGTCCAGTCGTTCTCCGCGCGCGAGGTGGGCCACTTCGGGGCGCCGACCCTGATCACCCGGACCACCAACGACGTACAGCAGGTCCAGATGCTGACGCTGATGTCGTTCACGCTGATGGTGTCCGCGCCCATCATGTGCTTCGGCGGCATCATCATGGCGCTCGGCCAGGACGTGCCGCTCTCGGCGGTGCTGCTCGCCGTGGTGCCGGTGCTCGGCGTCTGTGTCTCGCTGATCGTGCGCAAGATGCGGCCGCTGTTCCGCACCATGCAGACCCGCCTGGACACGGTGAACCGCGTGCTGCGCGAGCAGATCACCGGCAACCGCGTGATCAGGGCGTTCGTGAAGGACGACTACGAGAAGGGCCGCTTCCGGGGCGCCAACACCGAGCTGACGGACGTCTCGCTCGGCACCGGCCGGCTGATGGCGCTGATGTTCCCCACCGTCATGACGGTGGTCAACGTCTCCTCGGTGGCCGTGGTGTGGTTCGGCGCCCACCGGATCGACAGCGGCTCCCTGCAGATCGGCCAGCTCACCGCGTTCCTCACGTATCTGATGCAGATCGTGATGGCCGTGATGATGGCCACGTTCATGTTCATGATGGTGCCGCGCGCCGAGGTCTGCGCCGAGCGCATCGAGGAGGTCCTCTCCACCGACACCAGCGTGGTCCCGCCGAAGGCCCCCGTGCGCGAGCTGCGCCGCAGCGGCCATCTGGAGGTCCGCGGCGCCGACTTCACCTACCCGGGCGCCGAGGAGTCCGTCCTGAAGGGGGTGGACCTGGTGGCCCGCCCCGGCGAGACCACCGCGATCATCGGGTCGACGGGCAGCGGCAAGTCGACGCTGCTCGGGCTCGTACCGCGGCTGTTCGACGTGACGGACGGCACGGTCCTGGTCGACGGCGAGGACGTGCGCGGAATCGATCCCGTACTGCTCGCCAAGACCGTCTCGATGGTGCCGCAGAAGCCGTATCTGTTCTCCGGGACGGTCGCGACCAATCTGCGGTACGGCAACCCCGACGCCACCGACGACGAGCTCTGGCACGCGCTGGAGGTCGCCCAGGCCAAGGAGTTCGTCTCCAAGCTGGAGGGCGGGCTGAACGCGGCGATCGCGCAGGGCGGCACCAATGTCTCCGGCGGCCAGCGCCAGCGGCTCGCGATCGCGCGCACGCTCGTGCAGCGCCCGGAGATCTACCTCTTCGACGACTCGTTCTCGGCGCTCGACTACGCGACGGACGCGGCCCTGCGGGCGGCGCTGCTGCACGAGACGCGCGAGGCGACCGTCGTCATCGTCGCCCAGCGGGTCTCCACGATCCGCGACGCCGACCGGATCGTCGTCCTGGACGAGGGCCGCGTCGTCGGCACCGGCCGCCACCACGAGCTGATGGCTCAGAACGAGACGTACCGGGAGATCGTGCTCTCCCAGCTGACGGAGGCCGAGGCGGCATGAGCGGAAACATGGCCCGGATGATGGGCCAGGGCGACGGCAAACGCTCGATGGACTTCAAGGGCTCCTCGAAGCGGCTGCTGCGGCAGCTCGCCCCGGAGAAGGGCACGCTCTATGTGATGCTCGTCGCCGCGGTGCTCAGCGTGGCGCTGTCGGTGGTCGGGCCGAAGATCCTCGGCAAGGCGACCGACCTGGTCTTCGCGGGGGTCGTCGGCCGGCAGATGCCGGCCGGGACGACCAAGGAGCAGGCCCTCGACCGGCTGCGCGAGAAGGGCGACGGCGGACTCGCCGACATGCTCTCCGGGGTCGGCTTCACCCCCGGCCACGGCATCGACTTCGGCTCGGTCGGCGGGGTGCTGCTCTGGGCGCTCGCGGTGTACGTGGGCGCGGGGCTGCTGATGCTGGTGGCGACCCGGCTCTCCAACCGGGCGATCAACCGCACGGTGTTCCGGATGCGCGAGCAGGTGCAGGCGAAGCTGTCGCGGCTGCCGCTGTCGTACTTCGACCGTGCCAAGCGCGGCGAGGTGCTCAGCCGGGCGACCAACGACATCGACAACATCTCGCAGACGATGCAGCAGACGATGGGCCAGCTCATCAACTCTCTGCTCACCATCGTCGGCGTGCTCGCGATGATGTTCTGGATCTCACCGCTGCTCGCCCTGGTGGCGCTGGCGACCGTACCGCTGTCGGTGTTCGTCGCGACGAAGGTCGGCAAGCGGTCGCAGCCGCAGTTCGTGCAGCAGTGGAAGACCACGGGACGGCTCAACGCGCACGTGGAGGAGATGTACACCGGGCACACCCTGGTGAAGGTCTTCGGGCGCCAGGAGGAGTCGGCGCGGCAGTTCGACGAGCAGAACGAGGCGCTGTACGAGGCCGGGTTCCGGGCGCAGTTCAACAGCGGTGTGATGCAGCCGCTGATGATGTTCATCTCGAACCTGAACTATGTGCTGGTCGCGGTCGTCGGCGGGCTGCGGGTCGCCTCCGGCGCGCTGTCGATCGGCGATGTGCAGGCGTTCATCCAGTACTCGCGGCAGTTCTCGATGCCGCTCACCCAGGTCGCCTCGATGGCGAACCTGGTGCAGTCGGGGGTCGCCTCCGCCGAGCGGATCTTCGAGCTGCTCGACGCGGACGAGCAGGCGCCGGAGCCGGACGCGAAGTCGGCCGACCGGCCGGTGGAGCGGCGCGGTGCGGTGACGCTGGAGAAGGTGGCGTTCCGGTACGACCCGGAGAAGCCGCTCATCGACGACCTGTCGCTGAAGGTCGAGCCGGGCCAGACGGTCGCGATCGTCGGCCCGACCGGCGCGGGCAAGACCACCCTGGTCAACCTCCTGATGCGGTTCTACGAGGTGACGGACGGGCGGATCACCCTGGACGGGGTGGACGCGGCCCGGATGTCGCGCGAGGAGCTGCGCTCGGGCATCGGCATGGTGCTCCAGGACACCTGGCTGTTCGGCGGCACCATCGCGGACAACATCGCGTACGGGGCGGCGCGGCCGGTCACCCGCGAGGAGATCGAGGAGGCGGCGCGGGCGGCGCACGCGGACCGTTTCGTACGGACGCTGCCGGACGGGTACGACACGGTGATCGACGACGAGGGCACGGGGGTGAGCGCGGGCGAGAAGCAGCTGATCACCATCGCCCGGGCGTTCCTGTCCGACCCGGTGATCCTGGTGCTCGACGAGGCCACGAGTTCGGTGGACACGCGGACGGAGGTGCTGATCCAGAAGGCGATGGCGCGGCTGGCGCACGGGCGCACGTCCTTCGTCATCGCGCACCGCCTGTCCACGATTCGCGACGCCGACGTCATCCTCGTGATGGAGAACGGGGCCATCGTCGAACAGGGCACGCATGACGAGCTGCTGGCGGCGGACGGCGCGTACGCGCGGCTGTACGCGGCGCAGTTCGCGCAGGCGGTGGCGGAGGTCGACTGACAGCGGGGCGGGGCCGCCGACGGCCCCGCCCGCTCAGTCCAGGTAGCCCCGCAGCTGGTCCGCGAACGCGTGGTCCCTCAGCTTGTTGAGGGTCTTGGATTCGATCTGGCGGATCCTTTCGCGGGTGACGCCGAAGATGCGGCCGATCTCCTCCAGCGTGCGCGGACGGCCGTCCGCGAGCCCGTAGCGCAGCTGGACCACCTTGCGCTCGCGCTCGCCCAGCGTGGACAGCACCGCTTCCAGGTGCTCGCGCAGCAGTAAGAAGGCCGCGGACTCCACGGGGGACGCCGCGTCGCCGTCCTCGATCAGGTCGCCGAGCGCGACGTCGTCCTCCTCGCCCACGGGCGCGTGCAGCGAGACCGGCTCCTGGGCGAGCCGCAGCACCTCGCTCACACGCTCGGGCGCCAGGTCGAGGTGCGCGGCCACCTCCTCCGACGTCGGCTCGTAGCCGCGCTCCTGGAGCATCCGGCGCTGCACCCGGACCACCCGGTTGATCAGCTCCACCACATGGACGGGGACGCGGATCGTACGGGCCTGATCGGCGAGCGCGCGGGACATGGCCTGGCGGATCCACCACGTCGCGTACGTGGAGAACTTGTAGCCGCGCGCGTAGTCGAACTTCTCGACCGCGCGGATCAGTCCGAGGTTTCCCTCCTGGACCAGGTCGAGCATGGTCAGCCCGCGCCCGACGTACCGCTTGGCGACGGAGACGACCAGCCGCAGGTTCGCCTCGATCAGCCGGCGCTTGGCCATCCGGCCCATGACCACCAACCTGTCGAGATCCACGGCGAGTTGGGAGTCCAGGTCGGGGGTGTTGCTCAGCTTCTCCTCGGCGAACAGGCCGGCCTCCACCCGGCGGGCGAGCTCGACCTCCTCGGCCGCGGTGAGCAGCGGGATCCGGCCGATCTCCCGCAGGTACTGCCGGAAGAGGTCGGAGGACGGGCCGCCGGTGTCCGCCCGCCCCGGCACCCGCTCGGGCGGCTCCGGTACGTCCACCACGTCGTCGGCGAGCTCGACGGGGGGCGCTTCGGCCTCGGGGTGGAGCACGGCCCGGGTCTGCGGGGGCACGGTGGCCACGACGTCGTTGTCGGTCAGGGTCTGGGTCTGCACGGGGGCGACCTCCAGGGTGATCGCTGCCGGATCGGGGGCGTGCGGCAGCGGGACGGGGGCGGCCGGGCCGCTGTCCGTCCCGTACACGATGAGCGGATCCGCGGGGGTGAGGTACCCACCTTCGGTGGGCCGGCCGCGCTCCGAGGACTCAGGCACCGCACCCCAGTGTGGGGTAAGACACATCTCCGCCACGAGGGGCGTGCGGTGACTTTTTGAAGCCGGTCCGTGACGGGGCGATTACCCGAGCGGCAGCGGTGTGGGGGCCGCGCTGTCACCGGACGGGTACCCCGCGAGCCCCCGGCCAGACCTCAGAGGGCTTCGGCGCCCCGGTTGCGCAGCGCCTGGCCGTACTGCTGGAGGACCCACAACTCGTTCTGGACGGCGGCCAGTCGCTCCGGATCGCCGTTCTGCCCGAGGCGGGCCAGGGTGCCCTGGATGTCGAGGAGGCGGCGGTCGACGGCGCGGCGGCGGACGGCGACCAGCTGCTCGCCCGCGTACGCCTCGTCGACCACGCGCGCGTGGACGGCCTCCACGGCGAGCTCGGTCACCAGCGCGCGGACCGTGTCGTTGGGGGCCGACTCCATGACCGCCGGGAGGTAGTCGGAGGGCGCGTCCGTGGCGCCGCCCGCGTCCATGATGCACTGGCGCACCGCCGCGTACGGGGGGGCCGTGAACTCGTCCACGCCGTACGCGTCGAAGGCCGGGGAGACCAGGTGCGGGTGCTGGAGGGCGAGCTTGAGGAGCTCGCGCTCGGTGCGGTGGGCGGGGCTGCGCAGGTTCAGGGCGGGGCCGGAGGGGGCGGCGGCCGGTGGCTGCACCTCCCCGTACGCGCGGCGGCGCTCGGGGGCCGGGCCCTTGCCGCCGCGGTCGCGGGCCCAACGGGCCAGCTGGCCCACGCGCTTGACCACGAACTGGGTGTCCAGGATGCCGAGGATGCCGGCGAGCTGGACGGCCACCTCGTGCTGGGAGGCGACGTTCTTGATCCGGGCGACGATCGGGGCGGCCTCGTCGAGGGCGGCGGCGCGGCCCGCCGGGGTCTCCAGGTCGTACCGCTGCACGATCTGGCGGATCGCGAACTCGAAGAGCGGGGTGCGGGGCTGGACCAGGTCCGCGACGGCCTCGTCGCCCTTGGCCAGGCGCAGGTCGCAGGGGTCCATGCCGTCGGGCGCGATGGCGATGTAGGTCTCGGCGGCGAACTTCTGGTCGTCCTCGAAGGCGCGCAGGGCGGCCTTCTGGCCCGCCGCGTCGCCGTCGAAGGTGAAGATCACGCGGGCGCTGCCGTTGTCCATCAGGAGGCGGCGCAGGATCTTGATGTGGTCGCCGCCGAAGGCGGTGCCGCAGGTGGCGATGGCGGTGGTGACCCCGGCGAGGTGACAGGCCATCACATCGGTGTAGCCCTCGACGACCACCGCGCGGCTGGACTTGGCGATGTCCTTCTTGGCCAGGTCGATCCCGTACAGGACCTGCGACTTCTTGTAGATCGCGGTCTCGGGGGTGTTGAGGTACTTGGGGCCGTTGTCGTCGTCGCGGAGCTTGCGGGCGCCGAAGCCGACGACTTCGCCGGACACGTCGCGGATCGGCCACATCAGCCGGCCGCGGAAGCGGTCGATGGGGCCGCGGCGGCCCTCCTGGGAGAGGCCGGAGAGGGTCAGCTCCTTGTCGCTGAAGCCCTTGCCGCGCAGGAAGCGGGTGAGGTGGTCCCAGCCCGCCGGGCTGTAGCCGACGCCGAAGTGGGCGGCGGCTGCCTGGTCGAAGCCGCGCTCGGCGAGGAACTTGCGCCCGATCTCGGCCTCGGGGCTGGTGCCCAGCTGCTCGATGTAGAACTGCGCGGCGGCCTTGTGCGCCTCCACCAGCCGGATGCGCTCTCCGCGCTGGTGGGACGGGTTGTAGCCGCCCTCCTCGTACCGCAGGGTGATGCCGGCGGTGGCGGCCAGGCGCTCGACGGCCTCGGAGAACGACAGGTGGTCGATCTTCCGGATGAAGGCGATCGTGTCGCCGCCTTCCTGGCAGCCGAAGCAGTGGAAGAGACCCTTGCTGGGGCTGACCTGGAAGGACGGTGACTTCTCGTCGTGGAACGGGCACAGGCCCTTGAGGTTGCCGCCGCCCGCGTTGCGCAGCTGGAGGTACTCGGACACGACGGCGTCGATCGGGACCGCGTCCCGGACCGCCTTCACGTCGTCATCGTTGATCCTGCCTGCCACGGATGAAGTCTACGGGGCGGGGGTGACAGTCAGGACTGGTCGGGCAACAGGTCTCCGAGGGGGACCGAGGGGTCCGCGAGCCGGTCCGGGTCCACCTGGACGCCCTTCGTTCCGGCCCTGATCAGGCCCTGGATGGCCGCTGTGACGTCCCACACATTCACGTTCATCCCCGCCAGCACCCGCCGCTCCTTCAGCCAGAAGGCGATGAACTCGCGCTTGCCCGCGTCGCCCCTGAGCAGCACCTGGTCGTACGAGCCGGGGGGCGCCCAGCCCGAGTACTCCAGGCCCAGGTCGTACTGGTCGGAGAAGAAGTACGGCACGCGGTCGTAGGTGACCTGCTGGCCCAGCATCGCGCGCGCGGCGGCCGGGCCGCCGTTGAGGGCGTTGGCCCAGTGCTCCACGCGCAGCCGGGTGTCGGGCAGCGGAGTGCCCCAGAGGGGAAAGGGAGTGGCGGCCACGTCGCCCGCGGCGAAGATGTCCGGGTCGGAGGTGCGCAGCGAGTCGTCGACCGCGATCCCGCCGCCGTGCTTGCGGTCGACGAGGGCGAGCCCGGCGCTCTCGGCGAGCGCGGTGCGCGGGGCGGCGCCGATCGCGGCGAGCACGTCGTGCGCCGGGTGCTCCTCGCCGTCGTCGGTGCGGACCGCGAGGACCATGCCGTCCTGGCCGGTGATCTCGGTGAGCCGTGCGCCGAAGTGGAAGCGGACGCCGTGCCCGGCGTGCAGATCGGTGAAGATCTGACCCAGCTCGGGGCCGATGACCTGGTGCAGCGGGGTCTGCTCGGGCTCGACGACGGTGACCTCCGCGCCGTATCCGCGCGCGGCGGCGGCGACCTCCAGGCCGATCCAGCCGGCCCCGGCGATCACCAGGTGGCCGTTGTCGCGGCCGAGGGCCTTGAGCATGTTGCGCAGCCGCTCGGAGTGGGCGAGGCGGCGCAGGTGGTGGACGCCGACGAGGTCGGTGCCGGGGATGTCGAGGCGGCGGGGCTCGGAGCCGGTGGCGAGCAGCAGCTTGTCGTAGCCGATGAGGGTGCCGTCGCCGAGGCGGACGGTCCTGGCCTCGCGGTCGATGGCGGTGACGGTCTGGCCGAGGTGGAGCTCCACGTCGTTCTGCGCGTACCAGGCGGGCTCGTGGACGAAGACGCTGTCGCGCTCCTCCTTGCCGGAGAGGAACCCCTTGGACAGCGGAGGCCGCTCGTACGGGTGCTCCCGCTCGTCGCCGATGAGGATCACCCGGCCGTTGAACCCCTCGGCGCGCAGGGTCTCGGCGGCCTTGGCGCCGGCCAGTCCTCCACCGACAATGACAAATGTCCGGTCTGCGTCGACCACTTGATGCCTCCTCGTTGCTCAACCGCCATCTGCGAGCGTCCCGCACGGAGCGTGATGGGGGAAGAGGGCTTGCTCCGTTGGGGGCGCCGAGTGGCCGGGCTTCATCGGTGCTTCACACGTACGTGGCTTCCTGCGTACGCGGCGTCATACGTACGGGAAAGGGCCCTGTGCCGTCTCAGCGGTGCCGGGCGGTGAGTCTGGCGTGCAGGGACAGGGCCGCCGCGTCGGTCAGGGACGCGATCTGGTCGACGATGACCCGTTTGCGGGCGCGGTCGTCGTCGGCGGCGGCGAAGAGCGCGCGGAACTGCGGGTCGAGCCCCTCCGCCGGGGCGCGCGCGGTGAGCGCTTCGGCCAGTTCGGCCAGAACGACGCGCTGGTCGGCGCGGAGCCGCTCCTGCTCGTCGCGCTGCATCACATAGCGGTCGGCCACCGCCTTGAGCACCGCGCACTCGTTGCGCGTCGCGCGCGGCACGACCAGCTCCGCCCCGTACCTGCTCAGCCGGCCCGTGCCCCAGCGGCCCCGGGTCGCGCCCTCGGCCGCCAGGCAGAACCGGCCGATGAGCTCGCTGGTGGCGTCCTTGAGGCGGGCCTGGGCGATCGCCGAGCCGTCGTACCCGTGCGGCCACCACTCCTCGTCGATCAGCCGGTCCAGCGCGTCCGCGAGCTCCTGGGGCGCGGTGTCCGCCGGCACGTACCGCCCGATCGCCACGCGCCAGATGTCCTCGCGCTCGGGCTCGGAGAAGAGCAGGTTGGGGTCGATGTGGCCGGCGTGCAGGCCGTCCTCGAAGTCGTGGACCGAGTACGCCACGTCGTCCGACCAGTCCATGACCTGGGCCTCGAAGCACTTGCGGTGGGGCTCGGCACCCTGGCGCACCCAGTCGAAGACCGGCAGGTCGTCCTCGTAGACCCCGAACTTCACGGACCGCGGGTCGGTGGGGTGGCCGCCGCGCGCCCAGGGGTACTTGGTGGCCGCGTCCAGGGCGGCCCGGGTGAGGTTGAGGCCGACGCTGACGGGTTCGCCGGCGCTCTCGCCGCGCACGAAGCGCTTGGGCTCCAGCCGGGTCAGCAGGCGCAGCGACTGCGCGTTGCCCTCGAAGCCGCCGCAGTCCTCGGCGAAGTCGTTGAGCGCGTGCTCGCCGTTGTGCCCGAAGGGCGGGTGGCCCATGTCGTGTGCGAGGCAGGCCGCCTCGACGAGGTCGGGGTCGCAGCCGAGGGCGGCGCCGAGCTCGCGGCCGACCTGGGCGCACTCCAGGGAGTGGGTGAGCCGGGTGCGCGGGCTCGCGTCCCACAGCTGGCCCATCACGCCGGGCGTCACGACCTGCGTCTTGCCCGCCAGACGGCGCAGCGCTCCGGAGTGCAGCACGCGCGCGCGGTCGCGCTGGAAGGCGGTGCGGCCCGGCCGTTTGTCGGGCTCGGCCGCCCACCGCTCGACGTCGGACGGGTCGTACCCGGGGTGTCCTGCGATGCCTTCCATGCACCGACAGTAAACGGAACCACTGACAACCGGAGCGGGCCGGGGATCAGGCCGTGGCGAGTTCGCGGGGCTGGGCGGCGAACGGGGCCGCGGCGAGCGCCTGGTCGTACCGGTGCAGGACGAGGCGGGCGACGGCCGGGTGCGCGCCGAGCGGGGCCGCCGCGACACCGCGCGCGTGGGCGGCGCTCTGGGTGGCGAACCGGCCGGGCGCGGTGAAGTACGACGCGATCGCGACCTGGTGGCGCCCGCGCGCGGCGAGCGCCCGCAGCGCCTCGGGGACGGTGGGTGCGGCGGCCGAGGCGTAGGCGGGTATCACCGGTACGCCGCCGAGGCGTTCGCTGAGCATCGCGGCGGTGCGGCGGGTGTCGGCGGCCGACTCGGGGTCGCGCGACCCGGCCCCGGCGAGCACCACTCCCCCGGCGCCACGCGCGCGTGGGCCGTCACTCCACCCGGCCTCGACGAGCCGCTCGTACAGCGCCTCGACGAGCAGCGGGTGCGGGCCGAGCGGCCGCGCGACACGGCCGCGCAGCCGGGGCGCGTCGGCGACAGCGGCCGGGATGTCCTGCTTGACGTGGTAGCCGCGGCTCAGCAGCAGCGGTACGAGGACGGCGCGGCCCGCGCCGAGCTCCGCGAGCGTGGCGGGCAGCGCGGGCTCGTCGATCTCGATGTGGCC
Organism: Streptomyces sp. NPDC023838; assembly: GCF_040639555.1. NCBI lineage: Bacteria > Bacillati > Actinomycetota > Actinomycetes > Kitasatosporales > Streptomycetaceae > Streptomyces > Streptomyces sp. NPDC023838. The sequence goes on from NZ_JBFAAD010000005.1 coordinate 299,479, forward strand.
GAGCCGGACGTCGAGCCCGGGGCGCAGCTCGCGGACCAGGTCGAGCAGGGCGGTGACGGTGCGCAGGGCCCGGGGGTCGCGGCTGCCGTGGGCGACGGCGACCAGGGCGGGCCGGGCGGGGGCCGGCCGGGCGGTCGTGGGCATCGGCTTGCGGCTCCCGTTCAGTCGGACGTGGCTGAGCTGGCTGCCCAGTTGGGCGGCGATGCGGGTGACGAGTTCGGCCGTGCTGTCGAACGGCAGCGACTGGCGGGCGGACAAGAACTGCGACTGCGTCTCCGGCTCCATCTCCGTCATGGACCGATCCTGCCGGGCTCACATTGCCATGTCGTTGCGCCGTGGTGACGAGTGTTTTCCGCCGCCTCACGGGGGCGGCGCGAACGGTGGGATCGCGGGGCCCGCCCGGGGCGGCGGGGCAGAACCGTCCGCCTCCCCCCTGCGTCCGATCATTCGAACACCGTCGAAACCAGGGGGAACCTCATGCGCCTGCCGCGCACGCGCGTACGGATCGGGCTGCCGCGCACCCGCAAGGGGCAGCGCCGGGCCGTGCAGGCGCTCGCGGCGCTGTGCACCCTGGCGCTGACGCCCGCCGCGTGGATGTTCGCGGCGGCCGACGGCAAGGTCGGCACCGTGGCGCAGGCGCCCGCGTCCGGGGTCGCGGTGGTGTTCGGGGCCGGGCTGTGGGACGGCGAGCCGTCGCCGTACCTGGCGCACCGCCTCGACGCGGCGGTCGAGCTGTACCGGGCCGGCAAGGTCAGGGCGGTCCTGGTGACCGGGGACAACGGGCGGGCCGAGTACGACGAGCCGGACGCGATGCGCGCGTACCTGGTCAAGCACGGGGTGCCGGACCGGCGGGTGGTCAGCGACTTCGCCGGGTTCGACACCTGGGACTCCTGTGTACGGGCCAGGAAGATCTTCGGCGTGGAGCGCGCGGTCCTGGTCAGCCAGGGCTTCCACATCCGGCGGGCCGTCGCGCTGTGCGAGGCCGCCGGGGTCGACTCGTACGGGGTCGCGGTCGACGCCGTGCACGACACGACCTGGTACTACGGCTCCACCCGCGAGGTGTTCGCGGCGGGCAAGGCCGTCCTGGACGCCGCCTTCAAGCCCGATCCACGTTTCCTCGGGCCGAAGGAGAGCGGGGTCGCGCGGGCGCTGGCGGACGGGCGCTGAGCCAGTCGCCGCCGGGCAGCGGTGTGCCGTACTCCCGCAGCTCCCGGGCGAGCGGGGCCGCCGCCAGATAGACCCAGGCGCGGGCGGTGCCCCCGCCGGGCAGCTCGACGGTCCGCGCCACCCGGTCGTACAGGTTGCGGGGGTTCCCCGGCCCGTAGCACTCCTCCAACTGGTCGAGCACCCGCAGGACTTGGCCGTACGCCTCGGGGAGCGGCGCGATCAGCGCGCCGGTGACGACGCCGTCGCCTTCCGTCGCATACGGATAGCCGGGCCCCTCGTACAGCACCGCCCCCGGCAGCCGCGCGGGCGCCTCGGAGGCGGTGCGGCCGGTCAGCAGGCGCAGGTGGTAGCGCTCGCCGGGGCGCAGGGTGCCGTAGACGAAGAACGGGAGCCGGGCCCCGGCGTCGTCGGGGGCGGGGCCGTGCGGCGTGTCCGCCGCCGTCATGGCGTCGTCTCCTGGGCGAGCCAGGCCAGATACCCGGCGCCGCCGCGCACCACGGGGGTCGCGATGATCTCCGGGGTGTCGTAGTCGTGGGCGGCGAGCAGCTGGCGCTCCAGGTCCTCGTACCGCGCGGCGGTGGTCTTGAACAGGACCTGCCACTCCTCGGCGGTCTCGACCGCGCCCTGCCAGCGGTAGACGGAGGTCACCGGGCCGGTGATCTGGGCGCAGGCGGCGAGACGGGCTTCGACCGCGCCGCGGGCCAGGGCGTCGGCCTTGGCGCGGCTGTCGGTCGTCGTCAGTACGGCCAGGTATTCGACCGGTGTCACAGGCGCTCTCCCTCGGCGTGCGGTGCGGCTGTCACCCAGTGTCCCGGATCCCTCAGCCTCGGGCCGCGCTACCTTTTTGGCCCGGGGTTCGCCTGCGGGCCGGTGGGGGCCGCGCCCCCTTTTGGCCTGGGGTTCGCCTGCGGGCCGGTGGGGGCCACATTTTTGGCCCGGGGTTCGCCTGCGGGCCGGTGGGGGCTTGTCGCGCAGTTCCCCGCGCCCCTGACAAGTGGCCCGGGACGGCTGCTCGGCCCCGAGCGGGCGCAACCCAACCCCCTAAGGGCCGCGAAGAACTGCGCGACCAGCCACCCACCAACCCGCAGCCGAATCGCACCGGTTCCGGCCCGGCGCGGCGCTGTCGCTATGGACACCACCTGTCATGTACCCCTAAAACTGATGCGGCATCAGCTTTACCCGAGCCGACCCCCCATGACCGAGGAGCCCGATGAGACCGACACGGAACGCATCGCGCCTCACCACCGCCGGGACAGCCGTCGCGGCCGGCGCCATGCTCGCCGCCGCGCTCGCACCCGCCTCCGCCGTGGCCGAACCCCGGCCGCAGGCCGCCACCGCCCCCACGGCCCCCACAGCCCCGGCCCGTGACGCCGCCGTCCACGACGCCGACCGCGCCGTCGCCGCGCACGCGGCCGCGCTCGCCGTGACGGCCGCCCAGGGCACCTCCGTACGGGACGTGGTCGTGGACCCGGACGGCAGCCGGCACGTGCGCTACGACCGCACGTACCGCGGACTGCCCGTGCTCGGCGGCGACTTCGTGGTCCACCTCTCCCCCGGAGGGGCCTATCGCGGCGCCGACCGGGCGGTGGCCAACGACCTCGCCGTGCCCAGCATCACCCCCGCCGTCTCCGCGCCCCGCGCCGCCGGGCTCGCCTCCGCCGAGCTGCGCGCGGCCCACCAGGGGCTGACGGGGCTGACCGCCAAGCCCGCGCTCGTCGTCGACGCGCTGCACGGCGCGCCCAGGCTGGCCTGGCGCACCCAGACCGCCGCCCGCGACTCGCTGGGCAACCCCGTCGCGCGCGTGGTCCTCACCGACGCCCGCACCGGCGCCCGCATCGACGCCTGGGACTCCATCGAGACCGCGGCCGGCGACGGCACGTCGCTGTACAGCGGGGCCGTGCACCTGGAGACCACGCTGTCCGGGTCCTCGTACCAGCTCAAGGACCCCACCCGCGGCAACACCTACACCGGTGACGCCCAGAACAAGACGGACCTGTGCTTCTTCGGCATCTGCTTCGTCCGGGCGCCCGCCGTCCTGTTCACCGACGCCGACAACCACTGGGGCACCGGCGCCAACACGGACCGCGCCACGGCCGCCGTCGACGCCCAGTACGGCACCAACACGACCTGGGACTACTACAAGAACGTCCACGGCCGCAACGGCATCGCCGGTGACGGGAAGGGCTCGTACAACCGCGTCCACTACGGCAGCAACTACAACAACGCCTTCTGGGACGACAGCTGCTTCTGCATGACGTACGGCGACGGCGACGGCACCATCTTCGGGCCACTCGTCGCCCTCGATGTCGCCGGGCACGAGATGTCGCACGGCGTCACGTCCAAGACGGCGGCGCTCACCTACTCCGGTGAGTCCGGCGGCCTCAACGAGGCCACCAGCGACATCATGGGCACCATGGTCGAGTGGTACGCGGCCAACGCGAGCGACCAGGGCGACTACCTCATCGGCGAGAAGATCGTGAAGCCCGGCTTCGGCAAGCCCGCGCTGCGCTTCATGGACAAGCCCTCGACCGACACCAAGTCGGCGGACTGCTGGTACTCGGGCGTCGGCAACCTCGACGTCCACTACTCCTCCGGAGTGGCGAACCACTTCGCCTATCTGCTCTCCGAGGGCAGCGGCGCCAAGGTCATCAACGGCGTCTCGTACAACAGCCCCACCTGCAACGGCTCCACGGTCTCCGGCATCGGCCACGACAAGGTCGGCAAGATCTGGTACCGGGCCCTGACCGTCTACATGACGTCCTCCACCAACTACGCGGCCGCCCGCACGGCGACCCTCAACGCGGCGAAGGACCTGTACGGCAGCGGCAGCGCGGAGCAGAACGCGGTCGCCGCGGCCTGGTCGGCGGTCGCCGTCGGCTGACCCGGCACCCCCTTTCCCGTCCGTACGCCGTGGCTCAAGCGGCGTACGGGCGGGTCTCCTTGGCGTCCCGCAGCGTCCGCCCCCACCAGCCGAGCTGGTCGAGGAGGCGCTTGGCGGCCGCCTCCGGCTCGGTGGGCTCGCGCAGCTCGCCGTCGGGCTCGAACAGGCCGCGCGCGTGGTGGAAGCTGACCGTGTCCCGCACCGTGACGGCGTGCAGCTCGGCGAAGACCAGCCGCAGGTGCTCGACGGCCCGCAGACCGCCCGACATCCCGCCGTACGAGACGAAGCCGACCGGCTTGGCCCGCCATTGCTCGTAGTGCCAGTCGACGAGGTTCTTGATCGAGGCCGGGAAGGAGTGGTTGTACTCGGGGGTGAGGACGAGGAAGGCGTCGGCCTCCGCAAGCTTGGGCGTGACGGTGTCGAGGAGCGCCTTGACGGGCGGCGTCGGGTCGTACGAGATCGAGGTCGGCAGGGCGGTTTCGGCCAGGTCGATCAGCTCGACCTGGAAGTCGTCGCGCTCGCGCAGCCGGGCGAGCAGCCACTGGCCGACGACCGGCCCGAAGCGGCCCTCGCGGTCGGAGCCGAGGATGACGGCGAGGCGGAGCGGGGCGGCGGAAGCGGTGGCGGTGGGCTCCGTGACGGGAGCGGTGGTGATGTCCATGCCGAGGAGCCTCACACCTCAAGCTAGCTTCAGGTCAACCCCTATTACGGTGGGCCCATGACGACTCCCTATGCCGAGATCAACGGCCGTCCCGCCGACGCCGAGAATCTGCGCATCCCCGCTCTGACCGGCTCGTACGGCCATTTCACCGCGATGCAGGTCCGCGGCGGGGCAGTGCGCGGCCTCGCCCTGCACCTCGCGCGGCTCGACACGGCGACCCGCGAGCTGTTCGGCCCCGGCCTCGACGGCGAGCGGGTCCGCGCACTGATCCGGCAGGCCCTCGGGGCGGCCGGCACCGAGGACGCGGCGGTGCGCGTCCATGTCTACGGGCCGGACGAGGACCCGGCCGTGATGGTGACCGTACGGCCGCCGCTGGAGCTGTCGCCGGAGCCGCAGCACCTGCTCTCGGTGCCGTACGAGCGGCCGGTCGCCCACCTCAAGCACCTGGGCGGTTTCGGCCAGGCCTACTACCGCCGGCTCGCCGCCCGCGAGGGCCGCACGGAGGCGCTCCTGACCGGTCCCGGCGGGGAGATCGCCGAGGGCGCGGTCACCAACATCGCTTTCTGGGACGGGAGTTCTGTGGTGTGGCCGGACCGGCCCGCACTGCTGGGCACGACGATGGCGCTGGTCGAGTCGCGGCTGCCGGGGTACGGCACCGCCACGGTCCGCCGCCCGGTCACGCTGGCCGGGCTCGGCGCGTACCGGGCGGCCTTCGTCACCAACTCGCAGGGGATCGCACCGGTGGCCCGGATCGACGACACCGCGTTCGCCGTGGACGCCGAGCTGATGGAGACGGTCTGGCGGCTGTACGCGGAGGTGCCCTGGGACGCGATCTGAGCGGGCGCGGGGCGGCGGGCTCGGCCGCCGTCACCCTTTCGCCCCCTGCCGGGAGGCGGGCGTCCGCGCGGGCCACTTACCTCGTAGGGAGAAGGAAAGCGTCCCGCTCCCCGGAGGACCCATGCGTACTGCCCGCCTGCTGACCGGTTCCGCGCTCGCGGCCGCCCTGCTGGGCCTCGGCGGCGCACCCGCGTACGCCAACGACTTCGGCGGGGCGGGCCTGGAGGTCTGGCCCTCGACGGCCGCGCCGGGCACCACGGTCACCGTGAACACGACCGCGTGCGGCCACGACGGCCATGCCACCGGGGACGCGCGGGCGGTGGGCGACGGGGAGTTCCCGCTCAGCGTCTCCACCCACAAGGACGTGCTCGCCGGGCAGTTCACCGTGCCCCACACCGCTCGGTCCGGGAGCTTCGAGATCACCGTGACCTGCGACAACGGCAAGTCCGCCCGAGGTGATCTCACGATCTCGGGCGGCGGCGAGAACACCGGCCGGGACTGGGGCGAGCACCACCCCACGGGCGAGCACCATCCGACGGGCGAGCACAACGAGCCCAAGGGCCATGTGAAGTCCGGCCTCGGCGGCAGCGCGGCCACCTCCAACCGGACCGAGATCGCGGCCGGGGCGGCCGTCCTGGCCGTCACCGCCGTCACCGGCGGTCTGCTGCTGCGCCGCCGCGCGAGCGGCCCGCAGGACCGGGGCTGACGGCTCTTGTCGGCGCGCTCGGCCCAGTCGCTGCGGGACGCCCAGGCCGCGCGGCGGCGCAACGGCTGGCTGTTGTGCGTCGCCGCGTGCGTCGGGGTCTGGCTGCTGCGGCAGGGCACGGAGACGGCCGAGCCGCCGCAGCCCACGCGCGCGGAGGCGTTCACCGGCGTGCCGAGCAGCGCCCCGGCGGGCGGCACCGGCTCGCCCCACGCGCGCGTAGGTGAAGCCCGTACCGGCGGCGCCCTCGCGGGAGCGGCCCTGCCGCCCTCCGAGCCCGTACGCATCCGGATCCCGGCGATCCGGGTGGACGCGCCGGTGATGCGGCTCGGCCTCGCCCCGGACGGCTCCCTGAACGTGCCGCCGCCGGGTCGCGGTGGATCGGCCGGCTGGTACAAGGACGGCACGGCGCCGGGGGCCGACGGCACGGCCGTGATGGCCGGGCACGTCGACGACGCGCGCGGGCCCGCCGTCTTCTACGCGCTGGGCGCGCTGAAGAAGGGCAGCCACATCGAGGTGGCTCGCGCGGACCGGCGCACGGCCGTCTTCACCGTCGACGCCGTCGAGGTGTATCCGAACGACGCCTTCCCCGACCGGCGCGTGTACGGCCCGGCCCGGCGCCCCGAGCTGCGCGTGATCACCTGCGGCGGCGGCTTCACCGAGAAGTCGGGCTACCGGGGCAACGTGGTGGTCTTCGCCCACCTGACCGGCACGGCGTAAGCCCCCCGTCGAGGGGGCTTACGCGTGCGGCGGCTCACCGCCGCCCCCGCCGCGTCCGCAGAACACTCACAGGGACCCCGTCGTGGGGCTGAGCGGGCCGTTGCGCCCGGGAAACCGGTCAGATCCGATCGGGAAACAGCGGCCTTGCAGGCTGCGGTCATGGGTTCGGACACCCCGCCCCCGCCGCACCCGCTCACCCACGACGGAGGGTTCCGACATGACCACACCCGCACCCTCGGCCGCAGCCCGCACGATCGTCGTGGTCGGCCACGGCATGGTCGGCCAGCGATTCCTGGAAGCCCTGGCCGAGAAGGGGGTCACCGACCACGCCCGCGTCGTGGTGCTCGGTGAGGAACCCCGCCCCGCCTACGACCGGGTCCACCTCACCTCGTACTTCTCGGGCACCACCCCCGACGAACTCTCCATGGTGGAGGACGGGTTCATCGAGAAGTACGGCATCGAGCTGCACCTGGGCGATGCCGCGCGGAGCGTGGACCGGGCCGCCCGCACGGTCACCGCGCACTCCGGGCGCGTCTTCGCGTACGACGTCCTGGTGCTCGCCACCGGCTCGTACCCGTTCGTGCCGCCGGTGCCCGGCAAGGACCTGGCGGGCTGTTTCGTCTACCGGACCATCGAGGACCTGCTCGCCATCGAGGAGTACGCCGCCACGGCGACCACCGGCGCGGTGGTCGGCGGCGGGCTGCTCGGCCTGGAGGCGGCGGGCGCGCTCCAGGGGCTGGGGCTGGCCACGCACATCGTGGAGTTCGCGCCCCGGCTGATGCCCGCCCAGGTCGACGACGGCGGCGGCGCGGCGCTCCTGCGCACCATCGAGAACATGGGCCTGTCGGTCCACACCGGCGTCGGCACCCAGGAGATCACCGGTGAGGGTGCCGTGGACGGCATGCTCCTGTCGGACGGCTCCCGTCTCGACACCGACCTGGTCGTCTTCTCGGCCGGGGTGCGCCCGCGCGACCAGCTGGCCCGCGACTGCGGTCTGACGGTGGGCGAGCGCGGCGGCATCGTGGTCGACGAGCGGTGCCGCACCTCCGACCCGGCCGTCTACGCGATCGGCGAGTGCGCCCTGGCCTGCGACGGAAAGGTGTACGGCCTGGTCGCGCCCGGATACGAGATGGCCGTCGCGGTCGCCGACGCCCTCGCGAGCGGCGAGGAGCAGCCCGAGAAGTCCTTCACCGGCGCCGACATGTCGACCAAGCTGAAGCTGCTCGGCGTGGACGTTGCTTCCTTCGGGGACGCGCACGGCACCACCGAGGACAGCCTCGACGTCGTCTACACCGACGCGCGCTCGGGCATCTACAAGAAGCTGGTCGTCTCCCCCGACGGCACCCTGCTCGGCGGCGTCCTGGTGGGCGACGCCGAGATGTACGGCACGCTGCGCCCGCTCACCGGCCACATCCCGCCGATCCCGCCCGAGCAGCTGGTGCTCCCCGCCGGCCTCGGCGCGCCCGTGGCGCTGGGCCCGGAGGCGCTGCCCGACGACGCGGTGATCTGCTCCTGCCACAACGTCACCAAGGGCGCGATCACCCCGCTCGGCTCGCTGCCCGAGGTCAAGAAGTGCACCAGGGCCGGTACGGGCTGCGGCAGTTGCCTCAAGACCATCGAGAAGCTGCTGCCGAAGACCGGCGACGGCGGCCTGTGCGACTGCTTCGCCCAGACCCGCCAGGAGCTGTACGAGATCGCGCTCGCGCTGCGGATCGGCTCGTACCAGCAGCTCCTGGACGAGCACGGGCGCCCGGCCGCGCGCGGCGGCGACGGCTGCGAGATCTGCAAGCCCGCCGTCGCCTCCATCCTGGCGAGCCTGGGCAACGGCCACATCCTCGACGGCGAGCAGGCCGCGCTCCAGGACACCAACGACCACTTCCTCGCCAACATCCAGCGCAACGGGTCGTACTCGATCGTGCCGCGCATCCCCGGCGGCGAGATCACCCCCGAGAAGCTGATCGTCATCGGCGAGATCGCCCGCGACTACAGCCTCTACACGAAGATCACCGGCGGCCAGCGCATCGACCTCTTCGGCGCGCGCGTCGACCAGCTCCCGGTGATCTGGGCACGGCTGGTGGCCGCCGGGTTCGAGTCCGGCCACGCGTACGGCAAGTCGCTGCGCACGGTGAAGTCCTGTGTGGGGCAGACCTGGTGCCGCTACGGAGTGCAGGACTCGGTCAAGATGGCGATCGACCTGGAGCTGCGCTACCGGGGCCTGCGCTCCCCGCACAAGCTGAAGGCGGCGGTCTCGGGGTGCGCCCGCGAGTGCGCGGAGGCCCAGTCCAAGGACTTCGGGGTGATCGCCACGGCCAACGGCTGGAACCTGTACGTGGGCGGCAACGGCGGCGCGACCCCGCGCCACGCGGACCTGCTGGCCCAGGACCTCACCGACGACGAACTCGTCCGCCTGATCGACAGGTTCCTCATGTTCTACATCCGCACCGCCGACCGCCTGGAGCGCACGTCGGTGTGGCTGGAGCGGATCGAGGGCGGCCTCCAGCACGTCAAGGACGTGGTGGTCGACGACTCGCTCGGCATCTGCGACGAGCTGGAGGCGCTGATGGCCGGCCATGTCTCCGCATACCGCGACGAGTGGGCCGAGACGGTCGAGGACCCCGAGCGCCTCGCCCGGTTCGTCTCCTTCGTCAACGCGCCCGGCACGCCCGACCCCACGGTCCGGTTCGTGCCCGAGCGCGGCCAGATCAAGCCCGAACTGCCCGTACTGGCCCTGGAGGTGGCCGCACGATGAGCGAGAACATTCAACTCCTGCTGGACGACGGCTGGTTCGCGGTCTGCGAGCGCGCACGGCTCATCCCGGGCCGGGGGGTCGCCGCGCTGCTGCCCGACGGACGCCAGGCGGCGGTCTTCACCGACCGCACGGGACGCGCGTACGCGATCGACAACCGCGACCCGTTCACCGGCGCGTACGTCATGTCGCGCGGGCTGCTCGGCTCGGCTCAGGGCCGGGCGTTCGTCGCCTCGCCGCTGCTCAAGCAGCGCTTCGACCTGGAGACGGGCCGGTGCCTGGACGACGAAGACGTGTCGGTACAGGCGTACTTGACGGAGGCGCAGTAACACTCGGACGCGCCCGATCATCTTGACCGGCCGTTCCAGATAGCCGTACTCTCCTCCTCGTGGCCAGAACCAAGGAATTCGATCCGGACGCCGCGCTCCAGTCAGCCCTGGAACTGTTCTGGGAGCGCGGTTACGAGGCGACGTCGATGGCGGACCTCGTCGACCACCTCGGCATCGGCCGCGCCAGCATCTACGCGACCTTCGGCAACAAGCACGAGCTGTATCTGAAGGCGCTCGACCGGTACGACGAGACGTACAGCGCGCTGCTGTTCCAGGAGCTGTCGGAACCCGGCCCCGCGCTGCCCGCGGTGCGCACGGTCGTCCGCCGCTTCGCCGACGAGTCGAGCGCCACGGAAACCCGCCTGACCGGCTGTTTCATCACCAACACCGCCGCCGAGGTGGGCGCGCGCGACGCCCCCGCGGCCCGTCGGGTCGAGCAGGCCTGGGAGCGTCTGGAGACGCTGCTGCACTCCGCGCTCGTACGGGCCGGGGCCCAGGGCGAGCTGCCGCCCGAGCGCGATCCGCGCTCGCTGGCCCGGCTGTTCCTGGTGCTCATGCAGGGCATGCGGGTGATGGGCAGGGCGACCGACGAACCGGCGCGGGTACGCGAGGCGGCCGAGGCGGCGCTGACACTGCTGGACTGAAGAAGCCACTTCTGGGGCGCCGCACGCGGCGCCCTTCCTCCTTCCCTAATAATAGAACGATTGGTCAAAAAAATGTCTACGTCGACTCGCTTCACGGGCAGGACCGTTCTCGTCACCGGCGCCGGATCCGGCATAGGCCGGGCCGTCGCGCTGGCGTTCGCGGCCGAGGGGGGCCGGGTGGCCGTGGCCGGTCGTACCGCGGCGTCCCTCGACGAGACCGTGGCGCTGATCGAGGAGGCGGGCGGGGTGGCGGCGGCGTTCACCGCCGATGTCTCCCGCGCGGACGACGTACGCGCCCTGGTGGCGGCGGCCGTCGCCCGGTTCGGCTCGCTCGACGTCGCCGTCAACAACGCCGGGGTGCTGCGCGGCCGGGGCGGCGCGGCCCTGGCCGACCTGGCGCCCGAGGACTGGCAGGCCATGCTGGACACCAACCTCACCGGCGTCTTCCTCGCCCTCCGGGCCGAGGTCGCCCAGATGCGCACCCAGGAGCACGGCGGCGCGATCGTCAACATCGGCTCCAACCTCGGCGCCCACAAGCGGATCCCGGGCGCGGCCGGCTACCTCACCACCAAGGCGGCGGTCTCCGCGCTGACCCGGGCCGCCGCCCTCGACCACATCCAGGACGGCATCCGCATCAACGCGGTGAGCCCCGGCGCCTCCGCGACCACGATGTCGCTGCGCGCGGGCGAGACGGAGGCCGAGCGCGCGGTGCGGATGAAGGGGGACTCGCCGCTGGGCCGGGTCTCGACCACCGCCGAGATCGCGGCGGCGGTCCTCTATCTGGCCGCGGACGACGCGGCGTCGGCAGTGGGCACGGACCTGGTGATCGACGGCGGCGCGGCGGCGTAGGGCCTGTCCGGCAGCCCCCTGCTGCCCAGACCTACCGGACGGTACGGTGGCCGCATGACTCAGGGCTGGAGCGCGAGGGACATCCCCGACCAGAACGGCCGTACGGCGGTGGTCACCGGGGCGAACAGCGGCATCGGGCTCGTCACGGCACGCGAACTCGCCCGCAAGGGCGCGCACGTGATCCTGGCCTGCCGCAGCGAGGCGCGGGGCAAGGAGGCGGAGGCGCTGATCAACCGGCAGGTGTACGGGGCGAGCGTGGAGTTCCGGCCGCTGGACCTGGCGGACCTGTCCTCGATAAGAACGTTCGCGGATAGGTATGAGCACTCCGCTCTGGACCTGCTGATCAACAACGCGGGCGTGATGGCGCTGCCGTACGGCAGGACGGCGGACGGCTTCGAGCGGCAGTTCGGGGTGAACCACCTGGGCCACTTCGCGCTCACGGGCCTGCTCCTGTCCCGGCTGCGGGCGGCCCCGGCGGCGCGGGTGGTCTCGGTCTCCAGCGGGCTGCACGCCCTCGCCAACATCGACCTGTCCGACCTCAACAGCGAGCGCCGCTATCGCCGTTGGATCGCGTACGCCCGCTCGAAGACGGCCAACCTCCTCTTCATCCACGAACTGGCCCGCCAACTGCCCTCGGCGGGCTCGGCCGTGGTGGCCGCCGCCGCGCACCCCGGCTACGCCTCGACCAACCTCCAGACGGCCGGGGCCCGCATGGAGGGCCGCCGCGCCGCCGAACGCCTGGCCCAACTGGGCAACCGCGTCCTGGCCCAACCGGCCGAAGCGGGCGCGCTCCCCACGCTGTACGCCGCCACGGCCCCGTCCGTCCGCCCCGACTCCTTCACCGGTCCCCGCCTCCAGGGCTGGCGCGGCGCCCCCGCGAGATCGGCCCGCGCGAAGTGGACCCTGGACGACGCCACGGGCGAACGCCTGTGGGTGGCTTCCGAGGAGCTGACTGGGGTGCGGTACGGGTTGTGACCCCTGGGGCGGCCCCTCGTACGACAGCCCCCGGGCAGCGGCTGTTTCCAGCCACTGCCCGGGAACCGCCCGCCGTACGCCCCTACATCGTCGCCGGGGCAGAACGTTCCGCCATCACCGGCTGGCCGCCCCGCAGCAGCGCCGTCCCCAGGGGGGTCAGCGTGTGCAGGACCGCGCTCCCGTGCCGCAGGGTCACCAGCAGACCGGCCTCCCGCAGGACGCCGGCGTGCTGGCTCGCCGAGGCGAGCGAGACCCCCGCCCGGCGGGCGAGTTCGCTCGTCGTACAGCCATGGCCTATCGACTGGAGCACCGCCGAGCGGGTGTGCCCGACGAGCCTGCCGAGCGAGGGGCCGGGCGCGGTGCCCGCGCTCTGCCGCTCGTACGGCGTGTGGGTGTGCGTCACCGGATAGACCAGCACCGGCGGCAGCAGCGGGTCCTGGAGCGCCACCGGTGTGCGGCGGCAGAAGAACGACGGCTGCAGCAGCAGCCCGCGGCCCTCCAGGTACAGGTCCCGGTCCACCGGGTAGTCCGCCTCCAGGACGGGGGCCCGCCAGCGCATCATCGGCGGGAGCGAGGCGAGGAGTTCGTCCGCCCCGCCGTCGAGGAGCGCGCGGCCGCGGGCCGCCCGGTCGGCGTCGACGCGGGCCTGGATGTGCGCCCAGTACGGCGAGATGGCGGCCCGGTGGTAGCTGCGGAGCACGCCCATGAGACGATCCAGCGGCTCGCCGCGGCCCTCGGCGAGCGCCCGCAGCCATCTGGGCAGCCCCCGGGGCCCGGCGACCCGGGAGAGCTCGTCGTACAGCCGGTCCTGCCCGGTCTCGCGCACGACCTCGAGCCCTGACTCGAGGGTGTGCGGCCCTTCGGCGGGCGTGAGAAAGTCGGGAAAATAGCCGCGGCCAGGCACCACTGCGGAGAGCAGACGTGTTTCACCGTTCAACCGGGTACGCGTTTCCGTTCGCCATTCACCGAAGACGAGGGCGCCCCGACGGTCTCTTAATCGATGAAAGCTGAGAATCGTTTCCCACAGCGCGTCCGGACCAGGTGCCATGCGCACCCGGGCCAGGTCCACGCCAGTGAAATGAATACGCAGCACCGAATCTCCACCTGTCTCGAATGTTGCAACGTGTTGCATCGTGTTGCATCCGCAATCGTCCCGCCCCTGAGTATGCCTACCGTCACAGGCCGTGACCACCGGCCTTTCAGCCACACTTGAAAGGCATCGCGAGCAGCCCGTGCGTACCGAAAAGCTGTACGACGTCGGGCACGACACCGGGCCAACCGGAAAGACGTTGTGAGGACCGTGGGGGGCTTTGCTTCGTCTGGCGGCGGTCGGCATGGTGGCGGCTCCGTGCCCGGCGGGGATGACAGAGTGCGGTTCGCGGATGGGGATCCGTGAACCGCACTCTGCATTTAGGACCAAGGGTCCGTTAAATGTCCGCACTTCAACAGGAATTAAGCGGACGCACACCCAGGAAACATCTGCGGCCCCGCGCCGGAACAAGAAGCGGAACGGCGCACGGGCATGCGGAAGGGGCGGCACCCCCGCACAGGGTGCCGCCCCTTCCCGGTGAACCGGAACCGCCGTCGGATCGGTGTTGAGGGTCGGGGACCCAACGGCGGTTCCGGAGCTCTGGCGCGAGCGCTAGGGCTCTGCTCGCGAGCGCTACGGCTCTCTCGCTGGCGCTAGGGCTCTCTCGCTGGCTTTATCGCGAGTCGCTGCCCTTCGACTCCGCCGCCGCGCGGCCCGCCTCCAGGCGCGCCACCGGGATGCGGAACGGGGAGCAGGAGACGTAGTCCAGGCCCACCTCGTGGAAGAAGTGCACCGACTCCGGGTCGCCGCCGTGTTCGCCGCAGACGCCCAGCTTCAGGTCCGGGCGGGTGGCCCGGCCGGCCTGGACGGCGGAGCGCACCAGCGAGCCGACGCCGTCCTTGTCGATGGTCTCGAACGGGGAGACCCCGAAGATGCCCTTCTCCAGGTACGCGGTGAAGAAGCTCGCCTCCACGTCGTCCCGCGAGAAGCCCCAGACCGTCTGGGTCAGGTCGTTGGTGCCGAAGCTGAAGAACTGGGCCGCCTCGGCGATCTGACCCGCCGTCAGTGCGGCGCGCGGCAGCTCGATCATCGTGCCGATGGTGAGCTTGAGGTCGGTGCCGGTGGCCGCCTCGACCTCCGCGATGACCTGGTCGGCCTCCTCGCGGACGATCTCCAGCTCCTGGACCGTGCCGACCAGCGGAATCATGATCTCCGCACGAGGGTCGCCCTTGGCGTTGCGGCGCTCGGCCGCCGCCTCCGCGATCGCCCGCACCTGCATGGCGAACAGACCCGGGATGACCAGGCCGAGGCGTACGCCGCGCAGACCCAGCATCGGGTTCTGCTCGTGCAGCTTGTGCACGGCCTGGAGCAGGCGCAGGTCGTTCTCGTTGGCGTCCTTGCGGGACTCGGCGAGCGCGACGCGCACCGACAGCTCGGTGATGTCGGGCAGGAACTCGTGGAGCGGCGGGTCGAGCAGCCGTACCGTCACCGGCAGGCCGTCCATCGCCTCGAAGAGCTCGACGAAGTCCTTCTTCTGAAGCGGCAGCAAGGCACTGAGTGCCGTCTCGCGCTCCTCGTCGGTGTCGGCCAGGATGAGGCGCTCCACCATCTCGCGCCGCTCGCCGAGGAACATGTGCTCGGTGCGGCACAGGCCGATGCCCTGGGCGCCGAAGCGGCGCGCCCGCAGGGCGTCCTCGGCGTTGTCGGCGTTGGCCCGCACGCGCAGCCGGCGCACCCGGTCCGCGTACGCCATGATCCGGTGTACGGCCGCGACCAGCTCGTCCGCGTCGTCGGCGCCGGCGTGCATCCGGCCCTCGAAGTACTCGACGACCGGCGACGGTACGACGGGTACCTCACCCAGGTACACCTTGCCGGTGGAGCCGTCGATGGAGACGACGTCTCCCTCCTCGACGACCACGCCACCCGGAGCCGTCATCCGGCGCCGCTTGGTGTCGACCTCCAGCTCCTCGGCGCCGCAGACACAGGTCTTGCCCATGCCGCGCGCCACGACCGCCGCGTGCGAGGTCTTGCCGCCGCGCGAGGTCAGGATGCCCTCGGCGGCGATCATGCCGTCCAGGTCGTCCGGGTTGGTCTCGCGGCGGATCAGGATGACCTTCTCGCCCGAGCGGGACCACTTGATCGCGGTGTACGAGTCGAAGACCGCCTTGCCGACCGCCGCGCCCGGGGAGGCGGCGATGCCGCGCCCGAGCTGCTCGACCTTGGCCTGGTCGTCGAAGCGGGGGAACATCAGCTGGGCCAGCTGGGCGCCGTTGACGCGCTGGAGCGCCTCGGCCTCGTCGATCAGGCCCTGGTCCACGAGCTGGGTCGCGATCCGGAAGGCGGCACCGGCGGTGCGCTTGCCGACCCGGGTCTGGAGCATCCAGAGCTGGCCGCGCTCGATGGTGAACTCGATGTCGCAGAGGTCCTTGTAGTGCGTCTCAAGGGTCTCCATGATCTGCATGAGCTGGTCGTACGACTTCTTGTCGATCTGCTCCAGCTCGGCCAGCGGCACGGTGTTGCGGATGCCCGCGACGACGTCCTCACCCTGGGCGTTCTGCAGGTAGTCGCCGTAGACGCCCTGGTGGCCGGAGGCGGGGTCGCGGGTGAAGGCGACGCCGGTGCCGGAGTCGGGGCCGAGGTTGCCGAACACCATCGAGCAGATGTTGACGGCCGTGCCCAGGTCGCCCGGGATGCGCTCCTGGCGGCGGTAGAGCTTGGCGCGGTCGCCGTTCCACGAGTCGAAGACCGCCTTGACGGCGAGGTCCATCTGCTCGCGCGGGTCCTGCGGGAAGTCGCGTCCGGCCTCGGTCTTGACGACCTTCTTGAAGTGCTTGACCAGCTTCTTCAGGTCGGCGGCGTCGAGGTCGGTGTCGACGGTGACCTTCTTGGCGGCCTTGGCCTCGTCGAGGGCGTCCTCGAAGAGCTCGCCGTCCACGCCGAGCACGGTCTTGCCGAACATCTGGATGAGGCGGCGGTAGGAGTCCCAGGCGAAGCGCTCGTCGCCGGACTGCTTGGCGAGGCCCGTCACCGAGGCGTCCGAGAGCCCGATGTTGAGGACGGTGTCCATCATGCCGGGCATGGAGAACTTGGCGCCCGAGCGTACGGAGACGAGCAGCGGGTCGTCGGCCTGGCCGAGCTTCTTGCCCATCTTCTGCTCAAGGGCGTCGAGGTGCGCACTCACCTCGTCGCGCAGCGCGGCCGGCTCCTCGCCGCTGTCGAGGTAGACCTTGCACGCCTCGGTGGTGATGGTGAAGCCGGGAGGAACCGGCAGGCCGAGGTTGGTCATCTCGGCGAGGTTCGCGCCTTTTCCACCGAGCAGGTCCTTGAGGTCCCTGTTCCCTTCGGTGAAGTCGTAGACGAACTTCTGGCTGTGCTGGAGGTTTTTGTCTTCCGACACGGGTCCCGACTCCTCGGCTCCGAAAAAGCGTGGCGGCTGCCCTGACGGCGAGGAACATACCCAGATCGAAGGTGTCTGGGTACGTCTACTTGCGCGTCATACGGCCTTAACCACTCGTCCGCCACCAGATCGAAAGTAACCGGGGTGTTACCGACGTGATCTTGATGTGTTCAGTTCCCGAAGCCGACCGTCGCGCAATCGCCGGTTTTGCGCTCAGCTGAGCGGCTGTCGTGACAGGTGAGTTCA
Source organism: Streptomyces sp. NPDC023838 (assembly GCF_040639555.1). NCBI lineage: Bacteria > Bacillati > Actinomycetota > Actinomycetes > Kitasatosporales > Streptomycetaceae > Streptomyces > Streptomyces sp. NPDC023838. The sequence goes on from NZ_JBFAAD010000005.1 coordinate 316,664, forward strand.
CTTCTTGAACGCTTAAGGGGTGGCACTCAGTGCCACCCCTTCTAGAGGTGCAGCCGCCTTGAAAGTGCTCATCTGAGCGCAACCCCTATCAGGGGTGGCGAGAATCACGCCGCCGGACGGGCCAGAATTCCACGATCCGGACCCCCGATCACGCCCACGCGAGACGGCGGAACCGGGTCCCCGGTTCCGCCGCTTCCGACCAGTTGATACGAGTTCGCCCGCCGGAGGTGTCCGGCCTCGGCGGCTCTACCCGCCGGAGGTGTCCAGCTCGGCGTCCGCGCTGATGCCCGAGCAGTCGTACGGGTCCTTCAGCCAGCCGTCCGGCAGGACGACCCGGTTGTTGCCCGAGGTGCGCCCGCGCGGCCCGTCCGCGCCGTCCGGCCACGCCTGGTCCAGGTCGAGCTCGCTCAACTGAGCGCTCAGCTCGTCCAGGGACGAGGTGATGGCCAGCCGCTTGCGCATCTCCGAGCCGACCGAGAAGCCCTTGAGGTACCAGGCCACGTGCTTGCGGAAGTCGATCACGCCGCGCGACTCGTCGCCGATCCACTCGCCGAGCAGGGTGGCGTGCCGCACCATCACGTCCGCGACCGTACGCAGGGTGGGGCGCGCATAGGAGTCCGTACCCTCGAACGCGCCCACCAGGTCGCCGAAGAGCCAGGGACGGCCGAGGCAGCCACGGCCCACGACGACGCCGTCGCAGCCGGTCTCCTTCATCATCCGCAGCGCGTCCTCGGCGGACCAGATGTCGCCGTTGCCGAGCACCGGGATCTCCGGGACGTGCTCCTTCAGACGCGCGATGGCGTCCCAGTCGGCGGTGCCGCCGTAGTGCTGGGCGGCGGTGCGGCCGTGCAGCGCTATCGCGGTCACGCCCTCCTCGACGGCGATCCGCCCGGCGTCCAGATAGGTGATGTGGTCGTCGTCGATGCCCTTGCGCATCTTCATGGTGACCGGCAGGTCCCCCGCGTTGGAGACCGCCTCGTTGAGGATGGCGCGCAGCAGCGGCCGCTTGTAGGGCAGCGCCGATCCGCCGCCCTTCCTCGTCACCTTGGGCACCGGGCAGCCGAAGTTCAGGTCGATGTGGTCGGCCAGGTCCTCGTCGACGATCATCCGGACCGCCTTGCCGACGGTGACCGGGTCGACCCCGTACAGCTGGATCGAGCGAGGCGTCTCGGTCTCGTCGAAGTGGATCAGCTGCATGGTCTTCTCGTTGCGCTCGACCAGTGCCCGCGTCGTGATCATCTCGCTCACGAACAGCCCCTTGCCGCCGCTGAACTCGCGGCACAGGGTACGGAACGGGGCATTGGTGATGCCGGCCATGGGTGCCAGCACCACGGGAGGCTGCACGGCATGCGGGCCGATGTTGAGCGTGGTCATTCCGCCATTGTCGCGCATCCCGGCAGTGGTTAGTTAGGCGTACTATGGACCAAGGTCATTAGTTAGACGTACTATCTACGCCATGCCCGATCTCAGCCCCCGCCGACGCATACTCGTGCTGGCGATCTGCTGCATGAGCCTGCTGATCGTCGGCCTCGACAACACGATCCTGAACGTGGCGCTGCCCACCATGCAGCGCGAACTGCACACCACGGTCTCCGGGATGCAGTGGACGATCGACGCGTACACCCTCGTCCTCGCCTCCCTGCTGATGCTCTCCGGTTCGACGGCCGACCGGATCGGCCGGCGCCGGGTCTTCATGGCGGGCCTGATCGTCTTCACCCTCGGCTCGCTGCTCTGCTCCCTCGCCCCGAACCTGGCCTTGCTGGTCGCCTTCCGCACGATCCAGGCGGTCGGCGGCTCGATGCTCAACCCGGTGGCGATGTCGATCATCACGAACACCTTCACGGACCCGCGCGAGCGCGCCCGCGCCATCGGCGTGTGGAGCGGCGTCGTCGGCATCTCCATGGCGGCGGGCCCGATCATCGGCGGTCTGCTGGTCGACTCGGTCGGCTGGCGCTCGATCTTCTGGATCAACCTGCCGGTGGGCCTCGCCGCCCTGCTCCTGACCTGGCGTTGTGTGCCCGAGTCCCGCGCGCCGAAGCCGCGCCGCCCCGACCCCGTGGGCCAGGCCCTGGTGGTGACGCTGCTCGGCTCCCTCACGTACGCGATCATCGAGGCACCGAGCGCGGGGTGGACGTCGGTACGGATCCTGTTCTTCTGCGCTCTCGCGACCGCCGCCCTCACGGGCCTCCTGCTCTACGAACCGAGGCGCCACCAGCCCCTGATCGACCTGCGCTTCTTCCGCAGCGTGCCGTTCAGCGGCGCCACGGTGATCGCGGTCTCGGCGTTCGCGGCGCTGGGCGGCTTCCTCTTCGTCAACACGCTGTACCTGCAGAACGTACGCGGCCTCGACGCCCTGCACGCGGGCCTCTACATGGTCCCGATGGCGGCGGTGACGCTGGTGGTCGCACCCCTCTCCGGCCGCCTGGTGGCGAGCCGGGGCCCCCGCCCGTCGCTGCTGATCGCGGGGGTCGCGATGGCGGCGAGCGGGCTGGTGTTCGCGGCGTTCCGGGGCGAGTCGTCGACGCTTCTGCTCTTCACCGGGTACGTCCTGTTCGGCCTCGGCTTCGGCATGGTCAACTCCCCCATCACCAACACGGCCGTCTCCGGAATGCCCCGCTCCCAGGCGGGCGTGGCGGCGGCGGTGGCCTCCACCAGCCGCCAGACCGGTCAGACGCTGGGCGTCGCCGTGATCGGCGCGGTCCTGGCGGGCGGCCTGTCGGGCGCGGGCCCCGCCGCGTACGCCACCTCGTTCCCGGACGCGGCCCGCCCGGCCTGGTGGATCATCACCGGCTGCGGCGTGGCCGTCCTCCTCATGGGAGCGGCCACGAGCGGCCGCCGCGCACGGGAATCGGCGCGGCGGACGGCCGAGCGGTTGGAGAGGGAGACGGAAGTGGTGGGGGTGTCGTGACCCTCCGGATCGGCGGGGCTCCGCGTGTCCGGCGGTTCCCTTACGCCGACACGGCTTCCAGAGCCGACATCTCCAGCAACCGCTCAAGCCCCGCCCGCGAGTCGGCGTCCAGCGGTACGTAGGTCACCAGGCGCGGGCCCGAAGAGGGGCCCAGCCACAGGTTGGTGTGTTCGAGGTGCAGCAGGCCCACGTGGGCGTTGCGGATGTACTTCGTGCGGCTGGACTGGTCGATCACCTCGTGGCGGGCCCAGATCTCGCGGAACTCGGGGGAGCCGTTCTCCAGCCGGTTCAGGAGCGTCTTCCAGGCGGGCTCCGCCAGGTGCTCGGCCATGGAGGCGCGGAACTTGGCGGCCATCATCCGGTTGGCGCCCGGGAGGTCCGCGACCGCCGCGCGCCAGTCGTCGTTGGTGAAGGCCAGCCACATGCAGTTGCGGTCCTCGGGCGGCAGCGCGTCCAGGTCGCAGAGCAGCCTGGCGTACGTGCGGTTGTACGCCAGGATGTCGTAGCGGCTGTTCTGGATGCAGGCGGGCAGCGGCTCCAGCTGGTCCAGCATCGCCCGCATCGACGGAGTCACCGTCGGGCAGGACGCGTTGGGGTTCGGGTCGCTCGTGCCCGCGAGGGCGAAGAGGTGCGCGCGCTCGCTGCGGTCCATCAGCAGGGCGCCCGCCAGCGCGTCCAGGACCTGCGCGGAGACCTGGATCTCCCGGGCCTGCTCCAGCCAGGTGTACCAGGTGACACCGACCGCGGAGAGGTGCGCGACCTCCTCGCGGCGCAGCCCGGGGGTGCGCCGGCGGCGGCCGTGCGGCAGGCCGACCTGCTCGGGGGTGATGCGCTCGCGGCGGCTGCGCAGGAACTCCGCCAGCTCGTGCCTGCGGACGTCGGACTCCGGGGCCACAGTGGTCATGGAACCAGGGTGCCGCACCGCCCACCCCATTGCCAGGTACTGCGTGTACCAGGATAAAGAGACTCTGGTACCAGGCTGAGCGAAGGACGATCGTCTTCTGCGTGAGCAATGACGTGAGTACTTCCGGATCCACATCCACTGCCGAGGTGACCGCCGTTCCGGTCATCCGCCACGGCGGCGCGGCGATCGGCTCGCTCGGGCTGTTCACCGTACTGCTCGGCGCGGCCCTCCCCCTGATCGACTTCTTCATCGTCAACGTCGCCCTGCCCGCCATGGAGAAGGACCTGTCCGCGGGCCCCGCCACCCTGGAGCTGGTGGTCGCGGGCTACGGCGTCGCGTACGCCGTCCTGCTCGTCCTCGGCGGCCGGCTCGGCGACACCGCCGGGCGGCGCCGGCTCTTCCTCATCGGCATGGCGGCCTTCGGCGTGACCTCGCTGGCCTGCGGCCTGGCGCCGACCGCCTGGACGCTCGTCGCGGCCCGGGTCGCCCAGGGCGCCGCGTCCGCGCTGATGCTGCCGCAGGTCCTCGCCACCATCCAGGCCACCACGGCCGGCCCGCGCCGGGCCCGCGCGATGAGCCTGTACGGCGCGACCGCCGGGCTCTCCATGGTCGCCGGGCAGATCCTCGGCGGCGTACTGGTCGCCGCCGACATCGCGGGCAGCGGCTGGCGCGCGGTCTTCCTGGTCAACGTTCCGGTGGTGGTCCTCGGGCTGGTGCTCGCCGTCCGCAGCGTGCCCGAGACCCGCTCGGACCGGCCCGCCTCGGTGGACGTGCCCGGCACGCTCCTGCTCGCGCTCTCGCTGATCAGCCTGCTGCTCCCGCTGACCGAGGGGCGCGCGGCCGGGTGGCCGCTGTGGACCTGGGTCTCGCTCGCGGTCTTCCCCTTCGCCGCCTTCGCGTTCTACCGGACCGAGCGGCGGACCGATCGCCTCGGCGGTACGCCGCTGGTCCCGCCGAGCCTGCTGAAGCTGCCCTCGCTGCACCGGGGCCTCGTCATGATCGTGCCGTTCTCGGTCGGCTTCAGCGGCTTCATGTTCGTGATCGCGGTCGTCCTCCAGCAGGGCCTGCGGATGGGGCCGGTCTCGGCGGGGCTCGCCCTGGTGCCGATGGCGGTGGCGTTCTTCGCCGCCTCGCTCGCGGGTCCCCGCCTCATCGGCCGGTACGGAACCCGGGTCGTCACCACCGGCGGCCTCATCCAGGGCGTCGGCATCACGGTCCTGGTGCTCACCGTCTGGCAGGGCTGGCCCGGCCTCGGGGTAGCCGAGCTGGCGCCCGGGGTCGCACTGGCCGGGCTCGGCCAGGGCCTCCAGCTGCCGGTGCTGTTCCGGATCGTGCTCTCCGACATACCGACCGACCGCGCGGGCGTGGGCAGCGGCGTCCTGGTCACCACCCAGCAGTCCGCCCTCGCCCTCGGCGTCGCCACCCTCGGCAGCCTCTTCCTCTCCCTCCTCCCCTCGATGGGCACCCGGGACGCCCTGGCGGTGACCCTGCTGGTGCAGCTGGCGGGGGTCGTCCTCACGGTGCTGCTGAGCCTGCGGCTGCCGAAGACGGTGGGGTGACGGGCCGCCCCGGCAGGCGCGGAATGTCAGATGACGGACGACGGACGGCAGATGACGGATGACGGATGGCGGATGACGGACGGCAGATGGCGGACGACGGATGACGGATGGGGGGTGACGGGTGACGGATGACAGGTAACAGATGACAGATATTGAAATCTGTCATCTGTTATGCGATGGTTGGTATCGCGACCCCCACACCCCCTCAAGGAGTGACCAGCCATGCGCACCCGCACCCTCGGCACCACCGGCCCCCAGGTCTCCGCCCTCGGCCTCGGCTGCATGGGCATGTCCGCGCTGTACGGAGAGGCCGACCGGGCCGAGTCGATCGCCACCATCCACGCCGCGCTCGACGCGGGCGTCACCCTGCTCGACACCGGCGACTTCTACGGCATGGGCCACAACGAGCTGCTGATCGGCGAGGCGCTGCGCAGCGCGCCCGCCGCCGCCCGCGAACAGGCCCTCACCAGCGTCAAGTTCGGCGCCCTGCGCGACCCCGACGGCGGCTGGGCCGGCTACGACGGCCGCCCTGCGGCGGTGAAGAACTTCGCGGCGTACTCGCTCCAGCGCCTCGGCGTCGACCACATCGACGTGTACCGCATCGCCCGGCTCGACCCGGACGTCCCGGTCGAGGAGACCGTGGGCGCCATCGCCGAGCTGGTCGAGGCCGGGCACGTACGGCACATCGGGATGTCCGAGGTCGGCGCGGACACCCTGCGCCGGGCCGCCGCCGTCGCCCCGATCTCCGACCTCCAGATCGAGTACTCGTTGATCTCGCGCGGCATCGAGGCCGAGATCCTGCCGACCGCCAAGGAGCTGGGCGTCGGGATCACCGCGTACGGCGTGCTCTCGCGCGGGCTGATCAGCGGCCACTTCACCCGTGACCGGCAGCTGGCGACCAATGACTTCCGCGGGATGAGCCCCCGCTTCCAGGGCGAGAACCTCGACCGCAACCTGGACCTGGTCGAGGCGCTGCGCAAGGTCGCCGATCACCAGGGCGTCTCGGTCGCGCAGATCGCGATCGCCTGGGTGATCGCGCAGGGCGAGCGGTTCGGCGCGGACGTCGTGCCTCTGGTCGGCGCCCGCCGCCGGGACCGGCTCGCGGAGGCGCTGGGCGCGCTGGACGTCACGTTCGACGCCCACGACCTGGCCGCCATCGAGGCGGCGGTCCCGGCGGGCGCCGCCGCGGGCGAGCGCTACCCGGAGGCGCAGATGGCCCATCTGGACAGCGAGCACTGAGCACCGGCTCTGAACAGCGGACACCGAGTTGTCCACAGGGCCCGGCCCGTCGGCGGACCCGGCGGGTAACGTCAAGGTCATGAGTACGGAACCACTGACCGCCGAGCGCATCCTCGAAGCGACCGAGGAAGTGCTGCGCCGACACGGCCCGGCGAAGGCCACGGTCGTCGATGTCGCCCGCCAGCTCGGCGTCAGCCACGGCAGTGTGTACCGCCACTTCCGTACGAAGTCGGCGCTCCGGGAGGCCGTCACCAAGCGCTGGCTGGACCGCACGACGCGCGAGCTGAGCTCCATCGCGGACGACGAGCCGGAGAACGCGGAGGCGACGCTGCGGGCGTGGCTGGCCAAGCTCTTCGACGCCAAGCGCCGCAAGGCGGGCGACGACCCCCAGCTGTTCGCGACGTACGAGGTGCTGCTCGCGGAGAACAGCGAGGTGGTCGAGGAGCACATCACCGAACTGGTCGCGCAGATCGAGCAGATCGTCCACTGGGGCGTGCGGCGCAGACAGTTCACGACCCTGGGTCCGGACGCGAAGGTGGCTCGCGCGGTCTTCGACGCGACGAGCCGCTTCCACGACCCGGCGTACGCGCCGCAGTGGCGGAAGGTGGAGATCATGGGGGAGTTCGGGGCCGTGGTCAACCTGGTCCTGGGCGGCCTGCGGCTCCCCCCGACCCCCGCCGCCTAGGGCCTGTCGTCACATTCCCGTCGTCGCCCGAAGGGCGGTCCGGCGGCGTCTGGTGCGTGCTCTCGGCGCGCCGGGCGAGAGGCCTCGTACTGGACGCACGTGGGCTTTCGCCCGGTGCGGCGAGAGTGCGTGCCAGGCGTCGCAGGACAGACGGGAATTAGGCCCTAGCGCAACCTCGTGTAGTCCAACGTCGCGGTGCCCGAGCCGGAGGACACCGTGATGTGGCGGTCCGACGACGGGTCGAGGAGGGAGTCCTCGATGTCGCGGGTGCCCGAGCCCTTGGTGCCCTCGACCCGGTAGCGCGAGCCCGCGGGGACGAGGAGGTCGACGCCGCCCGAGCCGGTGGAGGCGGTGACCTCGCGGGGCGGGGTGACGAACTCCAGCTCGGCGTGGCCGGAGCTGGAGTGCACCTCGGCCTCGGCGGAGCCGATCGCGGCGCCGCTGAACGAGCCGGAGCCGACGGAGGCGTTGATCGGGCCGCGTACGCCGTAGAGCTTGACGCTGCCGGAGCCGCCGTCGACGTCGACCGGGCCGGTGAGGCCGCTGACCCGGACGGTGCCGGAGCCGCTGTTCACCTTGAGCGCGACCCCGGCGGGCACGGTCAGGTCCAGCTCGACGGAGCAGCCGAGGCTGGTGACGGCGAGCCTGCCGTCGCACTCGGGCCGCAGTTTGAGGGTGTCGCCGTCCCACTCCTTGGCGACCTTGGGCTTGCGCAGCGACCAGGAGAGCCGCTCCTGGATGCGTACCTCGCCCTCGGCGCCCGGCACCACGGTCAGCTCGGCGCTGCCCGAGTCCACCTGGACCGTCTTGACCGGGTGGCGGTCGCTGGTCTCGACGCGGGTGTGGCTGGAGGTCTGGCGGGCGCACTGCGCGTACACCTCGAAGCCCAGCGGCGCGGCCACGAACAGCGCGCTGAGCACGGCGGCCAGGATCCACAGCCCCCGGTGCCGGGGCCGCTCGCCGCCGGGCCCACGGGGACCGGGGGCTGTGCGCACGTGCGCGTCCGTGCTCATGAGCCGCCGTCCAGGAACCGCAGGACCGCGAGGACGCGGCGGTGGTCGCCGTCGGCGACCGGCAGGTCGAGCTTGGCGAAGATGCTGTTGATGTGTTTGGCGACGGCGCTCTCGCTGACGACCAGTTGCTCGGCGATGCCCGCGTTGGAGCGGCCCTCGGCCATCAGGGCGAGTACTTCGCGTTCGCGCGGGGTGAGGCGTTCCAGCGGGTCGGTGCCGCCGCCCCGGCGCAGCAGCAGCTGGGCGACGACCTGCGGGTCGAGCGCGGTGCCGCCGCCCGCCACGCGCCGGAGGGCGTCGACGAACTCCTCGACGTCGGCGACCCGTTGCTTGAGGAGGTAGCCGATGCCGCCGGTCTGGGCGGTGAGCAGGTCGGCCGCGTACCGCTCCTCGACGTACTGCGAGAGGAGCAGCACGGCGGTGTCCGGCCACTGCTGACGGATCATCAGGGCGGCTCGTACGCCCTCGTCGGTGAAGCCGGGCGGCATCCGGACGTCGACGAGGGCCAGCTTCGGCCGGTGTTCCTCGACGGCGGCGAGCAGCCCGTCGGCGTCCTCCGCCTCGGCGGCGACCTCGAAACCCGCCATTTCCAGGACCTTGACGAGTCCTATCCGCAGCAGCACCGAATCCTCGGCGATCACAGCGCGCACGGCAGCTCCACAGTGATGACGGTCGGGCCCCCGAGGGGGCTGTTGATCCGGATGGTTCCGTCCACGGACCCTACGCGTTTGGCGAGGCCCCGCAGTCCGGTGCCGGCGGAGGCGTCGGCACCCCCGGCCCCGTTGTCGGAGACGGTGAGGCGCAGCAGGTCGCCGCGGCGGCCGACCTGGACGGAACAGCGGGTCGCCCGGGCGTGCTTGGCGACGTTCGCCAGTGCCTCGGAGACCACGAAGTAGGCGACGGCCTCGACCGTGGGGGCCGGGCGGCGGTCGATGTCGACGCTGAGCTCTACGGGCAGCGGGGCGCGGGCGGCGATGCCGGAGAGCGCGGCGTCCAGGCCCCGGTCGTCGAGGACGGCCGGATGCAGTCCGCGTACCAGGTTGTTGAGCTCCTCGATGGCCTCCTTGGCCTCGCGGTGCGCCTCGTCGATGACGGCCCGGGCCTCGGGCGGCAGATCGGTGAGGGTGGCGCGGGCCAGGCCCAGGTTCATGGCGAGGGAGACCAGGCGCTGCTGGGCGCCGTCGTGCAGGTCGCGCTCGATGCGGCGGCGCTCGGCGTCGGCGGCGTCCAGCACCCCGGCGCGGCTCTCGGCGAGCGTCTCCACGCGCCGCTCCAGCTCCTTGGCGCGGTTGGGGCCGAGCAGGGTCGCGGCCGCGTGGCCGTCGAGCCGGACGGTGGCGGCGGCGAACCAGGGGGTGGTGAGCAGGAGCAGCACCCCGCCGACGGCGAACAGGACGTACGCGTTGGTCCACCTCGGGAGCCCGGCGTTCAGCGGGAGCGCCCACACCCACGACAGGACGAAGGCGCCCACGATGCCCACCGCCCAGCCGCACACCACCAGGACGCCCGCGGTCGCGGCGAGCGGGGCGACCAGGAGGTGGTAGCCGTACTGCCGCCAGGTCGACTCCGACCGCAGCCGCTCGACGAGCCCGCGCCAGCTGAGCCTGCGGCTGCGCCAGGCGATGCCCGGCACGTCGAGGCCCAGCAGTGACCAGAAGCGGCTGCGCTGGAGTGCGGTCAGGAGCGGGCTGAGAGCGAGGACGAACAGCAGGGCGCTGGGGGTGTGTCCGGGCGCCAAGACCATGTACGTGAGGGAGCCGGCGGCGGGGAGCGCGAGCGGTATGCCCGCGACCGCGAAGGTGGTGTTGCGCCAGGCCCACGCCGACCACGGGGCGTGCGCGGCGGCCCAGTCGAACGCGCGCCGCAGCGGGCCGGGAGTTGCCATGTGCATACCGTAAACGCCCAGTTCGGAGCGGTGCCATCACGCTACTGCCCGCTCGGGGGTGGCACTGGTACCACCCCCGGTTCGGACAGCCGCGCTACTGATCTCAACGGCCCGGCGGGCGAGGCTTGTTGCGTGCCCGGCGGAGAGACCACCGGGCCGGAAGGAGACCCTCCGCCATGACGCTCGTCGCCCCGCAGATCCGCATCCGCCGGCCGCGCCTCGCGACGCTGCTGACGGTGGCGGGGGTTTCCCTGGTGCCGTGGATGGCGGTCCTCGCGCAGACCCTGCCGCAGACCGTAGAGGTCTCCCACTGGCCGGCGGCGTGGATCGGCCTCGACGCGGCACTGGCCGTGGGCCTGGCGGGGACGGGGGTGCTGCTGCGGCGCGGGGATCCGCGGGTGTCGCCCGCCGCCGCGGCGACCGGGGCGCTGTTGCTGATGGATGCGTGGTTCGACGTGACGACGTCGGCGCCGGGCCCCGAGTTCGCGACGGCCGTCGCGCTGGCGTTGCTCGCGGAGTTGCCGCTGGCGGTGGCGTGCGGGGTGGTTGCGGGGCGGCACGCGTAGGACTTCGGCTGCGGACCGTGCTGGGCTGAGCGCGCGGTTCCCCGCGCCCCCGAAGGCAAAAGGCCTGGCCCCGTACCGCATCAACATGCGGTACGGGGCCAGGCTTTCAGGGGCGCGGGGCTGTGACATATGCGGCTCCGCCGCGCGGGCGCGACCAGCCCCCCACGCACCCGCAGACGAACTAGCAGCCCAGAAGCCGCGCACCCAGGTACGACTGGATCTGGTCCAGGGACACCCGCTCCTGGGACATCGTGTCCCGCTCGCGCACCGTCACCGCGTTGTCGTCGAGCGTGTCGAAGTCGACCGTGACACAGAACGGCGTGCCGATCTCGTCCTGGCGACGGTAACGACGGCCGATCGCGCCCGCGTCGTCGAACTCGATGTTCCAGTTCTGCCGCAGGTCCGCCGCCAGCCCCTTCGCCTTCGGCGAGAGCTGCGGGTTGCGCGACAGCGGCAGCACCGCGACCTTGACCGGCGCCAGGCGCGGGTCGAGGCGCATCACGGCGCGCTTCTCCATGACGCCCTTGGCGTTGGGCGCCTCGTCCTCGCTGTAGGCGTCGAGGAGGAAGGCGAGCATGGAGCGGCCGACACCGGCGGCGGGCTCGATGACGTACGGGGTCCAGCGCTCACCGGCCTCCTGGTCGAAGTACGACAGGTCGCTGCCGGACGCCTTGGCGTGCGCCGAGAGGTCGTAGTCGGTGCGGTTGGCGACACCCTCCAGCTCGCCCCACTCGCTGCCGCCGAACTGGAAGCGGTACTCGATGTCGGCGGTGCGCTTGGAGTAGTGGGAGAGCTTCTCCTTCGGGTGCTCGTACCAGCGCATGTTCTCCTCGCGCATGCCGAGGCCCGTGTACCAGTTCCAGCGCTCCTGCATCCAGTACTCCTGCCACTTCTCGTCCTCGCCCGGCTTGACGAAGAACTCCATCTCCATCTGCTCGAACTCGCGGGTGCGGAAGATGAAGTTGCCGGGCGTGATCTCGTTGCGGAAGGACTTGCCCATCTGCGCGATGCCGAAGGGCGGCTTCTTGCGCGAGGTCTGCTGGACCTGGCCGAAGTTGGTGAAGATGCCCTGCGCGGTCTCGGGACGCAGGTAGGCGACGGAGCCGCTGTCCTGGGTCGGGCCGAGGTGGGTGGAGAGCAGACCCGAGAAGTTCTTGGGTTCGGTGAAGGTGCCCTTGTTGCCGCAGTTGGGGCAGTTGAGCTCGGCGAGGCCGTTCGCGGGCTCCTTGCCGTGCTTCTCCTCGTACGCCTCGATGAGGTGGTCCGCACGGAAGCGCTTGTGGCAGGAGGTGCACTCGGTGAGCGGGTCGGTGAAGGTGGCGACGTGGCCGGAGGCCTCCCAGACCTCGGTGGCCAGGATCACCGACGAGTCGATGCCGACGACGTCCTCGCGCGAGGTGACCATGTAACGCCACCACTGGCGCTTGAGGTTCTCCTTCAGCTCGACACCCAGCGGCCCGTAGTCCCAGGCGGCGCGCTGACCACCGTAGATCTCACTGCAGGGGTAGACGAAGCCACGGCGCTTGCTCAGGTTGACGATGGTGTCGATCTTGTCGGCGGCCACGGTGCTCTCTTCATTACGACGGCGACGAACGGCTAATGCCTCAGATTAGCGGCGGTCTCCACCCCTGGATCAAATCGGTATCCCCGCACGGGCCGGGGCAGCTCCCGGCGGGGGCCCGGTGAGGGGTCCTGAGAGGGACCCGGAGAGGAGCCCCACCAGCCTTTGTTGACAATCGTTTCCACTTTTGTTGAAAATGACTGTCATGAACGTACGACGACGCCTCATACCCACCGCCGCCCTCTCCGCCGCCGTGGTGCTCGGCCTCGGCGCCCTGACCGCCTGCTCGGACACCGGCGCGGGCTCGGGCAAGAAGGACGGCAAGCTCGACGTGGTGGCGTCGTTCTACCCGATGCAGTACCTCGCGGAGCGCATAGGCGGCGACCACGTCTCCGTACGCAACCTGACGAAGCCGGGCGTCGAGCCGCACGACCTGGAGCTCAGCCCGAAGCAGACCGCCTCCCTCGGCGAGGCCGGCCTGATCGTCTACCTCAAGGGCATCCAGCCCGCCGTGGACAAGGCCATCGACCAGTCCGGCGCCAAGCACACCGTCGACGCCGCCACCCTCACCAAGCTGGAGGACCACGGCACCGAGGTCGGCCACGGCCACGAGGGCGAGGAGCACCACGGCGACAGCGAGGCCGGCGCCGACCCGCACGTCTGGCTGGACCCGGTCAAGTACGCCGAGGTCGCCCAGGGCGTCGGCAAGGCCCTGGAGAAGGCCGACCCCGACCACGCGGCGGACTACAAGAAGAACACCGACGCCGTCGTCAAGGACCTCGGCGCGCTGAACGAGAAGTTCGCGGCGGGCCTGAAGACCACCGCCACCAAGACCTTCATCACCACCCACTCCGCCTTCGGCTACCTCGCCGAGCGGTACGGGCTGACCCAGGAGGGCATCGCCGGCGTCGACCCCGAGGCCGAGCCGAGCCCCGCCCGGGTCAAGGAGCTCCAGTCCGTGGCGAAGAAGGACCACGTCAACACCGTCTTCTTCGAGACACTGGCCAGTGACAAGACCGCCAGGACGCTCGCCGGGGACACCGGCCTGAAGACGGACGTCCTGGACCCCCTCGAAGGCATCACCAAGAAGTCCAGGGGCACCGACTACCTCCAGGTGATGGCGTCCAACCTGACCGCGCTCCAGCAGGCACTCGGCGCGAAGTGAGCACCCCGGGCGCTCCCCTCTCAGCACTCCCCGATCCGCAGCCGGCACATCGGAGGCACCCACGATGGAATCGTTGACCGACCCCGTGACCGACCCCGTCATTTCCCTGCGCGGAGCCACGGCGACCCTCGGCGCGCGCCCGGTGCTGCGCGGCATCGACCTCACCGTCCGGCGTGGCGAGGTCGTCGCCCTGCTCGGCGCCAACGGCTCCGGCAAGTCCACCGCCGTGCGCTCGGTCATCGGCCAGGTGCCGCTCACCGGGGGCAGCGTCGAGCTGTTCGGTACGGAGCTGAAGCGCTTCCGGAACTGGGCCCGCGTCGGCTATGTGCCGCAGCGCACCACCGCCGCCGCCGGGGTGCCCGCGACCGTCCGCGAGGTCGTCGCCTCGGGGCGGCTCTCCCGTACGAAGCTGGGTCTGCTCTCCAAGGCGGACCGGGCGGCCGTGCGCCGGGCCATCGAGCTCGTGGGCCTCGCCGACCGCGCCAAGGACTCGGTGAACGCCCTCTCCGGCGGTCAGCACCAGCGCGTCCTGATCGCCCGCGCGCTCGCCTCCGAGCCCGAACTGCTGATCATGGACGAGCCGATGGCGGGCGTCGACCTGGCCAGCCAGGAGATCCTCGCCGCGACCCTGCGCGAGCAGGTCGCGGGCGGCGCGACCGTGCTGCTCGTGCTCCATGAGCTCGGCCCGCTGGAGCCGCTGATCGACCGCGCGGTGGTGCTGCGCGACGGCTGCGTCACCCACGACGGCCCGCCGCCCAAGGCCACCGGCCAGCACGCCCTGCCGGGCCACGACCATGTCCACCCCCACTCGGCCGCCGAGCCGATCCGCACAGGACTGCTGACCTGATCATGGAAATCCTCCAGACCGCTTTCATGCAGCGGGCGCTCATCGCGGCCGTCCTGGTCGGCATCACGGCGCCCGCCGTCGGCATTTACCTGGTCCAGCGCCGCCAGGCGCTGATGGGTGACGGCATCGGCCATGTCGCCATGACCGGCGTCGGCCTCGGCTTCCTGCTCAACAGCAGCCCGGTGTGGATGGCGACGCTCGTCTCCGTCGTCGGCGCCGTGACGATGGAGCTGATCCGGGCGTACGGCAAGACGCGCGGCGACATCGCGCTCGCCATGCTCTTCTACGGCGGTATGGCGGGCGGTGTGCTCCTGGTCAACCTCTCGGACACCGGCTCCAACGCCAACCTCTCCTCGTACCTCTTCGGGTCGCTCTCCACCGTCTCGGACTCGGACGTCACCTCGATCTGTCTGCTCGCCGGGTTCGTGGTGCTCGTCACGGTCGGGCTGCGGCGGCAGCTGTTCGCGGTGAGCCAGGACGAGGAGTTCGCGCGGGTGACCGGGCTGCCGGTGCGGGCGCTGAACCTGCTGATCGCGGTGACCGCCGCGATCACCGTCACGGTGGCCATGCGTGCCGTGGGGCTGCTGCTCGTCAGCGCGCTGATGGTGGTCCCGGTGGCGGCGGCCCAGCAGATCTCGCGCTCCTTCGCGGTGACCTTCGTCCTCGCGGTGGTCATCGGTACGACGGTCACGCTGGCCGGGACGGTTACCTCGTACTACCAGGACGTGCCGCCCGGCGCGACGATCGTGCTGCTCGCGATCGGCGCGTTCATCGCCCTGACCGCGCTCGCGACGCCTTTGGCGCGCAGGCGTGCGCGGGTGGCCGAAACCGTCGCGGAACAGTGCACCCTGGAGGTGCCGGGGGCGCGTACCGCGACCGACGAGGCCACGGTCTGACCCCGACCTGGCAGAATGGCCCGACGACGTGAGCGGGCGACGGTTAGAGGGAGGCACCTGTGGTGACGGCTGGACCACCCGTACGCGGCCGGTCGACCAAGCAGCGGGCCGCCGTGGCGGCGGCGCTCGACCAGGTGGACGAGTTCCGCAGCGCACAGGAGCTGCACGACATGCTCAAGCACCGGGGCGACTCGGTGGGGCTAACCACGGTCTACCGCACCCTGCAGTCGCTCGCCGACGCCGGCGAGGTCGACGTGCTGCGCACGAGCGAGGGCGAGGCCGTCTACCGGCGCTGCTCGTCGGGCGACCACCACCACCATCTGGTCTGCCGGATGTGCGGCAAGGCCGTGGAGGTCGAGGGCCCGGCGGTGGAGAAGTGGGCCGAGGCGATCGCCGAGCAGCACGGCTTCGTCAACGTGGCGCACACCGTGGAGATCTTCGGCACCTGCGCGGAGTGCGCGGCGGCCGCGGGGAAGTAGGCACGACCAGCGCGAAGGGGCCCGGGGAGACGGTGGATTCACCGTCTCCCCGGGCCTTTTCGCGTACGCGGTCGTACGCCGCGTACGCCACTTGCAGACCGGGCGTCCCGTTCGTAAGGCGTACGGAGGGTATTCCGGCCTGAATCCGGCGGGGAGCACCTGCCCGGTTCCAGCCGGGGAACCGGGCCGCGATATCACCCAATCTCCCCTTAAGCGCAGATCAAAGGGCCACGGACACAGGGCGCCCGGACCGTTCGGCGACGGCTTTGCGACAGACTCCAACAGGAGTAAAGAAACCGTCGGGTTGGTTTCTATACAATCTCGTCCTTGGCTCCTGTCCTCCAGAAGCCCCCTTCCTTCCTGCGCGACAACGGAGTTACACCATGAGCAAGCAGCAACGGGCTGAGCGGACACGTCAGACGCTGATCCTGGCCGCGGCCGAGGTGTTCGACCGGGACGGTTTCGCGCCGTCCTCACTGACCGCGATCAGCACCCGGGCCGGGGTCAGCAACGGGGCGCTGCACTTCCACTTCGTCAGCAAGAACGCCCTGGCCGAGGCCGTCGGCGACCACGCCATGGCCTCCCTGCGCCGGATCGCGCCACCGTGCCAGGCCGGACACGGCAGAGCGCTCCAGGTCCTCGTGGACACCACGCACGCGCTGGCGTTCCGGCTCGGCGACGACGTGGTCCTGAGAGCCGGGTTCGGGCTCAGCTCGGACGCGACCTGGAAGGGGGCGACGGACCTGCGCCAGTACTGGGTCGACTGGGTGGGCGAGGTGCTGGCCGGGGCGGCGGCCGAGGGGTCGCTCGCCGAGGGGGTCGCGGTGGAGGACGCCAAGGCGGTGATCGCGGCGACCACCGTCGGCTTCGAGGCGATGGGGCGCAGCCAGCCGCGCTGGTTCTCGCGGCAGATGTTCGGCAAGTTCTGGCGGCTGCTGCTGCCCCGGCTGGCCCGGGCCGACGCGCTCGGCTCCCTGAAGCCCGACGGCACCCCGGGGCTCGCCGCGGCGCTGCCGTAGGGCCGCCGGCGGGGGCTGGGCTGGGCGTCGGGGTCCTGCGCCTGGCGCGTGGACCGCTGTTCGGGCGCGCGGTGGGGCGCCTGTGTGGGCGCGCGTTGGGACGCCTGTCCGGGCGCGCGTCTGGGCGCCTGTTCGGGCGCGCGTCTGGGCGCCTGTTCGGGCGCGCGTCTGGGCGCCTGTTCGGGCGTCGGGGTGAGTTCGTGTCCCGCACCCCGACGGGACACGGACTCACGTCGACGCCCGGACAGGCGGTTCCGAGCGCCGCCGGTCAGGCCCCGATCCGCCGGGGCGGCCCGACGATGGCCGAGGAGTACGCCGCGGTCACCGGCGACGGGCGGCCCGGCTGTTCGTCGACGGCCTGGGGGCGGGGACGGACCGAGCCCGGCCTGGCGTACACCTCACGCACCCGCCACAGGCGCGGCGAGCCCTCGGCCGGGCCGTAGGAGACCTCGGGTCCGGCGGCCAGCCGGGCGACCTCGCAGGCGATGATCTCGCCGGGGGCGGCCAGCGCCAACAGCCGCTGCCCGAGATCGAGGAGCGTCCCGTTGACGGACTGCGGGGTTCCGGGGTCGCCGGGGGCGAAGCGGACCAGCGCCTGGCCGGTCGCCACCGCCGCGTGCAGGGTCAGGCTCCGGTCGGCGGGCGAGCCGTGGCCGGTGGCCCGGCCGGGCGGGGTGACCGCGTCCCGTATGGCGGCGGCGGCCCGGAGCGCGCGCAGGGCCGCGCCGCCCACCCGGCCCGTGCCGTCCCCGCCGTCCTCGTCCTGGAACAGGCCGAGCGAGACCGGGCCCACGGAGCCCACGACACGGCCGCCGAAGTGCTCGATGCGGGCGCGCGCCGTCGCACTGACCCGCTCCAGTGACTCGTCCAGTTCGACCACCTCGTCGAGATCGAGGTCCGGGCCCCCGGCCCCGACGCCGATCCCCATGCCGATCCCCACTCCGTTTCCGGCTCCGACGCCGGCCCACGCACCGAGGGGCGGGACGACCGGCCCGGGGGCCACCCTGGCCTGCACGAGAAGCACGGTCAGCGACTGACGCTCGATCACACTGCGCTGTGCGCCGCTCCGTTGGGCCGGTATCACGGCGTGCGTGGACCCCGCACGCTCGCCGGGCCGGCCGTGCCTGCGATGGCCCGAGACCGCGGTGAGCGTACGACGCCGTTCACCGCGTTCGCACGGCAGGTCGGCGGCGGGGACGGGCGCCAGGGCGGCCGGCTGCGCGGGGACGGCGGCCGGGGGCGGAGTCGGCGTCGGAGTCGGCGTCGGGGGCACGAGGCCCAGCGCCGGGTCGTGGGCGAGGATCGCCCGCTGGAGTCCGCGCAGCTCGCGGCCGGGCTCCAGGCCGAGGTCCTCGACCAGGGTGGCGCGCAGACGGTTGTAGACGGCGAGCGCGTGGGCCTGCCGCCCGCAGCGGTACAGGGCCAGCATCAGCTGCCCCGAGCTGCGCTCACGCAACGGCTCGGCCTCGACGGCGGCTTCCAGCTCACCCAGGACCGCGTAGTGCTGGCCGCACGCCAGCCTCGCCTCGAAGTAGTCCTCCAGGACGTCCAGCCGGGCGTGCTGCACGGCCGTGAGCTCGGGCCATATGACGCCGGTCTCGGCGAGGTCGGCGAGCGCCGGGCCGCGCCACAGGGCGAGCGCCGCGCCGAGCGAGGCGACGGCCGCCTCGGGCCGCCCGTCCGCGAGTTCGGCCCGGCCCTCCCCGACCCGGCGCCGGAAGACGTTCAGGTCGATCTGGTCGGGGTCGGTCCGGATCACGTACCCCGGAGCCCGGGTGACCAGCTCGGCCGTGGCTCCGGTCCCCTCGGGGCCGGTCTCGGCGAGGATCCCGCGCAGCCCCCACACCGCGTTCTGCAGGATCTTCCGTGCGGTGGCGGGCGCCTGGCCCGGCTGCCAGAGCGCGGACAGCAGCCGGCTCGTAGGAACGACCTGATTGGCCTGCAACAGCAGATAGCCCAGCGTCGCCCGCTGCCTGATTCCCCCCAACGGGACCTGCCGGCCGCCGGACATCACCTCCAGCGGGCCCAACATCCGAAAGCGCATAGCTCCCCCCAGCCTTATGTGCACAGTGGTGCTGCAGTGACTTGCCAAAGAGATTACAAACCGGTATCCCGGTTTGTCAAAGCTATTAAACAGGTACGAAATCACCCAAACACCCGGACCGATTCCGGAATTCCTGCCCTCCCCTGGCCGATGGAACCGTACGGTAGGTCTGTTTTAGCGCACCCTTTACGGGGGCACGGCCGGGCACCCGTATGCGGCGTCCGCCACCCGGCCCTGCTCCGCCCCTGCTCCCGGCGTGCTCCGGCGCGCTCCTGGCGCGCTTCCGTGCGCTTCCGGCGCGCCCCGGTTGTGGCGTCGGTCACTGAGGCACCCGACCCGCGCCCCCGGCCCACGGTTCCTGCCCACGGTTCCGGTAAGAGCGGTGCTCCCCCAGGCAGTTCACACAACGCGCGAGGCAGGGGCCTTGATTCCCGCCTCCGCCGAAGACAGGGGTGGGGAATTCCGGGATTCCGGCAGCCGCGATCCGGAATGCATTACCTCGGCCACGCGCCGGACGGGGGCGGAAGTCAACCCCTGATGCGCTCTCCGGCAATTCCCCGTGATCGCGGGCCACTCGGGGTGCACCACCCGCGCCGTGGCCCGACTGGCGGGCGCGGTAGGGGTATTGGGGGCGGAATCGCGGTCAGGCATCCGGCACCACCCGTTTGGTTACCGGACGGTGGACAACTGCGGAGTAACGCCGGATACGGTCCCTCCAGGATGCTTCGAGGGTGGAGCTGTACAAACCCACTCGGCGTTTCGTTCTCGATCTTTCCGCTTCAGCACCCGCAAGTTGAGGAGCAGTCGTCGTGCGCAAGGTGCTCATCGCCAACCGTGGCGAAATCGCTGTCCGTGTCGCCCGTGCCTGCCGGGACGCCGGGATCGGGAGCGTAGCCGTCTACGCCGATCCGGACCGGGACGCTCTGCACGTCCGCGCGGCCGACGAGGCGTTCGCCCTGGGCGGTGACACCCCGGCCACCAGCTACCTGGACATCGCCAAGGTGCTCCAGGCGGCCCGGGACTCGGGAGCCGACGCGATCCACCCGGGCTACGGCTTCCTCTCCGAGAACGCCGAGTTCGCCCAGGCCGTCCTGGATGCCGGTCTGATCTGGATCGGGCCGCCGCCGCAGGCCATCCGCGACCTCGGCGACAAGGTGGCCGCCCGCCACATCGCCCAGCGCGCCGGAGCCCCCCTGGTCGCCGGCACCCCCGACCCCGTCTCCGGCGCCGACGAAGTCGTCGCCTTCGCCCAAGAGCACGGACTGCCCATCGCCATCAAGGCGGCCTTCGGCGGCGGCGGCCGCGGCCTCAAGGTCGCCCGCACCCTCGAAGAAGTGCCGGAGCTGTACGACTCGGCCGTCCGCGAAGCCGTCGCCGCCTTCGGGCGCGGCGAATGCTTCGTGGAGCGCTACCTCGACAAGCCCCGCCACGTCGAGACCCAGTGCCTGGCCGACACCCACGGCAACGTCGTCGTCGTCTCCACCCGTGACTGCTCGCTCCAGCGCCGCCACCAAAAGCTGGTGGAGGAGGCCCCGGCGCCGTTCCTGAGCCAGGCCCAGAACGCGGAGCTGTACGCCGCCTCCAAGGCCATCCTCAAGGAAGCCGGCTACGTCGGCGCGGGCACCGTGGAGTTCCTCGTCGGCACCGACGGCACGATCTCCTTCCTGGAAGTCAACACCCGCCTCCAGGTCGAACACCCCGTCACCGAAGAGGTCACCGGCATCGACCTCGTCCGCGAGATGTTCCGCATCGCCGACGGCGAGGAACTCGGCTACGGCGACCCCGAGATCCGCGGCCACTCCTTCGAGTTCCGCATCAACGGCGAGGACCCCGGCCGCAACTTCCTCCCCGCCCCCGGCACCGTCACCTCCTTCGCCCCGCCCAGCGGCCCCGGCGTGCGCCTGGACGCGGGCGTCGAGTCCGGCTCGGTCATCGGCCCCGCCTGGGACTCCCTCCTCGCCAAGCTGATCGTCACCGGCGCCACCCGCGAACAGGCCCTCCAGCGCGCCTCCCGCGCACTCGCCGAGTTCAAGGTCGAAGGCATGGCCACCGCCATCCCCTTCCACCAGGCCGTCGTGGTCGACCCCGCCTTCACCGCCGACCCCTTCCGCATCCACACCCGCTGGATCGAGACCGAATTCGTCAACGCCATCCCGGCGTTCGTCCCCCCGGCGAGCGACGGCGACGAAGCGGTCACCGAGCGGGAGTCGGTGGTGGTCGAGGTCGGCGGCAAGCGCCTGGAAGTCTCGCTGCCCTCCTCGCTCGGCATGTCCCTGGCCCGTACGGGCCTGGCGGCCGGGGCCAAGCCCAAGCGCCGCGCCACCAAGAAGGCCGGCTCGGCGGCCTCCGGCGACTCACTCGCGTCCCCCATGCAGGGCACCATCGTCAAGGTCGCCGTCGAAGAAGGCCAGGAAGTCAAGGAAGGCGACCTCGTCGTCGTCCTCGAAGCCATGAAGATGGAACAGCCCCTCAACGCCCACCGCTCCGGCACCATCAGGGATCTCGCGGCAGCAGTGGGCGCGTCCGTCACGTCCGGCGCCACCATCTGCGAAATCAAGGGTTGAGGAGCCACTCCATGCTGAAGGAAGTCAAGCGCCTTGATCGGGTGATCATCCGTTTCGCGGGTGATTCGGGTGATGGGATGCAGCTCACGGGGGACCGGTTCACCTCGGAGACCGCCTCGTTCGGTAACGATCTTTCCACGCTGCCGAACTTTCCCGCCGAGATCCGCGCTCCTGCCGGCACCCTGCCGGGCGTCTCCAGTTTCCAGCTGCACTTCGCCGATCACGACATCCTCACCCCCGGCGACGCACCCAACGTCCTGGTCGCCATGAACCCCGCCGCCCTCAAAGCCAACCTCGCGGACGTGCCGCGCGGCGCGGACATCATCGTCAACACGGATGAGTTCACCAAGCGCCCGATGGCGAAGGTCGGCTATGCGACCTCGCCGCTGGAGGACGGCTCTCTGGACGCCTACAACGTCCACCCGGTGCCGTTGACCACGCTGACGGTCGAGGCGCTCAAGGAGTTCGGCCTGCCCCGCAAGGAGGCCGAACGCAGCAAGAACATGTTCGCTCTGGGGCTGCTCAGCTGGATGTACCACCGGCCCACCGAGGCGACCGAAGCGTTCCTGCGGCAGAAGTTCGCCAAGAAACCCGAGATCGCCGAGGCCAACGTCGCCGCGTTCCGCGCGGGCTGGAACTTCGGCGAGACGACGGAAGACTTCGCCGTCTCGTACGAGGTCGCCCCGGCCACCAAGGCCTTCCCCACCGGCACGTACCGGAACATCTCCGGCAATCTGGCCCTCGCCTACGGGCTCGTCGCGGCGGGCCAGCAGGCTGATCTGCCGCTATACCTGGGCTCGTACCCCATCACCCCGGCCTCGGACATCCTGCACGAGCTGTCCAAGCACAAGAACTTCGGCGTGCGCACCTTCCAGGCCGAGGACGAGATCGCCGGCATCGGCGCCGCACTCGGCGCGGCCTTCGGCGGCTCCCTCGCGGTGACGACGACCTCCGGCCCGGGTGTGGCGCTCAAGTCCGAGACCATCGGCCTCGCCGTCAGCCTCGAACTGCCGCTCCTCGTCGTCGACATCCAGCGCGGCGGCCCCTCCACCGGCCTGCCCACCAAGACCGAGCAGGCCGACCTGCTCCAGGCGATGTACGGCCGCAACGGCGAAGCCCCAGTGCCGATCGTCGCACCGAGGACCCCGGCCGACTGCTTCGACGCGGCCCTGGACGCCGCCCGGATCGCCCTGACCTACCGGACGCCGGTGTTCCTACTCTCCGACGGTTACCTGGCCAACGGGTCCGAGCCCTGGCGTATCCCCGATGCCAGTGAACTGCCCGATCTGCGGGTCCAGTTCGCGACCGTCCCCAACCACACACTGGCCGACGGAACCGAGGTGTTCTGGCCCTACAAACGCGACCCGCAGACGCTGGCCCGGCCGTGGGCGGTCCCTGGCACCCCCGGCCTTGAGCACCGCATCGGCGGCATCGAGAAGCAGGACGGCAGCGGGAACATCTCCTACGACCCCGCCAACCACGACTTCATGGTCCGCACCCGGCAAGCGAAGATCGCCGGGATCGAGGTCCCGGACCTGGAGGTCGACGACCTGGGCGGGGCCAACACCCTGGTCCTCGGCTGGGGTTCGACCTACGGGCCCATCACCGCGGCCGTGCGCCGTCTGCGCGCCGAAGGCGTGGCCATCGCCCAGGCCCACCTGCGCCACCTCAACCCCTTCCC